>CAYSHI010000047.1:0-20482 GCA_964430745.1 uncultured Acidobacteriota bacterium | reverse complement strand
GTGATGGCGCTCTTGCAAGAGCCCGTGTTGCCGTATCCAGGATCGTAGGCAAGCAGGCCGAAGTCCGTGTCGGAGGCCTTGATCTTGCGGAGCTCCTGGCAGGGGATGTGGGCGCCGTACTCCGGATACGTGCCGTAGGCGATCGGTACCTTGTAGGCCTTTCCGGTGCGGTCGTCCGTGATCGTCAAGGTGTCTTCGGCCATTCTCGACAGCTCCCGTCCCCCCGCATTTTGGTCTCGTCCGACTTGTTGCCGCGCCCTCGGCCGGGGGCTCCGGGGGCGGGATCTCCCGGCGGCCCTTCGGCGCACCAAATTTTTTGCCGATCACGGGAGGCTTGCCGAGCACGATACTTAGATCGGATATTAGGACTGAGTAATCCGCATTTTAACCGGGGGACGAACTGCCTGTCCACAAATGGCAGGCAAAAACCACACCGAGCGGGCGCGCGGGCCGCGCCTCCGGATTGTTTGCCCCGCCGGACGCTCAGAGCGGCCAGAAGATCGGGATGGTGAGCGAGGCGATGATCCACAGGATGATGTTCAGCGGTATTCCGATCTTGACGAAGTCGCTGAACTTGTAACCGCCCGGCCCGTACACCATCAGGTTGGTGTGATAGCCGAACGGAGTTGCCATCGACGACGCGGCGGCGAACGTGATCGCCATGACGAAGGGCCTCGGATCGACCTCCAATCCGTGCGCGGACGCGATGCCGATCGGCAGCAGCAGGATGATCGCCGCGTTGTGGGACATGATGGCGGCGAACACAGTGGCCATCAGATAAAAGATCGACACCAGGGCCACCGGTCCCCAGGCGGCCGCGAGCTGAGTGATTCCCTGAGCGATGAAGTCCGCCGTCCCGGTGTTCTCCATGACGATGCCGAGGGGGATGACGCCGGCTAGCAGGAAGATCACGAACCAATCGATCGCGTCGTACGCCTCCTGCAGGTTGATGCAGCCGCTGACCGCCATCACGATGCAACCGAGGATGGCCGAGACCATGATGGGCATGACATTGAAAGCGGCGAGAAGCACTACGCTCGCAATCGTGCCGACCGCGATGAAAACCTTGTTGGTCCGCATCGCCGGCACGTCGAGAGCCTGCAGGATCAAGAAGCTCGGATCCTCGACGAGGTTTTCGATGAAGCCCTTCCGTCCCTGCAGCAGCAGGGTATCGCCGGCTTCCAGGCG
Source organism: uncultured Acidobacteriota bacterium (assembly GCA_964430745.1). Classification (GTDB taxonomy): domain Bacteria; phylum Acidobacteriota; class UBA890; order UBA890; family UBA890; genus CBDCGW01. The sequence goes on along the minus strand of CAYSHI010000047.1, from coordinate 19,294 downwards.
GAAATCCCCGAGCTTGTCCCGAATCACTTCCCCGTGCTTCTGGATCGCAAGCACGAAGACGCCGTACTTCTGACGGAAGTCCGCCTGCTTCAGGGTACGACCGACGAGGGGAGACGAGGGCGCGAGCACGCCCTCCGCCAGGACCGCCTCGCAGCCGGTAGGGTCGACTTCGGCGTATTTCGACTGCGATCGGATCGCGAGGCCCTCCATCGACGTCATTTCCATGATGCTCTGGATCGAGCCGCGCACGAGCAGGACGTCGCCCTCGTGGATGTGGATGTCACGCAAGCCGGACACCAGGCATTCATCGCCTCGTCTGATCTCCAGGATGGTCACGTCGTATCGCTCGGCGACGCGACTCTCGGCGGGCGTCGACATGGCCAGCGACGATTTCTTGTCGACGACCACCCGGGTGATATAGCCGCCGAGGGCGTATTTCTCCGACAGATCGTCGTTCTTGACCCGGGCCGGCAGCATGGGCCGGGCGATGAAGATCAGGTAGACGAGGCCGACGAAGAAGAAGATGAGCCCGAGGCGGCTGAGCTCGAACATGCCGAAGGGCGCGAGCCCGCGCTCGGTGGCGATCGAGCTCGCCAAGATGTTCGCCGAGGTCCCGATCAGGGTGCAGGTGCCACCGAGAATCGAGGCGAAAGACAGGGGCAACAGCATCTTCGTGGGGCTGATGCGGTGCTGGCGGCAGATCTTGATGGTGATGGGGATGAAGACGGCAACGGCGGCGGCGTTGTTGATGAACGCCGAGATGACAGCGACCGTGACCATCAACAGAACAAAGGACCAGAGCTCGTTGCTTCCACCCAATCGGCCGAGTTTCTGGCTGATCCAGGCCACCGCGCCGGTCTTCATCAGGCCGGCGCTGAGCACGAACATGGCCGCGATCGTGGCCGTGGCTTCGTTGCTGAAGCCGGAGATTCCCTCGTGGGGCGTTACCCAGTTGTCCCGGAACAGCCCGATGACCATCAGGAGGGTCATCAAGAGAATGGCGACCAGATCGACCCTGAGCTTCTCGGAAGCAAACAGGATCAGGAAGACGACGATGATCACACAGACGAGAGCAATGTCGAACATGTCGCGGTCTCCGCCTGGAGCGGCCCCGGCGGGCTTTGGGGCCCGGCCGGGAAGGGAATGCGGATTAGCTACCTCACGGGGAGCTCATCGGATGAGGGACGAGGAGATGGCTGACTCCGGCTACATGTGGATCAACATCGAGCCCATGTCGACGACCATCTTGTGATGGCGTTCGAAGGCGTCTTCGCCCGCCTTTTCCGCCGCACGCGCGAACTCGACCTTGAGCGCGGCATGTTCCTCTTCGGTCAGCAGTTCACCGACCAGCGGGAAAAAGACGTGGTCCTCCTTGTGGATGTGATTGCGGAGCAGAGCCACGTACGCGGCGGTGCTCTCGAGGAGGCGGCTGGTGGGAATCGGCTTGCCCTCGGCGTACCCGTCGATCGACTCGGCGATCGTGGCGATGTAGTTGCGGGCGCCCTCGTGCTGATGCCGCAGCGCCTCGATCTCGCCGTCGAGCGCCCCCTCTTTTCGCTGCGCGAGGCGCACGAACATGATGTGCTCCTCTTTGAGGTGATGGAAAGAGTCGGCGAACGTGCGGGCGAACTCTACCGCCTGTTCGAAGAACTCCTTGGGCGGGTGTACGTCGTCCTCCAGCTTCGCGACAGCGAGTTGCAGGTTGTCCAGATACTGCCGGATCAAGCCGTGCTCGTTGCGAAGGATTTCCAGGGGTTCCATGGTTCGGATCTCCTCTTCGAGGGGCAGGGGGCCGCGAGTGTCGATCGCCGTTGCAGAAGGAACGCGTGGCGTCGCCGCGCCGCGCGACAAACGTCTCTGGCTGCACCGCAAACGGGTAATTACACACAGACCACACCTTAATCGGCCGGCGGCTTGTTGTTCGTCGCAAAAGACGATACAACGGTGTGATTATCAGAGTATAATCCATCCAGGATGACCATGCTTGCGGGCCGGCAAAAACGATGCACGGCGAGGGCCGTTGGCCCCCGTGTACCCGTCGCGCCTATCACCCGATCGACCTCTTCGGGAGTGGTGCACCATGACGGGTCGTGAAGCCGGAGCAAGCCAGCAGGTGAGAGATGCCATGCCCGTTGCCGAGATGGAAGGCACACGTATCAATCAGAGCGTCGTTCGGTTGATCCGCGACGACATCACGGATCTGGAGGTCGAAGCGTTCGTTCTCTATGCCCAACGCGATCTCGCCCTGGGGTCGGGTTTCGGTGGCGCCATCGCCATGCGTGGCGGACCGTCGGTGCAGAAAGAGCTCGACGAGATGGCGCCGATCGAGACCGGCGAGGCCGTTGTTTCCGGGGCCGGAAAGCTGAAGGCCGAATACATCATCCATGCGGTGGGCCCTCGGTTTCAGGAAGAGGACACGGAGAAGAAACTGCGCGACACCATGTTGGCTTCCTTGCGTCGTGCCGAAGAGAAGGGAATCAAGAGTCTGGCTTTTCCGGCGATGGGCGCCGGCTACCACGGCGTGGCGCCCGCCGTCTCCGCGCGCGTCATGCTCGAGAGTCTCCGGGAGCACCTCGGTGGTGACAGCGCCCTGGCCGAGGTCACGATCTGCGTGTTCGATACGCCCCAATTCGACTCCTTCCAGTCCGCCCTTGCGGACCTGGGCAAGACCGAGAAGCTGACATGAGCGAGCTCCTGCATTTTTCGGCACATGCGCTCCAGGAGGTTGCCCTGGGGTTCATGGCGCTGGTCTACGTGACCAGGATCGCCTGGTTCCTGCGCTTCAAGGCCGGCAAGGAGCGTCAGGCTCCGACCGGCATGATCGATCGCGGCAAGGCCAAGGGCATCCTCTATTCATGGGCCAACATCGCCATGCCGTGGTCGATGGAAAGCACACGGACGAAGCCGTTCCTGTACGCGCAGTTCGTGATCTTCCACATCGGCGTCACGGCGGCGATCGCGCTCTCGTTCATCATTCCGTACGCCCCGGCCTGGCTGGAGAGCCGCACCGTGGTGCTGGCCCTGCAGGTGTCGATCGGTGCCGCCTTCGTCGTCGGCTTGATCCGCATCGTGCGTCGCGTCGGCAACATGCACATGCGGGCCATCAGCTCGCCGGATGACTATTTTTCGTTGCTGCTGCTCACCGTCTGGTTCGCCTTCGCGTTTCTGGCGGTGCCGAACCAGACGGCAAACGGGGAGTGGCACCTGCTGACGTTCTTCTTCCTGACGGCGTTCTTCCTCGTGTACGTGCCGTTCAGCAAGATCTCCCACTACCTCTACTATCCGTTCACGCGCTACTACCTGGGCAAGACCCTGGCGCATCGGGGGGTATACCCGATGGAGCGCGGATCGGCCGGCAACTAGCCGCCGACGAAAGAGACGATCCCGTGAGCCAGACCCAAACGAGGTCACACAAGGCAGAGAAGGTTCTCGAGCGGTTCGGGCAGAAGCTGAACCGGCAGATCGCCGGGTCGATGGTTGCCTGCGTGCACTGCGGACTGTGCACCGATTCCTGCCACTACGTCATCGCCAACCCCGAGGATCCCACCTACGCGCCGGCCTACAAGGCCGATCGCATCCGCAAGCTGTTCAAGCGCCACTATGACTGGACGGGGCGCGTGTTTCCGTGGTGGGTGAAGGCCGGCAGCGTCTTCACCGACGAAGAGCTGGAGGAGATGAAGGACATCGCCTTCGGCAAGTGCACGAATTGCCGCCGCTGCACGATCAATTGCCCGATGGGCGTCGACTTCGCCACCGTCAATCGCATGGCCCGAGGGCTGCTGGTGTCCGTCGGCGTACAGCCCGAGGGCGTTGCCGTGGTGAGCCGCGACCAGTGGGAGATCGGCAACCAGATGGGCGTCCTCAAGGAGGACTACCTCGACACGCTCGAGTGGATGGAAGAGGAGCTGCAGGACGAGCTCGAAGATCCCAGCGTTTCGATTCCGATCGACGTCGAGGACGCCGACGTTATCTACGCGATCAATCCACGCGAGGTGAAGTACGATCCGCGCAGCATTGCCGATGCGGCCAAGATTTTCCATGTCGCCGGAGAGAACTGGACCATGCCCTCCGAGGGCTGGGACATGACCAACTTCGGCCTCTTCTCGGGCGACGACGCGCTCGGCGGCTCCGTGGCCGGCCGCCTTTTCGAGAAGGTCGAGGAGTTGAACGCCAAGAAGCTGGTCATTTCGGAGTGCGGCCACGGGTATCGGTCGACGCGCTGCGAGGGGCCGAACTGGGCGCAAAAGGACATCGCGTTCGACATGGAAAGCTCGGTGTTGACCATGCTCCGCTACATCAAGGAGGGGCGCATCAAGGTCGACAAGAGTCGCAACACCAAGTCCGTGACCTTTCACGACTCGTGCAACAACGCCCGCAGCTGCGGACTCACAGAGGAGCCCCGCGAGCTGTTGAGCCTGGTGTGCAGCGACTTCCGCGAGATGTACCCGAATCGCGCGGAGAACTACTGCTGCACCGGCGGTGGCGGCGCCATGTCGATGTCGGAGTACACACCGCGGCGTCTCAAGTCGGGGATCGTCAAGGCCAACCAGCTGCGTGACACCGGCGCCGAGGTGGTGGTGACGTCGTGCCACAACTGCGTCGACGGGCTGGGCGACCTGATCCGACACTACGAGCTCGGCATGGAGGTGACGCAGCTCGTCGCCTTGGTCGCCAACGCCATCGTCATCGAAGAGAAGGTCGTCGTTCCGGGTATCGAGCCCGAGGTGATCGAAGAAGTTCCGGTCGCCATCGAGGTTCCGGTTGCCGCCGAGGAAGTCCCGGTTGCTGCCGAAGTTCCGGTTGCCGCCGAAGTTCCGGTTGCCGCCGAGGCGCCGGTTGTCGCCGAGGCTCCTGCCGCCGCAGAGGGGCTCCCCCTCTCCGGCAGGGTACTGCTGGTTGCCGACGACGAGCCCGACCAAGTGGAATTCCTGGCCGCCGTCTTCGAGGACAACGGAGCCACTGTGCACCGCGCGACCACCGGCGATGAGGCGCTCGAGATGGCCCGCGACCTGAAGCCGGATCTGTTGACACTCGACCTGTCGATGCCGGGTCGAGACGTGGGCGAAGTCTACGAGCTACTGCGTGATGAGCCCGAGCTCGCGGGTCTGAAGATCTGTGTCGTCACCGGCCGCCCGGAGCTCCGCAAGCTCATCTACGACCGCTCGGTTCGCAAGCCCGAGGGCTACATGGACAAGCCGGTCGACGAGGACGAGCTCATTCTCAACGTGCGCAAGGTCCTCGAGGTGGAGGAGCACAAGGAGAAATAGCGAGGAACGATGGAATCGCGTTATCAGCAGTACTTCGAGGCGATGCCCGGGTACCTGACTGTCCAGGATCGCGAGTTTCGCATCGTCGACGCCAACGAGCGCTTCCGCCGGGATTTCGGCGACTGGGAAGGCCGTTACTGCTACCAGGTCTACAAGGGCCGGTCGGAGCGGTGTGAGGTCTGTCCCGTCGCCAAGACGTTTCGCGACGGGCGGCGGTACGAGAGCCGTGAGCAGGTGACGACACTCAACGGAAAACTCGTCTCGACACTCGCGTACACGAAACCCGTTCGGGATGAGAGTGGCCAGATCACGGGGGTGATCGAGGCGTCGACCGACATAACGAGCATCCAGAACCTGCAGCGTCGGTTGCGCCGCACCGAGCAGAGCACTCGTTTGATGTTCAACGAGGTGCCTTGCTACATCTCCATTCAGGACGTCGGACTCAACATCATCGAATCCAACCGCGCCTTCCGAGAGGCTTTCGGAAACGGCCTCGGGCGCAAATGCTATGAAGTCTACAAGCACCGCACCGAGCCCTGCGCACCGTGCCCGGTGCTCGAGACGCTCACCGATGGGATCTCGCACTCCCGCGAAGAGCTCGTCACGGGGCTCGACGGCAAGCCACGCAACACGCTGGTGACGACGGCGCCGTTGCACGACGCTGAAGGTCGGCTTACCGCCGTCATGGAGATGAGCGCCGACATCACCGCGGTGCGGGAGCTGGAGGACCGGCTCACGTCTCTGGGGTTGCTGATCGGCTCCGTGTCGCACGGACTGAAGGGGCTGCTGAACGGGCTCGCAGGGGGGATGTATCTGGTCGACACCGGCAGAGCCAAGGGCAATGATGAGCGGGTGGAGCGAGGCTGGGCGACGGTCCAGCGCAACGTAGCCCGCATCAAGAGCCTGGTCTCGGACATTCTGTATTACGCCAAGGATCGAGTGCCGAGCTGGGAAGTCCTCTCCGCTCCCGAAGTTGCGGAGGAGGCCCGCTCGATGCAGGAGAGCCGGGCTCGGGAGCTCGGTGTGCAGATCTCGACCGAGATCGACCACGACGCCGGCGAGTTCGAGGCCGACCCCCAGGCCACCCGGGCTCTTCTGGCCAACCTGCTCGAGAACGCGCTCGACGCGTGCCGCCTGGACTCCAACGGAACCGACGGCGCCGTGTCGCTGAGACTTTTTGGGTTTCAGGATCACGTTCAGTTCGAGGTCGAGGACGACGGCATCGGCATGGACCAGGAGACCCGGGAGAAGGCGTTTACGCTCTTTTTCTCTTCGAAGGGAACGGGTACCGGTCTCGGACTCTTCATCTCCGAGAAGATCGCGCAAGCTCACGGGGGTATCATCGAGCTCGAATCCGAGCCTGGCGCCGGAACGCGGTTTGTCGTCAAGTTGCCAAGAATACGGCCCCCTCAGCCGGAGCCGGAGGAATCCAACCCAGTGTCCTGAGAGGTTGCCCCCCGGGACACGAGCAAAAGGGGATGTTTTCGATGGCTGAAGACGCGAAGACCGTGCTCGTCGTGGATGATGAGCCCGACGCGCGCGACTTTCTTACCACCGTCCTCAAGGACAATGGCTACGCCACCGTGGTGGCGAAAGACGGCACCGAAGCCGTGGCTGTTCTGGAGGCCGGCTTGCCCGATCTCGTTACACTCGATATCACCATGCCCGAGAAATCCGGTGTGGCGGTCTACCGGAGGTTGAAGGAAGACGACGAGATGAAGGGGATCCCGGTGATCATCATCACCGGGGTGTCCGGGGAGTTTCAGAAGTTCATCTCCACGCGGCGGCAGGTGCCGCCGCCGGAGGGGTACATCTCCAAGCCGGTTGACCACGAGCAGTTCCTGAAGCTGGTTACCGAGCTCATCGGGTAACCGACGCGCCGCCGTTTTCACAGAATTCCTACACCGTTCGGTGTAGCTAGGCTGCACGACTTCTGATATATTTCATATATCGGACTCAGAAATCTCGTATAGGCTCATGGGCACGGCTACGACCTCCAGCGCCGGCTCTTCCAACGGATTCGGCGACCCGGTCATCTCCATCGGCGTTCTCGCAGAGCGGGTCGGACTGTCCGTTTCGGCGGTGCGGAAATACGAGAACGAAGGGCTTCTCATCGCCCATCGGACCCCGTCCGGACACCGGCTTTTCTCGCTCGAGGACATCCGCCGTGTCGAGTACATCCAGCATCTGATCCAGGATCTCGGTCTCAACTTCGAGGGCATACGCAGGATGCAGGCTCTGGTGCCCTGTTGGGACCTGCTGCCCTGCAGTGAAGAGAGGCGCAAGACCTGCACCGCGTACCAGAATACGACCCGTCCCTGCTGGGCCATCAAGGGGATGAGTTGCGCCCCGCAGGGAAACGAATGCCGACGCTGTCACGTTTATCGGCTCGGCTCGTTGTGTACCGAAGACATCAAGCACCTATTGCACGATCCCTCGGAATGTCGGAGCACCGACGAAGTGATCAACAAGATCATGCAGAGGATCCAGCACACGAAACAGGAGAGTAGCTAAATGTCCGGCGCCATCCTCATCGTGGTGTCGTATCTGCTGTTGGCGGTATTCGCCGTGGCTTTCGCCGTTCGTTCACTCAAGATCGCGAAGATGCCGGTGCATCTTCGTTGGGAGCTCGCACCGGTCCCCCACGAGAAGGGAAAAGGGGAGTACGGAGGTTCCTACCTCGAAGAGCCGGAATGGTGGTCGAAGCCGCGTGAGAAGGACCACGCGGCCGAGATCATGTACATGGTCAAGGAGATCACCTTCCTCAAGGCGCTTTTCGAGCACAATCGACGACTGTGGTGGTTCTCGTTTCCGTTTCACTTCGGCCTCTACCTGCTCACGGGGATGGTTGGCCTGCTCGTTGTCGGAGGGATAGCTCGATTTGCCGGGCTCGTCGGGCCGGACCTCGGTGCGCTGGGCACCGTCATCACAGCGTTGGGGATGGCGGGCTACGGCCTTGGCGCCGTAGGCGCGCTCGGAGTCTTGTTCAGCCGCCTGTTCGACCCCAAGCTCAGAACGATCGCCACCCCGCTGACCTTCATCAATCTTCTGGTGCTGCTCGCCTTCTTCGTCACCGGAGGGCTGGCGGTCTCCGCGTTGGCCGATTTCCCGACGGCCATGACCGGCTTCCTGGGAGCCCTCGTGAGCGCCGACCTGTCAGCAGCCTTTCCGGGCTTGCTGGCCGCGCACGTGATCCTGGCGGGCGTCTTCCTGGCCTACCTGCCCTTCACGCCGATGATGCATTTCGTCGCCAAGTACTTCACCTATCACCAGATCCGCTGGGACGATGAACCGCTGGCGCCCGGCAGCAAGATGGAGAAAGAGATCCAGGAGCTGCTCAAGCAGCCCGTATCGTGGGCCGCGCCGCACCTCGGTGCCGACGGAAAGAAGAACTGGGTGGACATCGCCACCAGCACCGGATCCGAGGAGTCGGGGCAATGAGCCGCCGTGTGGAGATCAGGGATATCGGTCGCCGTGAGCTTCCCGTTGTTTCCCCGATCGGCCCGGACGACCTTTTTCCGCTTCCCGCACCGTACGACAAGGTCGAGGACCAACCCGGGTGGAAGGAGCTGTCGAAAGAGGCCAAGAGCCGCATGAGTTGCACCCTCGACGGCGTCGTGGGTTTGAGCATTCCCGAGCCCCAGACGCCCGAGGACGAACAGAAGTACGTGGACCAGTTCGTCGACGGGCTCAAGAAGCTTCTCTCGAAGGAGAACAACTGGACATTTCTCCAGCCGCTGGTCATGTCGCTGGAGTACTGCGTCGGTTGCCAGACGTGCAGCGACGCCTGCCATATTTTCAAAGCCAGCGGCGAAAACGAGATCTACCGACCCACCTACCGATCGGAGGTCTTTCGCCGGCTGGTGAAGAAGTACACGAAGCCCGCCGGCAAGCTCCTGGCGCCGATCACCGGCGCGGACGTCGACCTGAACTGGGCGACGATCACTCGACTCTACGAGCTCACCTATCGGTGCAACCTCTGCCGGCGGTGCACGCAGGCGTGCCCCATCGGCGTCGACAACGGGCTCATCGCCCACGAGCTGCGCAAGCTTTTCAGCCAGGAGCTCGGCTGGGCGCCGGTGGAGCTGCACGAGAAGGGAACCGTGCAGCAACTCGCGGTCGGCTCGTCCACGGGCATGAACACGGTCGTCGTCAAGGACAACGTCGAGTTCATCGACGAGGACATGGTCGACGAGACCGGAATCCAGGTGGAGACGCAATGGGACAAGGAAGGCGCTGACGTCCTCCTGATGCACAATGCCGGCGAGATCATGGCCTGGCCGGAGAACCCCGGTGCGTTCGCCATCATCCTCGACGCGGCGGGTATCGATTGGACCTTGGCCTCCGACTCGACCGGGTACGACGGTGTCAATTACGGGCTTTTCTACGACGACATGCAGCTGGCGCGTATCGCCCTGACCCATGCCGGAATCGCCAAGAAGCTGAAGGCGAAGAGGGTTGTGGCCGGCGAGTGTGGCCACCAGCACAAGGCCATGCTGACGATCTCCGATCGCGTGCTTCCGTCCGACTCGGTGCCGCGCGAGAGTTGCCTGCCCCTGCTCGAGGAGATCGTCTTCAGCGGCAAGATCGAGTTCGATCCCTCGAAGAACGACTTCCCCGTGACGTTGCACGATCCCTGCAATATCGTGCGCAACCTGGGGATCGTCGAGCCGCAGCGGCGAATCCTGAAGCACCTGTGCCCGCAGTTCCGGGAGATGACGCCGCATGGTGTCGACAACTACTGCTGTGGCGGCGGTAGCGGCTTCGCCATCATGTCGGCGAATAACTTCGAGGACTGGCGCGTCAGCGTCGGCGGCCGCATGAAGTTCAAGCAGATCCTGGACGCCTTTTCCGACCACCCGGAACCGGATGTGAAGAAGTTCGTCTGTGCTCCCTGCTCAAACTGCAAGGGCCAGATCCGGGACATGCTTAACTACTACGGCGCCCTGGACAAGAGCGGCATTACCTACGGCGGCCTCGTCGAGCTCATCGTCAACGCGATGGTTGATGTCAAGGCCCCGTTCATAAAGTGGGAAATGCACTAATAAGAGAGGGTGGCCGATAGCACCGCGTCTGCTGCGTTGCGCTTGTTCGGGCTCTCTCCAGCGTACGGGTGTACGCTTGCGGTCGCCCTCTCTGCGCGCGCCTTGCATCCGCGGCACTCTCGGCCACCCTGTGACGGTGTGCCACACGGACCCTCCCGGAAAACGGGGAATCATCGCGCCAACGATCAGAGCTATCTCGTGCCAACCGCGACACCTATAGCCGCACGGCGCTTCTTTCTAGAGCGGTTCTTTCTAGAATAGGGGGGCCGGAAACGGTGCGGCTGCAAGGCGCGCGCCGTGAGGATGCCCGGAGGCGTACTGAAAGTACGTCGTAGGGCAGTCGAACAAGCGCAACGCCGCAGACGCGCCGTTTCCGGCACCCCTGCCCCCTACGCGGGCTCGGAGGTCGGGCGCAAGTCCCCCCGCACCAGAAGTATGGGGAGCTTGGTTTGTTGGGCGAGCTCGTCGGCCAGCCGGCAGGACGAGGCGTTGGGGGAGGAACCGCAGTGGGCGGTGTGCATGACGATGAGGTCATCGTCGTTGGCTTCGTCGACGATCGAGTCGACGGAGGATTGCCCTTCCAGCACCGTAGCTCGGCAGCCGATCTCTTCCAGCGCGCTCAGCACGGGGAGCAACCCTGCCAGCTCGGTCGAGTTCTCCAGCGGCACGATGGCGCGTTGGAAGCTCGTGACGCTGTGGAAACGGATGAGGATCAGCGGCCAGGATTCGCCGTCGGCGACGGAATCAGCGATGCGCGCGAAACGGTGTGTGCCTTGGCCGTAGGACTGCCCGAGTATCAGAACACGCGGTTGCAGGCTGCGCGCGGCCTGTCGAATACCGCCGGCGATCTCGCCGGCGAACTCCGAGTAGCTGCGCAAGGGATAGCCGAGATCTCGGGCCGCGGCGCGGGCGAGCTCGAACAGCCGCTCGCCTTCGAGGTCTACGCGACCCTCCCACGTTGCCTGCTCTCCCAGCGCCACGTGTAGAGCGAGCGGCTGAGCGCCGTAGTAATGGCTCATCAGCACGGCCACGCGCGTGACATCGACGACCGTGTCCGGACGACTCACGCCGAACAAGGCATACCCGTCCGGATGCGCCGGAGGCGTCAGCTTCGGCCAGCTCACCCTGTCGGCTCCGCGAAGCCGTTCGGGCGACTACTTTTCATCGTCGTCCAGTTGTCGAAGTTCGCGAAAGAGCGTCGGCAGAAACCCCGGACTCGCCGCCATCTGGTCGCGCGTGTTGCGCAGGATCGCTTCCGGCGTGAACCTGCTTGCCACCTCGGCAATCTCCGCCAGGCGAGTCTCGTCCTCGGCGAACTTCTTCTTCAGGCGCGTTTCGTAGGCGTCGCGGAGCACCTCGAGGAGCTTGTCGAGCTCGTAGGGCTTCGAGAGGTAGCTGAATGCGCCCAACTTGGTGCACTCGACCGCCGAGTTGATCGACCCGTGCCCGGTCAGCATGATCACCTCGATGTGCCTGTGCTCCTGCTTGAGGATCTTCAGCACATCCGTGCCGTCCATACCGGGCATCTTGAGGTCGAGCAGGGCGAGGTCAAAGCTCCCCGACGCGGCCGCCTCGAGCGCCAGATCCCCGCTCGGGGCCTTGGCCACGTCGAACCCCCTCATCTCGAGGCGCTGAGCGATGGAGTTGAGGAAGTCCAGCTCGTCATCGACGATGAGCAGTTTGATTTTTTCATCCATGAGCGGTCCCCCTTTCAGAAACCGATCAGCTGCCAGTACCCCAGGATGACCCACACCCAGAGTACGAGCAAGGACAGTACGAGAACCGCGGTGCCGTGCTTGATGAAGTCGCCGAGGCGAACCAGCTGCTCGCCGGTCTCCGGGTCCTTGGCGAGGGCGTAGACGATGGCGTTGTTGGGTGTGCCGATGACGAGTACGTGGGCGAAAGAGGAGGCGAAGGCGGTGGCGAGGCCGATCATCCACGGATGGGTTCCGGAGAGCGTCGCCATCGGCACCGTGATGGGACCGATCGCGGATACCGTGGCGCCGTCGCTCATCAGATTGGTGGTCACTCCCGTAAACGCGCTGGTGGCGATCGCCAGACCTTCTCCACTTCTCATGACCTCCGGCAAGATGCCGACGAAACCGTCGGCGAGAAAGAGGGCGGCCCCGGTAACGGCGAGGCCTTTACCGAGAGCGGCGGCGCTGGCGTAGAGGAAGACGACGTCCCACGAGATCGCGGAGATGTCCTTCCAGCGCAGGATACGGAGGAAGTTCAGCACCACGATGCAGAGGATGACCGGGCCTCCCATCCCGAAGGTGTCGCTCAGGGTGATCCACATGACGATCAGCGCCAGCAGAACCGCCGCCGTCTGATACTCACGTGAGTTCATCGGTCCGATCTTTTCCGAAGACCTGCGGATGATCGCCGCCGCGTCGAGCTCCTTGACTTGCAGCTTGTTGCGGAAGACCACGAAGAAATACGTGGCGGTCACGAACGCCATCACGGGTACGAACGGGAGCCCGTACATGACCCATTCGGCGAAGGAAGGGGCGATGTTGTAGTCGGCCAAGATTCCCAACATGACGGCGTTGCGGCCGCCGGCGGCGGGCGATCCCGGGCCGCCCGCGTTGCCGGCGTAGCAGAGCGAAAGGCCCAGCATCACCGCCAGCGCCCGGTCTTGTTTCACACCTGCCGCGCGTGTCGATACGGCGTAGATGACCATGAACAGCGGCATGATGAAGGCGATGAGCGCGTGCTCCGAGACGAAGGAGCAGACGACGGCGAACAGAGGCAGGAAAAGGAACAACAAACGCTTGAGCGACCTTGCCGACCCCAGCAGGAGCAGCCCGATGCGGCGGTCGAGTCCGGTCTTGCTGATAGCTTGCGATATCGCCAACACGCCGAAGATGAACACCACGGCGTCCTTGGCGAACGCCTTGGCGACGTCGTCGGGACGCAGGACGCCGAAGAAGTACATCGAGGCGCCGACGAACAGGGCCGTGATACCGATGGGAACGGCCCCGGTGGCCCAGAACAGTGCCGCCGCGACCAGAATTCCCAGCATCACACGGGCGCGAAAGGCTGATTGCTGCGGGCTGAACTCGAGAACAACGGCGTCTCCGGAGGCGTCGCTCCGTGTGCTCTCCAGCTTGTACTCGTGCCCGTAGTACCGGGCGATACTTTCGCCGGGCTCCATCTCCGCGTAGTGGGCATAGCCCTGTGTGGCGTCGGAAGCGAGTCCGGTCTTTGGCGCGGAAACGAGCGTCATAAGCCGTTGGGGAGTCGGCCCCCAGGCGATGGCGGCAAAGAGCAGCAATCCGAGGATCATCACACCGGGGCGGTGGTTCGGGCTCCCTATCAACCACCTCCAAGCGGAACCCCTGGCGAGCCGTGGAATCTCGTGCCGCGCCATGGCGTGGACTTTTGCTTCGCGTGCGCCCTCGATGGTCTCGAGTAGCTCGTCGAAGTCGGCCGGTTTCCCGAGATAGGCGTAGGCGTCGAGACGGGCCGTCTGCATGGCGGACTTCACGCTGCCGTAACCCGTCAGCATGATCACCTGGACCGCGGGCCGGAAAACCCTGATCTCGTGCAGGACCTCGTCGCCGTCCATGCCGGGCATCTTCAGATCGAGCACGATGACCTCGATCTCGAGATCGTTGCGCGCGATACGGATCGCTTCCTCGGGATCGCCGACATCCGTGGTGTCGTAGCCGCGTAGCTTCAGCCGCTGCGCCAGAGAGGTGCGAAAGTTGTCATCGTCGTCGACCAACAGGATCTTTGGCATCCGTTGATTCCGTTTCGCTCCGTTACTCCGTCTGACGGATTGCCTTGCCGAACGTTGCCGGCAAGACCACGGTGAACCTGCTGCCTACACCGGGAGTGCTCTCGACTTCGATCTCACCGCCGAAGTCCTTGACGATGCCGTAGCTGACCGAGAGCCCGAGCCCGGTGCCCTTGCCGACGTCCTTGGTGGAGTAGAAGGGGAGGAAGATCTTGCCGATCTGGTCCTGTGTCATCCCGGAGCCGGTGTCGGCGATGCCGATACGGATCCACTTGCCTGCGCGCCGCGTGGAGATCGTCAGCTTGCCGGGCTTGTTATCGATGGCGTCGATGGCGTTGTTGACGATGTTGAGAAGCACCTGCTGCAGCTGATTGCGGTCAGTGATCAGATCGACGGATGGTTCTTCGTAGTCGTAGACCAGCTCGATGGCGGAGACGGCGAGCTCGCGACCCAACAGGCCGTCGACAACGCTGTCGATGATTTGGTGAACATCGTGATGTTGTAGCTCGACGTCGGTTCGGCGCACGAATTTCAGCAGCTTGTGGGTGACATCGCGACAGCGGAAGACAGCTTCTTGGATCGCGTCGAGATGGCATCGGAGGACCTCGGGGCCGGCGACCTTGCCGAATGCCGGGTCCATGAGGTCCTTGATCAGTCCGGCTTCTTCGTTGATCACCGCCAGGGGATTGTTGATCTCGTGAGCGATTCCGGCCGCCAGCTCGCCGACCGAGGCCAACTTTGCGGCGTGCTCGAGCTGGGCACGGGTGCGGTCGGCATCTCTCTCGAGAGCGACGAGCTTGCGGGCCCGCGCCAGCACCAGCAGGCCCACTGCAAGGATGATCGGGGCCGCGAACAGTGGGATTCGCAGCGGCAGCGCGGCGAGGCCGCGGGCCGGATCGCCGGTTGGCTGCACGATGAGCGCCCAGCGTGGCATCTGCAGCCAGGCGTAGGCGTACACGGACGAGACCCCGTCGACATCAACGTCTCCTGCGCCGAGGCCGGGGTCCGGCGGCGGCACGAAAGGCGAGCGCTGCAGCGGCGTGCCGAGATCCGGGTTCACGAGCTGGTAGTCACCCCCTCGGTTGACGATGGACGCGTAGACCTCCTGTGCCTCGGGAAGCGTCTGCATATACGCGTAGATTCGCTCCGGGTCGAGTGTGGCCCGCAAGACGACCGGCTCTCCGTCAGCCAGGGCCTTGGCCGCGATGGTGAAATGAGGCTGGCGCCGGAAGCCCAGATAGACGTCCGTCACGGTGTGAATCTCCGATCCGCTCAGGAGGTCTCTGTACCAGGCTTCGGAGCTGTAGTCGCGGTTGGCGAGATCCGGCAGCGGCCCCGCGTAGGCAGTCTGGACGCCGGACGAGTCGAAGTAGCCGAGGTCGACGAACGCGCGGTTGCTCCTCGCCAGATTCGCGAGATGCACTTCGAGGGCCTCCGTCGAGGGGGCCACCAGGAAGGCCGGATCGGTGAGCACGGCCTCGAGGTTGGTGAGTCGCTCGAGGAGGAACAGATTGAGCGTGTTGGCGTGACTGCCGGCGATCGCCTGGAGCTGAAGCTGCCGACTTTCGGACGCGAGCTGGTCGTACTGTACGGCGAAGTAGCCGACGGCGAGAACGAGCGGTGCGAGATAGGAAAGCAGCAATCGCCCCACCTGTCGTCGCCACAGTTCCTTATAGTGACGCTCGTCAAACGGTGAGAAATCGGCCGGCGTAACGTTTCGTTCCTTGTCGCTTGCCATCGTACGCGTTCCCTTCGTCGGGAAGACACCGTACCCGCTGCCCCGGCGGCTCAACGGCTGGGCCGGGCGTTCCGCACATCGGTTCGTTTCGCTGCCTTGTCAGCCTCCGATCAGGTCGCGGACGTTCTCCACGAGCTCGTGCGGGTCGACAGGCTTGTCGAGGAACATCTCCGGCTTCTCCACGCCCTCCTCCCGCATCTTGCGGATCGCCTTCGCCAGCACCTCCCGTAGGCCTTCGAACTCGGGCTCCTCCGTGGCCAACGCCTCCTGCTCATCCATCACGTCGGCGATCGAGGTCAGCATGATGACCGGGATCGATTTGTACTCGTCGTGGCCGCGGAGCTGGCGAAAGACCACCAGTCCGGTCTTCTTGGGCATCATGATGTCGAGCACGATCAGGTCGGGGCCGAACTCCCGGACCTTTTCGAGCCCTTCTTTTCCGTCTTGGGCGCCCATGGTTTCGTAGCCGCTCTTGCCGAGAGCGACCGACAGGTATTTCACGATGTTGGCGTCGTCATCGATGATCAGGACTTTCTTAGCCATCAACACCCTTCTTTTGTTCTGACGGGCCGCCGACCGGAAGCGAGACCCTGAAGGTCGTGCCGACCCCCAATTCCGAGTCCACCTCGATGGTGCCGCCGTGTCGGCGAATGACCCGGGAGGTCAGGGCCAATCCCATGCCCGTTCCGAGCCTCTTCTTGGTGCTGAAAAACGGTGTGAACAGGTTCTTCTTGATCGCCTCGCTGATGCCTTCGCCATTGTCCTCGACGTGTATCTCGATGTGCTCCCGGCGCTCCTCGTCCTCCTCCCGCACCGAGCTGCGGACTCTCAGGGTCACCTCGGGGCGCTCCGGTTCGTCGTAGTCTTTCCAGGCACACGCATCCAGGGCGTTGGCAACGAGATCGAGTACAGCCAGGCGCACGAGCCGCGGATCACAGATGATCTTCGGCACGTCGGCATCGACGTACATCCGCGATCGGATTCCCTTGCTGCGGGCCAGCTGGCGGCTGCCGGTGTAGACGGATTTGACGAGCTCGCCGATGTCGGTCAGTTCGAGCTCCGGCTGCCATTCCCGTACGTAGTTGAGCATTCTCGACGAGAGCTCGGTGATGTGGTCGATGCCGTCCTTCACCATCGCCCAGCCTTCTTCGGACAACGTTCGGTCACGCTCGCTGAGCCCCGTTTCCACCATGTACGCGCCGCCCTTCAGGGAGCTGAGCATGTTCTTGACCGAGTGCTGGATACCGGCCACGGCTTGGCCGATAGCCGCGAGCTTCTCGTTCAGGAGAAGCTCGCGGCGCAGGCGGTTTTCCCTCGTTACGTCTTTGCTGATGCCGAAGGTGCCGATCGGGGCGCCTTTGCGGGAGCGCAGGCGGGAGAGGGTGAGGATCACGTCCCGCACCTGGCCGTCCTTGGTCAGGAAGTGGGTCTCGAAGTTGGTCACGTTGTCCTTGTCTTCCAGCCTGGTGACGGCGTATTTTCGCTCTTCCGGATCGGCGAACAGCATCTCGATTTGCTGCCCGATGACTTCGTCGCGGTGGTAGCCGAGGCTCTGCTCAGCTCCTGAGTTGAAGGTCTTGATCAACCCCGCGCGATCGACCGTGATGATGATGTCTGCGGAGTTCTCGACGATGCCCCACAGGTAGTCGGAAGTGCTCCTCAGCTCCCGCAGCGTGGACTGGAGCTCGGTTGTCATGTAGTCGAATGAGCCCGCGAGCTCGCCGACCTCGTCGGTGCCGAAGTCGCCGAAGCGCACGCTGAGGTCGCCTTCGGCAACCTGCCGCATGCCGGTGGTCAATGCCCGCATGCGGCGGCCGAGGAATCGGTCCATGACAACCCAGCTCCCCCCGATGCTGAGCACGGCGGCGATGGCGGCCATGAGCAACGCCGAGACGTTGCGGCGCGCGATGGTGGCGTCGACTTCCTGTAGGGAGAACTCTGCCTGCAACAAGCCGAGCACGGGTTGTGCGTCCGGGGCCGCATGGCAGCCCGCGCCGGAACACCGCCTCTCGTTCAAGACCGGCGTCACGACGGAGACTCCACGCTCGTTGCCGGCCAGTTGAACGACTCGGTCATAGCTTCCGGCGTTGAGGCTTTGCCGCGGATCCTCGAGCGAATGGCACGCGCTGCACGGCCAGTCCGTCTGCGCCATTGCGTTCGGGACCGCCAAAGCGGATACGACGATGCTGCCCTCGTGCGCCACCAGGCGTACGTCGCGACAGACGGGGTCGTGATCGGTCGCGTCGGCAATGAAGTCGGTGATGCCCTCATTGTCGCGAGCCATCATGAGACGCTCGAGCGAAAGAAGAATCGACTCCAAGTGGAACTGCGACATGCTGCGCGCCGCAGCCGTCGCCTCGCGCTCGAACCCTACGTTGCTGATGTAGCTGGTCGCACCGATCACCGCGACGATCACCGCCACGATGACCACGCTCAGCTTCCAGACAATCGAGTTCCTTCTCATCGGTCAGGCTCGATTGGTTTGTCAGAGCTCCGTCTTCGCTGCTTCGGAGCTCTCAGGCGTCGCGAGGCTGGTCGCCGCCGCGCCGCCACGGGTCTCACGTATGGCGGATACGACCTCAGCCGCCGAGGCGGAGGCCGGTACCTCGATCACGTGTCGCCATTCACGGGTGCGTGCCCTGTCGGTGGCCTCCGGGCTCAAGGTCCAGGCCGCCGTGCGCGGGGTGTACCCAGGATTGTCGCGCTCTTCGTCGATCGCGTCGACCTCCTCTGCGTGCCGTAGTAGCCAGCCCGTCAGGGGTAGGGCACCGAGGACGATGCGCGCCGCGGGTGTCACGGGTAGCGGCACCTCTACGACCTCGGCGCCGTTCGCCTCGAGCAATTCGCCGAGCTCGCCTGCGGGCGAAACGATGCCGAGCCGTGTGCCCGCCAGCGGTCGAGCGCCGAACCAGTCGAGTTCCTCGAAATAGCGAACGGTCGAGCCGATGACGAAAAGTGCCGGCGGTTTGATGTCGGCCTCCTCCATGCGATCTGCCAGCGTGCCGACGGTCGCAACCACCGAACGTTGCGCGGAGGTCGTCGCTCGCTCGATCATGGCTGCCGGGGTGTCGGCGGGCATTCCGGCGTCGATCAGGCGCCGGGATACGTTGTGCATGCTGGAAACCCCCATGTACCCGACCAGCGTCGCGTGGGGATCAGGTCCGAGCAGGTCCCAACGCACCTGCGGGCCTCCGTTCCTGGTCGACTCGTGGGCCGTCACCATCGTCAGCCGCTCGACTTCGTCCCGCTGGGTCACGGGAATCCCCAGATACGCGGGGGCCGCGATGCCGGCGGTGACGCAGGGAACGATCTCGAAAGGGACCCCCGCCCGTTGTAGAGCCTGGGCCTCTTCTCCGCCGCGTCCGAAAACGAAGGGGTCTCCGCCCTTCAGGCGGGCGACCCGCTTGCCCTCGAGCGCCAGCCGGACCAGCAGCCGGTTGATGTCGTCTTGTTCTACCGGGTGATGGCCGTCTTCCTTGCCGACGCTGTGGAGCTCGACACG
>CAYSHI010000046.1:0-5247 GCA_964430745.1 uncultured Acidobacteriota bacterium | reverse complement strand
CGGTAGTGGGGGAAGAAGATGTTGGCGTCGAAGAACCCGGCGAAGTTGCCGCTCATGACGCTGTCTACTTCCCACCACATGATCCACGTGTTGAGCAGTGGATCTCCCCAATCGCGCGCACCGTCCGCAAGCCGGAACACCTGCGGATAGGTCATCAACGCGGTCAGCAGCGAGTAGGCCACAAGGACGATCGCCGTCTGGTGACGTCGGCAAATCGAGCCCCATCGTTCGGCAAGCATCCAACGATCAAACCAACTCGCCGGGCAGACTTCAATCATCCCCCGGCCGTCCTTGTCACAAGACGCGGAGACAGATTCGGGCTTTCAGCCGAAAACTCACAGGCGGCAGCGAAAGCTGAATCTCATGGTCGACATGCACGCCGTCAGGACGCGGTACCGGCCTGGCCCGAACGAGCGCTGCCCGGCGCGGGCAAGTTGACACTCCCGAGGCTTCTTGGCTACCGTCAAGAGGCTCCTCGTTGGCTACACAACGCACGACTGCACACCCCGAAGCAAGGGATCGAGAGACGGAAAGGCCCCATGAGCAAGTTCCTTCGCACGTCGCTACTCAGCCTCATCGCCGTTGCCCTGGCCATCGTCCCCGCCATCGCGCAAGACGAGCAGCAGCCGGAGAACCTCGACAAGCTCGCCGGAACCTACGAATTCGAGGCCCCGGACTACGGTGTCATCGCCGTGGTCATCGAGATCACCGAGGAGAAGGCCGTCACCCTGTCCGCGATGAGCTCGCCGCCGTCGGCACTCAAGCACATCGAGGGCAACCTCTGGGAGTTCGACAGCCCGGAGTTCGGCCTCATCAACATCGGCTTCGTCGAGGAAGACGACGGCAGTGTCTCGGCGATCACCATCGATTCGTACGATTTCAGCTTCGTGGCCTACAAGAAGACGCAGTAAGTGACGCGGCCGCCATCTCGGCGGGCTCAACGACTCCTCCGGCTTCGCCGGCGCGCACGCCGGGCGGCGGCCTGGTTGCTGCTCGCCCTCGCCGCGTTCACCGCGCCGGTAGGGGCCGTCCCCTCCGCCGCATCCATCGCGCCGCCAGCGTCCGTCTCCGCCGCGACCTCCGAGCAACAAGCCGAACCGTCGTTCGACGTGTTGATCCTCAACGGTCGTCTCGTCGACGGGAGCGGCAACGCATGGACGCGCGCGGACATCGGCATCCGTGACGAACGCATCGTCCGCATTGCACCGGCGGGAATGCTCGCAGCCGCGAGCGCCGACGAGACCATCGACGCCGCGGGCCTGTTCGTTGCCCCGGGCTTCATCGACATCCAGAGCCATTCGCGCTACCAGTTCCTCGAGGGCGACGGTCGCGTCGTCAGCAAGGTGACGCAGGGAATCACCACCGAGATCATGGGCGAGGGAACGACCAACGCCCCCGGTGCTGACTTCCGCGGGCCGCGGGCGTTCGACGACTGGCTGACCGCCATGCAAGCTCACGGCGCCTCGCCCAACTTCGGCTCCTTCATCGGCGGATCGAGCGTCCGTCGCTGGGTGATGGGAGAAGCCCAGGGCGCCCCGGACGCCCAGCAGCTTTCGCAAATGCGCGCTCTTGTGCGCAACGCCATGCTCGACGGCGCCTTCGGCATCGCCACGGCCCTGGTCTACCCGCCCGGCAACTTCGCCACCACCGAGGAGCTCATCGCCATGTCCGAGGAGATGGCTCCGCTCGGAGGTCTGTACATCACCCATCTCCGCTCGGAGGCGGACACCTTCCTCGAGGCACTCGACGAGGCCATTCGGATCGGCCGAGAAGGCGGCGTGCCGGTGGAGGTCTTCCACCTCAAGGCTGCGGGGCGGCGCAATTGGGGCAAGGCTTCCGAGGCCGTCGACCGCATCGAAGCCGAGCGCGCCGCGGGCCTCGACGTGAGCGCCAACATGTACCCGTACACCGCCGGCAGCACCGGGCTGGCCGCCTGCCTGCCGCCGTGGGCCTCGGCCGACGGCAAGCTCCGCGAAAACCTCGTGGATGCGGAGATGCGCGCCACGATCCGCGACGAGATCCTCGACCAGAAGACCGAGTGGGAGAATTTCTGCAGCCTCGCCGGGCCGGACGGCGTTCTCATCCTCCGCTTCCGCAAGGAAGAAAACGCCGCCTACGCGGGCCGGTACCTCGCCGACATCGCCGCGGAGCGCGAACAGGAATGGGTCGACACGCTCATCGATCTGATCGCGAGCGAAGAAGGCGATCCGGGCACGATCTATTTCCTCATGAGCGAAGACAACGTCAAGCTCCAGCTCGCGCGGCCGTGGATGAAGTTCGGCACCGATGCCGGCGGGGCCAATCCCGAAGTCTCCGGCGTCCTCACGCATCCCCGCGCCTACGGAACCTTTCCCCGTATCCTCGGCAAATACGTCCGTGACGAGGGCGTTATGCCGCTGGAGGAAGCCGTCCGCAAAATGACCTCGGCCGTCGCCAACCGCCTGTCGATCGGGGATCGCGGTCTCTTGCGGGAAGGCTATTTCGCGGACGTCGTGGTTTTCGACGCCGACGCTATTGGCGACCACGCCACCTACGAGGCTCCTCACCAGGTGTCGACAGGTGTGCCCTGGGTGCTCGTCAACGGCACCGTCGTCGTGCGCGAGGGAGAGCACACCGGCGCATTGCCTGGTCGTATCGTTCGCGGGCCCGGCTACCGGGTACGCTGACGAGATCACCGCCCCGCGGGTACCCGCCATTGCGATCTCGTCGTTCGTTCCCGCGACCTCAGCTCTTGGTCGCGGTGATCAGCGCGTAGCGAAACGCGCCGTGGGAGAACCCCGCCCGCATGGCGCGAAACGACCGTACGAAAGCGAGGGTATCGCTGCCTTTCTGCACGGCCAGCGACCAGACAGCGGGCTTGGTGACCAGCTCGAGGCAGAGGTCCCACGTGCGCGCCACCTCCGAGCTGATGTCGCGGTAGCCGTCGAGCCGCAGGCCGGTGGCGGCGAGAAGCCGTTCATATTCTTGGCGCGTGGGCAACGTCACGAGCATGCCCTCTTCGATCGGCGCCACGAGGGCGCGCTCTTGCGCGGCGCTCACGTCGCTCGACTTCAGCCAGGCGGCGATCCCCATTCGCCCTTCGGGCTCGAGCAGCCGCGCCGCCTGGGCGAAGAACGCGGCGCGATCGTCGACATGTGAGAGCACCTCGACGGCGACCAATGCGTCGAACGCGCCCACGAACGGCAGAGCGGCTGCGTCGCCCACCACGAATCGGGGCGCATACCGGCCGTTGCCGCGTTCGCGCGCCATGCAGGCTTGCACGGAACTGAGCGTCACGCCGGTCACCCGGCAATCGTATTGCCGCGAGAGCAGCCGCGCCGTGCCGCCGATGCCGCAGCCCACGTCCAGAACGGTGGCGCCGCGCGGAAGCTGCATGTCTTCGACCAGGCGCTCGACGAGCGCTTGGGTGGCCTCATCGCGGGTCTCGTCGCCGCGGGCGTAGTAGCCATGGTGGATGTGCTCGCCCCACAGCTCGGCGTAGTGACCCGAGAGCTCGTCGTAGTGGGCCGTGACGCGGCGACGACGATCGGCCGAAGCGGCCAACGCTCAGTCGCGCCCGCCGGCGGCGGCGCCGAGGTCGAAGGCCGCGATCTCTTCGAGATCGCGCGCGTACAGCACGGTGCCGGAGAGCGTCGGCACCGTCCACGCCCGGCTCTCGAAGATGTCGACCCGAGAGAGCACCTCCATCCCGGCGGGCGACACCGTCGTCAATCCGAGGGTGCCGTCCTCGTCCAGGACGATGAGCTTGCCGTCGGCGAAGACGAACGATGCCTTGCTGAACGAGCGATCGCGCCAGGCCACGTCCCCGTCCTGCAGGTTCACCGCGGTCACGAATGACGGCCCGAAATCGCCGTTTGCGCCGTACATATGATCGCCGACGCGGATGGCGTTGCCGAAATGCAGCCGCATACGGTTCGTGAACCACAATTCCTCGACGCGCGTTACACCGTTTTCGAGTCGCAACTGCAACGCCCGGCTGCCGCCGCTGTACGCCGAGGAGACGAACAGCAGGTTGTCGTCGCCCCACACCGGAGTGGCGATGTTGAGCCCGTAGTCCGTACGGTGAGGGTGTCGCCACAGAAGCTCTCCCGTCCCTGGGTCGAAGCCGGCGACAAAATCGACCATGAAGGCGACGAGTTGTTCCTGCCCATCCACGTCGATAACGAGGGGCGTCGCATGCGCGTTGTCGAGGTCTCCTCCGCTCCAGACGGTCGACCCGTCGTCGGGGTCGAAGGCGACGACCGCACGACCGCGGCCACCCACGGGCAGGATAATGGTGTCGTTGTACGCGATGGGACTGGACGAGTAGCCGCGTGGGCGTACGGTGCCGTCCAGATCGTCCCAGAGGCTCAACGACCACAGCACCCGGCCGGTGCGCTTGTCGAACGCATACAGGTCTCCCCGGAAGCCGACCGTGATCAGACGATCGCCGAGAACCAGCGGGCTGGAGTGCGGCCCGGCGCCGAACTCGATATCGAAGCCACCTACCCGCACGCCGTAGTCGTGCTCCCAGAGAACCGATCCATCGACGGTGCTCAGAGCCACCACGACCTCGTCGCTGCCGCGCCGGTACATGGTGAAGAGCCGCTCGCCGTCGACGACGATGGCCGAGGCTCCCCCGCCCAGGTCGCGACGCCAGATCTCCGGCGGTCCTTGGCTCGGCCAGGAATCAGCCAATCCCGTGACGGGCGACGTGAAGTCGCCGTGCGGCCCTCCCCAGGCGGGCCAGCCTGAGAGCACGGCCTGCTGCTCGGATGCGCCGTGGAGCGCCGCCGCCGCCAGAGTGCCGGCGAGGAACACGACCACGACCTGTCTGGCTCGGAAGGACACCCCTACTCCGTTGAAAGCGTGCTCCGACTAACCGCTCGGGGGAGCACTGGGTTGAAACTGCACGCGCCGAAACCTGAAGGAAGACAACTAACTCAACCTTCGCCGCCGGTGACTGTCAAGAACCGCGGTCGCACCCGTTGTAAGATCGACACGCACGCGAGTCTCGATACCGGCGCCGCCGCCCCGCTCAAGGAGTCCGCCATGTTCGTCCGCCGTCCTCGCCCCATCGCACGTTTCTCCTCACTCATCGCGGTGCTCGCCCTGTGTGTGGGTCCCGTCGCTGTGCCGAGCCTCGCCTCCGCGATAACCCAGGAGGTCGAACAGGGCGCCGCCGGCCCGAAACCGGACGTCGATTGGAGCCACCTCGAGTGGCGCAATATCGGCCCGGGAGGCGTCGGCGGACGCATCGTCGCCTTC
>CAYSHI010000045.1:0-11601 GCA_964430745.1 uncultured Acidobacteriota bacterium | reverse complement strand
GCCGACGAGCTGCCGGCGCTGAACTCGAGGCTCGATGCCGACGGCGTTCCATGGAGCATGGGCCGCGCGATCGTTCTGCGGCCTCCCGGATTACCCTCGCCGCCGAGGAGACGCTGAGGCGCTGAAGCTTTCCCGTGGACGCCGGTGACGTCCTCAGCGCGCTCGCGGACGACGACGTGTCTTCAAGACGAGGCGACCGAGATTGAAGGCATGGGTAAAAGTGATTAAATCTATCTATATATAGATATAAATAAGTATTGATCACTTTAAATATATTTTTCTATCATCTGATGATCAAAACAGATGATAGCTGCGTGCGTCAGTATGTCCGCTGGAAAGGAGGGATAGGCCGATGCTGGCACCGACGAGGAGCGAGCGCCGTCAGCACTTGCGCCACAAGGCGCACGTCATCATGGAGATCCGCGGCCACATGGAAGGGCCCGAAGTTGCCGAGATGAGGGGGGTTACGGTGGATGTGGGCCGCGGTGGTGCCCTCGTGGTGTTCGCGGACGACGTTCCGGCTAATCCCGACTGCCCCCTCATGGTGCGGTTCGTTGAAGCGACCGGCAGCGTGATCTCCCCGGGGCTTCGCTGGGGAGCGGTTCTACGCGCGGATCATGTGAGATCGGACAGCTTCGTCGCCATCAAGTTCGAGCAACCGCTGCCTGCTCCGGTGTTGGGAGAGCTGCTCGGTGCCGATCTGGTTCCCACTGCGCTGAGCGCCGCCAGCAGGTTTCACGAGGGCCATCCCCGGGTTTCAAACCTACTGAGCAAGGCACACTCGCGAGGATTGGGGTCAACGCGCGCCGCGCTGTGATCGGTCGTCGCTCCGCCTCCCAGGGGAGGGGAGTCGACGGCGCCGGCGCCCGATCGAGTTCCGCCGCCGGCCAGCTACCACATACTCGCCCAGATATCCGAGGTGTCGGCGAGCACGATCTCTTCACCCGCGGGCAGCGCGCCCAGCTCCAGCGGGCGAAATGATGCGCCATCCCAGGTAAGGAACAGGAGCGACGGATCCTCGAGTGGGGTCCGCATGCGAAAGCGCACGGCGGTGACGTCTCCACCCGATCGCGTCATCTCCGTCAGCGTCGCCGTCAGTAGCTCGCGCTCGAATACGGTTCCTTGCCTCGGAGCTCCGGGCGGCCGAAGCATGCGGGCGACGGGGTTGCCGAGCCAGCCGCCGCGGTCGGCGCGCACGGTGAAATCCGTCTCACTCTCGCGTACCACGCTGACGATGCCGTTCATCGAGTTGAGCACCTGGACGTCGACACGGTGCCCGAGCTGGCGCTCGAGGATCGACGGCAGGTACATTGCGTGAAGCCAGCCCGGCCCGTTGAGAAAGACGACGTGCTCGGGGTCGACCTTTTCGATGTAGGGAACCGCCGTGAAGGCGTCGTCATCGAGCGCGCGAAAGCTCGGCAGCCAGACAAACGGATAAGCCATCGAGAGCAAAGCCCCGGGCACCAGCACGAGCACGATGACCGCCCAGCCGCCGGCCCGCGTGAGCGGCGGCGCCACCGCCCGATCCGGCCAGATGCGGCGAGCGAAGAAGCCGACCTCCGCCGCGAGCACCGCGAGTAGAATGCTCGCCGCGACGGCCGGAAAGTACAGTGCCCGCTCGCTCGCGTCGGACGCCATTTGCGGCAACAGCGCGAGCAGATAGAACGCCATCGCCCAGGCGACGAGCCCGCTGTTTCGCAGAGGCCACAGAGTTGCTACCCAGGCGGCGAAAACAACGACCCCGACCAGGGCGAACGGCATCAACAGTGCCGGCAGAAACCAGGGGATGCTGGGAGGAACCGGAGAGAGCGTCGCCAGCCACATGACCGGCAGATGGCCCGCCAAGTGCACGAGGTACCGGCCCGGCGCCGCGAACGGGTCGACGTACATCCCGCTGTTCAGCCCGCCGAAGCCCAACGCCCGGTAGAGGCCCAGGTAGGTCACCATCATCAGGAGTGCCGGCGCCCACGAGGTCCAGTCCTGACGGAAGTCGCGGAATCGCCGGTCGGTCGCGGCGGCGCCCACGGAGGCCCTCCCGGCGGCCGGAGCGGTGGTGCCTGCGGCGAGTTTCCCAACGCCGAGGACTCCGTCGAACCCCCGGGGCAGCAAGAGAGTCATCAACGCCATTCCCAGCGGAGCGACCACCGCGCTCTCCTTCGACAGGAAGGCGGGCCAGAGAGCGAGCAACGAAACCGCGAGGTACCAGAGCCTTCGCTCCTGCAGCCACGCTGCGTGCGCGATCAACGCAACGACCGCGAACAAAACACAGAGCGCGTCCGTCGACATGGTGATGATTCCCAGGCCCATCGAATGGTCTTCGAACGAGAGGAAGAACACCCCGGCCAGCAGACCGAGCCCGGGCCGGGCGGTCAGCCGGCGGACGAGGAGGGACAGGGCTCCCGCCACCAAAGCGTGCAGCACGATCGACAGCAGGTGCAGGGGAAACGCCCACTCGCCCAGCAGGCGCACCGAACCTTCGAAGACGATGCTGGGGAGGGGGCGAAAGAACGCCTTGAGGCCTGATCCCTCGAAGAACCAGATGCCGTCGAGGACCTCTCCCATATCGGCCGCCCACATGCCGAGCCATCGCGAGTACGGCAAAGGGTCGCGCTTGGCGAGGCTCAGAAAGATGGCGTCGTCGCCGTGGAAACCGCCGAGCAGGTAGTAGCCGTTGTAGAGGAACGAGAGGAAGAGGAAGAGGCCCAGCGCCGGCCCGGTGCGGACCGACCAGGGTCCCCCGATTCCACGGTGGTGGCTTTGCCGCTCGACCATGGCGTGCTTTCCGACAGGCTGCCGATACCTGAATTACGAGTCATGAGTCCGCTATTGTCAACCGGGACCCGTACCAATGGCGTCGCCGGCGATTCCGCCGGTGGGACTTCCGTTGAAAACGCCGGTGGGACCGTCGGCGATTCTCCGAGCCCCGTGGGCGTCAGCGCAGCAGCCAGTACATGACCACCATCAGCAGGCACAGCGCGCCGGCCAGCAGACGCGGGTCGGAGAGCCCCTCGAATCGACCGGCGAAGACCGCCTTCGGGCTGGTCCAGCAGAGGTCCTCGATGTGTTCGCGCGAGGGGGCCGGGGTGACCAGGCTCACGCCGACGTACACGACGCTGCAGGCGACGAACAACCACCAGGCCTGCTGCATGAACGGGATGCCCCAGACGTCGCTGATCACCCGTGTGTCGCCGATGAGCGGGATATCGAGAACAAGATCGATACTGCCCAGGACGAAACCGGTTGCCATCGCTGCGAGAGAGGCCTGCTTCGTGCCGCGCGGCCAGAAGACGCCGAACACGAAGACACAGGTGATCGCCGGCGCAAAGGCCAGAGGGATCTTGTTGATGGCCTCGAAGATGCTGGTGAACTTGTCCCCCTGCGTCGACCACACCATGGCCAGCAACATGACGCCGACGGCGGTGAACCGGCCCACGGTGATGCGGGTCCGATCGGGTGTGTCGGGCCGCACCCGCCCGACGATGTCGACGGCCACCAGCGTGGCGCTGCTGTTGAGCGCCCCGGCGATCGTGCTCATCAAGGCGGCGAGGAGTCCCGCGGTGATCAGGCCCTTCAAGCCGGTCGGCACCAGCTCGTTGATCAGCACCGGCAACGTCTGGTTGGCGTCGTCGCCGATGACGTCGGCGAACAGCGCGTAGCCGATCACGCCCGGCAGCACCATCAAGAAGACGGGAAGTATCTTCAAGAAGCCGGCGAACAAGGGCCCGACCTGGGCGTCGTGTTGGCTGCGAGCGCCGAGGACGCGCTGGACGATGGTCTGGTCGGCGCACCAGTACCAGATGCCGAGGATGGGATAGCCGAGGATCACGGACACCCACGAGAGCTCATTCAGGCGGCCGTCGGCGCCACGCAACGGGTGGATCATGCTGAGCTGATCGGGCTTGAGCGCGCCCTTGAACTCCGCGAACGAGCTGATGCCGTGCTCCGGCAGAGCAAGCACCGCCAGCACGGTGACGAGCACCGCGCCCACCAGAAGCACCAGCGTCTGGATGGTCTCGGTGACCACCACGGCGCGCAGGCCCCCCAGCACCGTGTAGATCGACGTGATCACCGAGATGACCACGATCGAATAGATCACGTCGATACCGAAGAACTGCTGAAAGACGGCGGCGCCGGCGTAGAGGCTCATGCCGATGTGGATGAGCAAAGCGCCGAGAACCGCCATGAAAGCGAGGAAGGTGCGCGAGCCCGGGCTGTAGCGTTTCTCCAGGTACTCCGGCAGCGTGGAGATGCGGTTGCGAAAGTAGAAGGGCGCGAACACCAGTCCGAGCAGGATCAGACAGAACGACGCCATCCATTCGAAGTTCCCCCACACCATGCCGTCGTTGTACCCGGACGCCGCCAGGCCGACGAGGTGGATCGTCGAGATGTTGGTGGCGAACAGCGCCGCGCCGACCATCACCCAACCGAGTGAGCGGCCGGCGAGGAAGTACTCGTTGGCGGTCGCGTTCCGTTTTCGGGACGACCACACGCCGAGGCCCAACACGCCGATCAGGTAGACGACGATGATCGTGAGGTCGAGGGCGGAGATGTTCATCAGCGTCGGTGACAGGCCGCGATCAGCTCCTGCATCTCTTCGGGGGTCGTCACCCGGGGGTTGTTCTCATAGTCGGGTAAGACCATCGACTGGCGTGCGAGGTCGGCAAGCTCGTTTTCCGGGACGCCGAGCGCCTCGAGGTTGGTCCACAGGCCGATCTCCTGGAGGAATGAGTCGATGGCGTCGCAGGAGCGCTCGGCAGCCTCGTCGTCCGGTGCGTCGGCGAGCGCCGGATCGAACAGTCGCCCGGCGCGGGCGAAGCAGCCGATCGCCGCCGGCCAGGTGAAGCGTGAGAACGTCGGATAGCAGCTCGCGAGCGCCATGCCGTGGGCGACGTCCGGGTACATGCCGCCGATTGCCATGCCGATACCGTGCGGCAATGTCACGCCGGCGTTGGCGATACAGAGTCCGGCGAGAGTGTCGGCCCACGCCATCGAAGTACGCGCACTGAGGTTCGATCCATCGGCCAGCGCGGCCGGCAGATTGGCGGCCACCAACCCCATGGCCTCCCAGGCCAGCATCTCGGTGTAGGAGGACGCCCCCGGGTGCAGCACACTCTCGAAGGCATGGCAGAAGGCGTCGAAGCCGGTCGCCGCCGTGACCTCCTCGGGCGCCGTCACCACGAGCTCGGGGTCGACGATGCCGACCCGCGGAAATACGCGGGCGTTGTAGATCGCCGACTTGTCGCGCGTCGGGCCGTCCGTGACGACGGCCACCTGGGTGACGTGTGATGCGG
Organism: uncultured Acidobacteriota bacterium; assembly: GCA_964430745.1. Lineage (GTDB taxonomy): Bacteria > Acidobacteriota > UBA890 > UBA890 > UBA890 > CBDCGW01. The sequence goes on along the minus strand of CAYSHI010000045.1, from coordinate 6,310 downwards.
ACCCGGACGTGGAGCTGACGGCGACGATGGGCAACGTCGCGTCGGTCGGCTGCGTGTCTCGGTAGAAGAGGTAGTCCCAGGAAGTTCCCTCATGGGTCGCCTCGACGGCGATGGCCTTGGCCGCATCCATCGCCGAGCCGCCGCCGACCCCGAGCACCACGTCGACGCCGTTTTCGATGGCCATCTCGGCCCCGCCGCTGATGCACTCGACGGTCGGGTTGGGAATGACACCGTCGAAGTGGAAGGTGTCGATCCCCGCCTCGTCGAGCAGCAACTGGACACGCGCGATCGACGGCCCGAATGCGCCTGCCTCCGGCCGGGAAACGAGCAGGCAGCGCCGCCCGTAACGACCGACGGCGGCGCCGACGTCGTCGACACGCCCCGCGCCGAAGAGGATCTCCGTGGGCTGGAAGTACTGGAAGTTGTTCACGGTCATGACTTCGTCTCCACCGTCAGGTTCTCGACGAGCTCGGTCGGCAAGTCCGGCATGGCGCCTCTTCGGGAGCAAACGAAGGCCGCCAGTCGGTTCGCATTCTCGACAATGGACCCGGGAAAATGACCGCGCAACATGCCCACGCACAGGGCCGCGGCAAACGCGTCGCCGGCGCCGACCGTGTCCGGCTCGTCGTGTCCGATCGCCGGCGAGCTCATCGCGATTGGGAAACCGGGATGTTCGACCATGTCGTCGGGCAGCCACAGCGCGGCGCCGCGTCGACCCCGGGTCACCGCGACGGCGGTGAGCGAGAACGTCTCGACGAGCTTCCGCACGATCGTAGCGTCATCGCCGGCGACTCCCAGCAGCGCGCCGATCGTGCGCAGCTCCGTTTCGTTGACCTTCAACACGTCGGCCCGCGCCAGCGCGTCGCGCAGGATGTCGAGCCCGTAGAAGTGTTGCCGGAGATTGACGTCGAGCAGGCGCAAGCAGCCGGGTGGAGCCGCGTCGAGTAGCTGCAGCACCGTCCGCCGCGACGTCTCGGAACGCTGGGCGAGCGTGCCGAAGCAGAGCGCGTCGGCCGTTTCCGCCAGCTCGATGCTTTCCGGGGGGCAGGCGATGAAATCCCAGGCCACGTCCCGGTGGATGGCGTAGCTGGGTTCGCCATCTTCGTCGAGGGTGACGGAGACGGTGCCGGTGGCGTGGTTCGTGTCGCTCGTCACCTGATCGACGTCGACGCCGTGATCGCGCATTCGCGAGAGCGCTTCGGTGCCCAGGTCGTCGGCCCCGACGCGGCTCAGCAACGACGAGCGGGCTCCGAGTGCGCGGGCATGATAGGCGAAGTTTGCCGGGGCGCCGCCGAGGCGTCGCCCGTCCGGAAAGATGTCCCAGAGAAGCTCGCCGATGGCGACGACCGAGTGACCGGCGACGATGGCGGGATCCGTCGGGGTCGCGTGATCAGCGTCGCTCATGGGTTCGTCACAGGTCGATGAAGACCTTCAGGCAACGTTCTCCCTCACGCTCGATGTACTGGTAGGCGTCGCCGAACTGTTCCAGTGAGAAGTGCTTCGACTCCAGCGGTAGGGTGGCGATCTCGGCCGCCGCGACTCGCCGAATGGCCTCTTCGTAGTCGGGCCGCTGGTACATGAGCGTGCCGGTCACTGTCAGCTCGTGGTCACCGATCAACGCCAGATCTACGGCCGGGGGCTCTTCGAAGACGGCGACCACGACGATCGTGCCGCCCTTGTTGATCGACGCCACCGCTTCCGAGATCGTCGCCGCGACCCCGGCGCAATCGAAGGCGACGTCGAAGCCGGCATCGCCGAACGCGTGTCGCCCGGCTTCCGCCAGGGGTTTCGATCGAGCGTTCGACGTGGCATCGATTCCGCACGCGGCTGCCACCCCGAGGCGGAAGTCGCTCACGTCCGTGATCAGCACACGTGCCCCGCGGCAGCGACACATCTGCGCCACCAGGTTGCCGATCGGCCCGGCGCCGAGAACCGCGACGTTGCGGTCCGTCAGTTCCGGCGCCCTCGCCGTGGCATGAACGGCAACGGCGATCGGCTCGATGAATGCCCCTTGCTCGAAGGTAAAGTCCTCGGGCAACGGCACGACCTTGTCGGCTTCGGTGACAAAGAGATCCTGAGCCACCCCGGGAGCCTGGAACCCTCTGACCTTGAGCTCGTCGCAAATGTGATGGTCGCCGCGGCGGCAAGGCGCGCAGGCGCCACACACTTCCTGGGGCAACGCGGTGACCTTGGAACCGGCCGCCACCTCGGTCACGCCGTCGCCGATCTCCTCGACCACCGCGGAGAATTCGTGCCCCTGGATCACCGGATAACCGGTAAACGGATGCGTACCGTGATTGACGTGAACGTCGGAGCCGCACACGCCGATGCGCCGAATGCGAAGCAGAACCTCACCCGGCCCGGCACGAGGAGCCTGCACTTCGCGGTGCTCGATGGTTCCGGGGGAGATCATCACAGCCTGTCTCAAGAGCCCGCTCCTCGTATCCGCAGCACCGCATACCGGCAGCGCCGCGTGCGCGGGCAGCTTACCGTCCCGAGCCTGACGGCGTGGAAGTCTCCGGGCCGCCGAAGCCGGATCACCGCTCGGCGCTGATCGGCGTCGGCATGCGGGCTCCCGAGGCCTCGAGCCAACGATCGAGCTCCGCCTTCATCGCCGCCGCGAGCTCCGGCTCTTGCGGCGCGAGGTCGTGCTGCTCGCCGATGTCGTTGTCCAGGTTGTACAGCTCGACGGAACCGTCGTCGTAGAACTCGATGAGCTTGTAATCGCCCTGGCGTATCGCTCCGCCGAGGCGGTTCTGGCCGTGGAAAGCGTAGTTGGGATAGTGGAAAAAGATCGCCTCCCGCTGCAGCGAACCGCTCTGCTCGAGTAGTGGCCTGAGGCTTTCGCCGTCCATTGGCGTGACGGGCTCGGGTGCGAGGCCGGCGGCGTCGAGGATCGTCGGGAAGAAATCCATACTGATAACGGGGACGGAGGACACCGTGCCGGCTTCGACGCGGCCGGGCCAGCGAACGATCAAGGGAACGCGAATGCCGCCCTCGTAAAGATGTCCCTTCGCCGCGCGCAGCGGACTCAAGTCGGTCACCCCTCCGTAGGCGCCGTTGTCGGAGGTGAAGATCACCAGGGTGTCTTCGGCGAGGCCCGACGCTTCGAGGGCATCGAGCACGCGACCGATGGCGGTGTCCATGGCTTCGATCATCGCGCCGTAGCGGGTATCGACGAGTCCGGTGCGATCGGCGTACTTGTCGATGAGCTCCTGTGGAGCTTCCATCGGCCAGTGGACGGTGTAGGGCCAGAGGGCCACGAAGAACGGTTGGTCCTGATGCTCGTGGATGAAGGAGATCGCCTCGTCCGCGAGGCGATCGGTCAGATACTCGCCCTCCCGTCGGTCCACGATCGTCGGATTCCGGTACGGGTCGAAGTAGCTGCGCGGGCCCCCGAAACTGGTTCCGCCGACGTTGATGTCGAACCCCTGCCTGTCCGGCCGCCGCCCGGGCTCGCTCGACGTCATCTCATCGTCGATTCCCGAGATGTGCCATTTGCCGAGAAAGGCGTTGGCGTAGCCGGCCTCGCCGAGTCGCTCGGCCAACGTCACGTAGTCGAGTGCCAGGTGGTTGTTCATCTCGGCGGCGTGCATCACGGCGTCGTCGGGCTCGAATTGCCGCTGGTCACCCGTGATGTGGTTGGTGATCGCCAGTCTGGCGGGCGATTGGCCGGTCATGATCGCGGCCCGCGTCGGCGAACAGACGGGCGCCGCCGAGTAGCTGTCCGTGAAGCGCATGCCGTCGGCCGCCAACCTGTCGATGACGGGCGTCTCCAGCAGCTCGTTGCCTTGCACGCGCAGATCGGTCCATCCGAGGTCATCGATCATGATCATCAAGATGTTGGCGGGTCGTTCGACGCTTCCAGGAAGGGGTGCTTGATCGGTACGCGGAGGGTTCTGGCAACTGCAAATGGCAGCGGACGGGAGGCCAAGCGCGGCGATCCACGAGGATGCGCGCGCCCGCGTCGTGCGCGTCGAGCCGGCCGCGACCCGGTAAATCGATGCGGCGTCGGCCGAGTCCCTCGGTCCGCCGAAGATGAGATGGTGCATGACTTGCTCCCGGCGCCGGTGGCCGTTTTGGTTGTGCCCGGTTTGCCGCCTTGGTTCTCTTCGGTTTGCCGCGTTGGTTCTCTTCGGTTTGCCGCGGTAGATTCTCGTCGGCTCGGACGCTATCGAGATCGTAGCCCCGACCGCGCGTTCGCCGACGTTTCAACGGAGACAGGCAGAGGATCATGAACCGACGAACTTTCGTCAAGGGCTCTACGGCAGCCTTTGCGGGCGTGACGCTCGTGCCGCGGCACGTGCTTGGCGGGCAGGGAGTTACGGCGCCGAGCGACGAGCTCACCAAGGCAATCATCGGCGTCGGCGGGATGGGCCAGGGCCACATCGACTACGAGGGCTCGCGCCTGCTCGCCGTGTGCGACGTCGACGAAGCCCATCTGGCGCAGGCTGTCGAGAAGGCCGGCCCCGGGGTCGATGCCTATCGGGACTTCCGGGAAGTCCTCGATCGGCCCGACATCGACATCATTCACATCGCCACACCGCCGCACTGGCACGGTCTGATGGCGGTGGCGGCGGCCGACGCCGGCAAGGACATCTGGTGCGAGAAGCCGATGACGCGCACCATCGGCGAGGGCATCAAGGTTGTCGAAGCGGTGCAGCGCAACGACCGGATCTTTCGCCTCAACACCTGGTTCCGCTTCCGCTCGGGCTTCTACGGTATGGACACGACGGTGGACGAGATCAAGAAGGTGGTCGATTCGGGCATGCTCGGCTGGCCCTTGAAGGTGACGATCAACGCGTCGACGGGGTTCAACTGGAAGTTCGAGTGGAGCGGCCGGACCAATCTGACGCCGGAGCGCGTGCCCTCGGAGCTCGACTACGACATGTGGCTGGGGCCCGCCCCGGTGAAGCCCTACCACCCGCATCGCGTACACCAGTCGTTTCGCGGCTATTGGGACTACGACGGCGGCGGCCTCGGCGATATGGGCCAGCACTATCTCGATCCCGTTCAGTACCTGCTCGGCAAGGACGACACCAGCCCCTTCGAGATCGACATCGATGCACCGCAGCAGCACCCCGACGCGGTGAGCTCCTGGCGGCGCATCTCGATGCGCTACACCGACGGCTGCGAGATCATTCTCGACGGCGCGGATAGCGACAAGGACGCGGCCTACATCGAAGGGCCGGACGGCAAGCTCTTCCAAGGCTTTCGGTCCGACATTCCGGACTTCGAACGAAAGGTCGCGCAGTTGCCGGAGCCCGCGGAGCAGGTCACCGATTTTTCCGAGGCTGTCAGGACACGAACCACGTTCGCTCTCAACGAGGCCAACGGCCATCGCTCCTGCACACTGGTGAATCTGGGCATCGTCGCGCTTCGCCTGCGTCGCAAGCTGTACTTCGATCCCCAGTCGCAGCGTTTCGAGAACGACGACGAAGCCAACCGCCTGATCAACCAGCCCATGCGGGCTCCGTGGCACGTATGAGGGGGCTCGAGATCGCGCGGACGTTACGGCTCTTGCACAGCACCGTCCTTTGTCTTCTACTCGCGTCGGTCGCCGGGTGCGCCTCGACCGGAAGCGCCCCGGCCGGGCGCGTGAGTCCCGCTGCCGGCACCGTTCTCGCTGCAATGCCCGCCGACAATGCCGCCGAGGAAACCCGCTTGAGCGCGGAGTTGCTGTCGCTCGGGGACGCCGAGATTCTCCGGGTGTGCCGCTCGCTGGTGCCTGCCGGCGGCGGCGACGACACGGCGGCGCGCTTCGCCCTTGCCGGGCTGAGCACCTATGTCGCCCGGCCGGGGGCCGAGGACGAACGACGCGCCTACGCGGCGGTGCTCGTGCGCGCCCTCGACGAAAGCGACCAGAAAGAGGTCCAGGCGTTCTTCATTCGCCAGCTCCAACTCGTCGGCGGTGACGAATCCGTGGCCGGGATCGCTCGTTACCTGACGGATGCGGATCTCGGCGATCCGGCCACGCAGGCGCTGGTAGCGATCGGAACTACCGGGGCGCAAGCAGCCTTGCTGGCGGCGTTGGTCGACGCGCCGGCCTCGAGCCGCACGCCGCTGGTGAAAGCGCTCGGCGAGCTGCGCACGAAGGCGGCGGCTTACGAGGTGATGAAGTACACCATGAGCGAGGACGAGGGCCTTCGGCAGGCCGCTCTCTTCGCGCTCGCCAACATCGGCCCCGTGACCAGCGGCGACCTGCTTGCCGAGGCCACCGCTACGGGCTCGGCGTATCGGAGATCGCAGGCGACCGCGAACCTGCTCCTGTACGCGCGCCGATTGATCGAGGCGGGGGAGACGGAGCGGG
>CAYSHI010000044.1:0-19933 GCA_964430745.1 uncultured Acidobacteriota bacterium | reverse complement strand
GAAATGAGTACGGAGTAACTGCACCGGCACCCGCAGCGAGACGATGTCGCGGCCTCGGCATCCCCCGAAAGCCGGCTCTGCCGTCTTCCGGCTCGGGGGAGAATTCTCCGGTGCCCGCGCGTTCAGCGTGTCTGCACGGGTCCTGCCTTGCTTCATGCACTCGCGCTCGGCCGCCTACGGGCGCCGGAGAATTCTCTCTTCGAGTCGTCGCCAACGTTCCATGGTCGGCACGGGGAGTCGTCTTGTTGGGCGGCGGCGGGATGTGGCAGGTCCGAGGCGGCAACTGGGGATCTGAGGGAGGGGCGTGGAATCGATGCTGTCCTCTCGCGTGTACTGCGATCCGCAGAAGCGGCGCTAGCCGCTCAAGAGCTCGCACCTCACGCGAAGGGCAGCATCGATTCCACGCCCCTCCCGTCGACCTCCTACCCCGCCCCGTCCGAAGCGTCCTCGGCCGCCTTCAAGGCGATGTTGAGCTCGGCAAGCTGATCCTCGTCCACCGGAGCCGGAGCCTCGGTCATCAGATCCGCGGCCGAAGCCGTCTTCGGGAAGGCCGTCACGGAGCGGAGGCTCTGCTCTCCGGCCAGCATCATGACGATACGATCGAAGCCCATCGCGATCCCGCCGTGCGGCGGAGCCCCGTACCGGAGCGCGTCGAGCAGGAAGCCGAATTGAGACTGCGCTTCGTCCGCATCCATGCCCAGCGCGGCGAACACCCGTCGCTGCACATCTTCGCGATGATTACGAATACTGCCACCGCCGAGCTCTACGCCGTTGAGCACCAGGTCATAGGAGCGCGAGCGCACGGCCAGTGGCTCGTCCTCCAGCCGCTCGAGGTCCTCGGGCTCTGGCGACGTGAACGGATGGTGTCGGGCAACCATCCGCCCTCTATCGGCATCGGCCTCGAGGAGTGGAAACTCCACTACCCAGCAAAAATGCAAACCGGGCTCGGCCGGGATCCATCCCTCGGTGGACGCGAGGTCTTTGCGCACGGCGCCCATGGTGACCGCGGCGGTCTCCCACTCGTCTCCGGCAATCAACAGAGCATCTCCGGGCTCGGTGCCCGTGGCCTCGCACAGGCTCCCCATGAGCTCTTCCCCCAGGAACTTGCCGACCGGCGACTTGAGCTCGTCGTCGCGACGGAGAATCCACACCAATCCCTTGGCGCCCTGCGCCTTTGCCAGGTCGGTGAGCTTGTCGAGGCGCGCACGACCCGCCCCGGCCCCGCCGGGCCAGCGGAGGGCCTTGATCGCTCCTCCCGATTGCGCCACCGCGCTGAAGGCGCGGAAGTCGCATTCGCGCACCATCTCGGTAACGTCGTGAATCTCGTTTCCATAGCGCATGTCCGGCGCGTCTGTACCGAAGCGGTCGAGTGCCTCGCGAAAGGTGAGACGCGGGATCTCCACTGCCGCCGGCAGGCCCGCGACGTCGAGCAAACGTCGCATCATCCCCTCGGTCACCTCGATGACGTCATCGGTCTCGACAAAGCTCATCTCGAGATCGATCTGGGTGAATTCCGGCTGTCGATTGGCCCGCAGGTCTTCGTCGCGGAAGCATCGGGCGATCTGGAAATAGCGATCGAACCCGGCCACCATCAATAGTTGTTTGAAGAGCTGCGGGCTTTGCGGCAGCGCGTAGAACGTGCCCGCGCTGACGCGGCTCGGCACCAGGTAGTCTCGCGCTCCCTCCGGCGTGGCCCGCGTGAGGATCGGCGTCTCGACCTCGCAGAAGCCCCGATCATCGAGATACGTGCGCACGGCCAGGGCCATCTTGTGCCGCAGCCGTAGCGCGCGTTGCAGGGGCGGCCGGCGCAGGTCGAGATAGCGATACTTGAGCCGCAGATCCTCCAATGCCGAGGCATCCTCCTCGATCAGGAACGGCGGAGTTTCGGCCTTGGCCAGCGTCTCGGCGCTCTCCACGCGCACCTCCACCGCCCCGGTCGCCAGGCTCTCGTTGGCGGTCTCCGCGGGCCGCAGCGCTACGGTTCCTTCGACTTGCACCACCCACTCGGGACGCCAGGTCTCGGCGATGGCGTGAAGGTCCGCGAATTCCTCGGGGTTGAAGACGAGTTGCACGCTGCCGCTGAAATCGCGCAGGTCGACAAAGATCAGCCCGCCGAGATCACGACGATGCCACACCCAACCTTGCAAACAGACGACCTGTCCGGCGTGCTCGGCTCGAAGCTCACCACATGTATGGGTTCGACGCATTGTCCTGAGTCTTTCGATTCGAATCCGGTTCGAGAACGGTAACCGCGTGCAGCAACGGCGACAGTCGGTGTAGCGATCCGCCCGGGCCTCACGGCCCGCGGCTAGCTATTCTGGCGGCCGACGAGCGCTGCGCCGAGGTCGTCGGCCAGTCCGTCGAGGGACACCTCCCGTTGTTCGCCGCTTTCCATCCACTTCACGGTACACACACCTTTGGCGAGCTCGTCCGGGCCGAGAATCGCCACCGCCGGTGCGCCGGAGCGATTGGCCGCCTTCATCTGAGCTTTCATGCTGCGCCCCTGGAAGTCGGCCGTACAGCGTAAGCCCGTTGCGCGCAGGTCGCGCATCAGGTGCAAGGCGTGCGGGCCCAGATCTCGCGCGACGGTCACGACGTAGCAGTCGATCGACGCCGCGGCCTCGGTTTCAGGCAACGCCAGGACGATGCGCTCGAGACCGGCCGCGAAGCCCACTCCGGGGACGTCTTCGCCGCCCATCTCCGCCACCAATCCATCGTATCGGCCTCCTCCGAGGAGGGCATCCTGCGCTCCCAACGCGGACGAGGTGATCTCGAACACGGTGCGACGGTAGTAGTCGAGACCACGTACGAGGCGGGGCTCGACGGTATGCTCGACGCCCCAATCGCTCAGGTATCCGCAAACCTCGTCGAAATGGGCACGGTTTTCGTCGCTCAGGTGGTCGATGATCGTGGGCAGCTTCTCGATGACGGCGTGATCGCGCGGGTCCTTGCTGTCGAACACGCGCAGAGGGTTGATCTCGTGACGCTTGCGCGACTCCTCCGACATCTCGCCGAGCAGATCGGCTTGCACCGCGGTCAGCTTCCGGAGATAGGCCGGGCGGTCGTCGTGGTCACCGACGCTGTTGACCTGCAGGCTCAGCGGTCCGACACCGAGATCGGTGAGCCAGGTCATGGCCATGTCGATCACCTCGGCATCGACGGCCGCTGACTCCGATCCGAACGCCTCGGCGCCGATCTGGTGAAACTGACGATACCGGCCCTTCTGCGGCCGCTCATAACGAAACATCGGGCCGATGTAGTAAAAGCGGGCGACGTCGCGACTCTGCCCCAAGTTGTGCTCGAGATAGGCCCGCACGACGGGCGGTGTGCCCTCCGGCCGCAGGGTCAGGTCGTGTCCCCCGAGATCGCGGAATCGGTACATTTCCTTCTGCACGATGTCCGAGCTCTCGCCGGTGCCTTTCTCGAAGACGTTGCTGTCCTCGAAGATCGGCGTGCGCATCTCGCGAAAGCCATAGCGGGCGAAGGTGCTGCGGGCGGCGCCTTCGACCGCCTGCCAGCGCTCCACCTCCGGCGAGATGACATCGCGGGTTCCGCGAGGCGCCCGCAACGCCTGCCGTTCCGTGCTCTTGTCAGCGTCATTCATCGTCATGCCTGATCCCAGCGTGCCGCCGGCGGAATCATCTGCCCGCCGCCCTCCCTGATGTATTGCTCCTTGATTTCGACGTAGTGCCGCCCGTGGGCGAGGATCCACTCGACGTCCTCGTCCGTAACGCGTCGCGAGAACTTCGCCGGGCTACCGGTTACCAGCGTGCGATCGGGTACGACCATCCCCGGCGGCAACAGCGAACCGGCGCCGATGATGCATTCCTTCCCGACGACGACGCCGTCGAGCAACGTCGCCCGCATGCCGACCAACGAGGCAGCGCCCACCGAACATCCGTGCAGCACGACACCGTGGCCGACCGTCACCCATGGCCCCAGGACCGTGGGCTCTCGGCCCGGCGCACAGTGGAGGATTGTACCCTCCTGGATGTTCGTCGCCGCCCCGATGTGCAAGGGACCGACGTCGCCACGGAGAACGCAGCCGTACCAGATACTGGCGTCGGCGCCGATTTCTACATCCCCGATCACCACGACGTCTTCGGCGAGAAACACTGATGGAGCAATGCGGGGCCGCGTGTCTCCGAAGTCGCGAATCATGCGGGCCTCAGCTTGACCACCTCGCCGACGGCGAGCTCGTGCGACCCGTCCGCCGCGCGAACACGAAGGTGGCCGGCTTCGGTGAGCCCGTCGGCCACGCCTTCGACGAGGCCGGAATCGGTCTGCACGCTTACCTTCCCACCGGCGCTTTCGGGCGAAAGCTCCAGCCAACGCTCACGGACGGGACCGAGGCCGTGGTTTCTCCAGGCGGACTCCCAGGTGTCGAAAGCGGCGAGTAGGCTACCGAGCACCTCGAGACGCGAAACGGGATGGCCCGTCTGCTGCTTCAGGCTCGTCGCACGATCGCGCAGGTCATCGGGAAAGTCACCTGCCTCGTGATTGACGTTGATGCCGATGCCACAGACGACGAAATCGAAATCGCTACCCGTCGTCTCCGCCTCGACGAGCACGCCGGCGATCTTGCGGTCGCCTATGTAGCAATCGTTCGGCCAGCGCAAGACGGGTCGCACGGCGATACGGTCGTCGATGGTCTCCGCCGCAGCAATGCCGGCGATGAGCTGGACGGCCGCACCGGATTCCGCCGCCGCGAACGGCGGACGAAGCAGGATCGAGGCGTACAGCCCCGTGCCCGCCGGCGAGACCCACATGCGACGACGGCGACCTCGCCCGCGGGTTTGCTCTTCGGCAACGACGACGGTGCCGTCCGGCTCGCCTGATTGGCCCAACTGGCGAGCGACTTGGTTGGTGGAATCAACGGTGGTGAAGTGGCGCACCCGCCCACTGAAGCGGGACTCGGGCAGAGCATGCGGGGCATCCGCCAAGCGGGGCATGTCACCCGTCCAGCGATTCGAGATGTCGACGCAGCCGGCTTGCTTCCGCCGCGAGCTCTTCGCTGCGGGCCCGCACCTTGGCCACCACATCCTCCGGAGCGTTGCTTACGAAGCCTTCGTTGGCGAGGCGTCCGCGCAACCCGGAGAAGTCCTTCTCGACGCCGGCGAGCTTCCCGCGAATGCGCTCGATCTCGTTGCCGATGTCGATGATGTCGGCCAGCAGCAGGACCGCCTCGAACTCTCCCACCGGAACGTGGATTCCGGCACCGGCTTCCTCCACGCTCGCGCGCACGGTGACGGGCTCCGCCTTGGCAAGAACGCCCAGATACCCGGTGAGCTCCTCGAGACCCGCCCGGCGTTCCTCGTCGGAACAGACGAGATCGACGGGGACCTTCTGGCCGGGACCGATGTTGAAGTCGTGGCGGACGCGCCGAATCTCCGTGACCAGGGCCTGCAGCTCGCCGACGCGCACGTCGACGGCGGCATCTCGCCAGATCTCGGGGGCGTCGGGCCAGCTCGACACGCAAAGCAGGTCGCGGGCGCCGGGGAGACGACTCCAGATCTCCTCGGTGATGAACGGCATCACCGGATGGAGCGCCTTCAACGCACGCTCGAGTACCGCCATCAGGGTGGCGCGCGTCGAGCGGAGAGCCTCCGCGTCGTCGCTCCACAGCGCCGGCTTGGCCATTTCGATGTACCAGTCGCAGTACTCGTGCCAGATGAAGTGATAGAGACCCAGGGTGGCCTCGTCGAACCGGTACTTGCCGAGGTTATCTTCGAATTCGGGCAACACCTGCGCGGTGCGCGACAGGATCCATCGGTCGGCGGCGTTGACGGCGACCGGATGCGCCGCATCGGCGGCCGCCTGCTCCGCTTCGTGCTTGTCACCGAGGTTCATGAGCACGAATCGAGCCGCGTTCCACAGCTTGTTGCAGAAGGCTCGATACCCCGCCAGGCGGTCTCGCGCGAGCGCCATGTCCTTGCCCGGCGCCGCCATCGAAGCCAACGTGAAGCGCAACGAGTCGGCGCCGAACTCGTCGATGACCTCGAGAGGGTCGACCACATTTCCACGCGACTTGCTCATCTTCTTGCCGTCTTCATCGCGCACGAGTCCGTGGAAGAAGACATCGTGAAACGGCACCTCATCCATGAAGCGCAGGCCCATGAAGATCATCCGCGCCACCCAGAAAAAGAGAATGTCGTAACCCGTGACCAGCAACGCGCCCGGATAGTAGCGATCGAGATCGACGGTCTCGTCCGGCCACCCGAGGGTGGAAAACGGAAACAGCGCGGAGGAAAACCAGGTGTCGAGGACGTCTGTTTCCTGCCGCAACTCGCCCCCACAGGAACAGGCGTCGGGGCTTTCGCTGGCCACGAGAATCTCGCCGCAGGCATCGCAATACCAGGCCGGGATGCGATGTCCCCACCACAGCTGACGCGAGATGCACCAGTCGCGAATGTTGGTCATCCACTCGCGATACACCTTGACGGTGTGATCCGGGACGAAGCGAACGCGGCCGTCCTCGACCGCGGCCAGGGCCGGCTCCGCGAGCGGCTTCATGCGCACGAACCATTGCAACGAGACCAGGGGCTCGATGACGGTGTCGCAGCGATCGCAATGGCCGACCGCGTGCAGATGGTCCTTGCGGGCGATGAGGGCGCCGTCGCGTTCGAGCCGTTCGACGACGTTCTTGCGCGCCTCGAATCGATCCTGCCCGGCGAAGTCGCCGGCGCGAGCGGTCATGCTGCCGTCGCGACCGATGACCTCGACGCGCTCGAGCTCGTGGCGCAGGCCTGCTTCATAGTCGTTGGGATCGTGCGCCGGCGTCACCTTGACCACGCCGGTACCGAAGGCGGGATCGACGAACTCGTCCGCGATGATCGCCAGCTCGCGACCGATGATCGGAAGCACGGCCGTTTGCTCGACGAGATCACCGTAGCGCTCGTCGTTCGGGTTGACCGCCAGCGCGGTGTCGCCGAGCATCGTCTCCGGCCGTGTCGTCTCGACCTCGACCCAGCGACGCTCCCCCTCGCCTTGCTCGCCCTTCAAGGGATAACGGATGCGCCACAGCGAGCCGTTGCTCTCGCGATGCTTGACCTCGAGGTCCGAGATCGCCGTACCGCACCGCGGGCACCAGTTGACCACATACTCGCCCCGGTAGATCAGTCCCTGCTCGTAGAGATCGACGAAGACCCGCCGCACGGCCCGCGACAGACCTTCGTCGAGGGTGAAGCGCTCGCGGGTCCAGTCGACGGTGAGCCCCTCGCGACGCATCTGCTGAAGGATGCGACCCCCGTACTCCTCTTTCCACTCCCACACCCGACGCTCGAATTCCTCGCGGCCGAGCTCCACGCGACTGGTGCCCTCGCGGGCGAGCTGCTTTTCGACGACGTTCTGGGTGGCGATGCCGGCGTGATCGGTGCCGGGAAGCCACAGCACGTCGTAGCCTTGCATGCGCTTCCAACGCGCCATGATGTCCTGAATGGTGTGATCCAACGCGTGCCCGATGTGCAGGGATCCGGTGACGTTCGGCGGAGGAATGACCATCGCGTACACGGGCTTCGCCGAGGACGGATCGGGCGTGCCCACGCCGCGTTCTTCCCACACCTTGGCCCAACGAGGCTCGACGTCGACGGGGTCGTACCCCTTCGGCATCTCGCCGGCGTCGGATGATGCAGCTTTCCTGTCTTCTGCCATGATCTCGAGCGATGGTTGGTGGGAGAGTCGGCGCCCCGAAACGCGGGCTGCGGCCCGCAAGCGCCGCCCCGGGAGGAAAGTGGAAAGTAGCAACGGCCCCGGCATGCTGTCAACGTGGCTATAATCGCGGTCGGCGCTGTTTGCAGGACGCGCCACGCTCATGCAATGACGATGCAACGAGCCTCTGACCCGGGACACCAGGTGCCTGCCCCTCTGCGTAGATACAGCCAGAACTGGCTCGCCAACGACGAGCTCGCCGAAGCGCTGGTGCGGGCGGTGGATCCACGGACCGGCGACAGGTTCCTCGAAATCGGCCCCGGGGAGGGACGAATGACCCGCGCCCTGCTCGCACACGACGTTGCGGTGACGGCCGTGGAGTTGGATCCACGCTGCTGCGAAACCCTCGCCGCCCTGGAGTCGGCGAACAGCCGGCGTTTGACGATCGTGCAGCGGGACGTCCTCGAGTTCGACCCCTCCGAGGCGGGCGACGACCCGCTCCGATTCGTCGGCAACCTACCCTACGCCGTCGCCAGCCCCATCCTGCGCTGGACGGCGAAGCATCATCGACACTTGCGGGACGCCCACTACATGGTCCCTCTCGAGGTAGCCCATCGGATGCTGGCGCCCGCGGGATCGTCCGAGCGAGCTCTGTTGTCGGTGCTGATCGGCTGGTTCTTTGACGGTGAGATCGTCCGTCGCCTGGGGCCGGGGGCTTTTCGACCCGCACCCGCGATCGATTCTGCGTTCGTTCGGCTGGTTCCGCACGAGCCGCCGTCGTGCGTGGCTCCGGGCTCACACCGCCGAGCCGTCGTTCGCGGCGCGTTCGCGCACCGCCGCAAGACCCTGGCCAACTCGCTGCGCCTCTCGGGATGGGAGTCAGCCGACATCGAACAAGCTCTCGACGCCGCGGGGATCGACCCGGCCGCGAGGGCCCAAACGGTCGAGGTGGCCCAGTTCGCGCGGCTCGCCGAGGCTTTGCCCGAGCTCGCTCCATGAACGACCCGGTGGTGGTTCCGTCGCTCACCTATACGATTTTCCTGGCCATCCTGCAGGGGCTTACGGAATTCCTGCCTGTCTCCAGCAGCGGTCACCTGGCGGCGGCACAGGTCCTGTGGCCGGCGATGGCATTCCCGGGCGAGGTATTCGAGGTCGCCGTCCACCTGGGAACAACCGCCGCCGTCGTCTTCTACTACCGAGATCTCATCATCGATCTCGTGCGCGGACTGGGTAAGGACAAGACCGTTCAGGGACTTACCTCCGCCCAGTGGCTGGCATACATCGTCGCCGCATCGATTCCCACGGCCGCCATCGGACTGCTGCTCGAGGACTACATTCGGGCGGCTTTTCAGCGCCTGGACCTGCTCGCGGTCTCCTTCGCGATCACCGGCGCCGTGCTCACGGCGACGCGATTCGTGCCCCGGAAGGCGGGCGTGCTCACGCTCCGATGGGTGCTTCTGATCGGCGTCGCGCAGGGTCTGGCCGTATTCCCCGGCATATCCCGTTCGGGGGTCACGATCTCACTCGCGCTCATGCTCGGTGTCATGGCCCGGCAAGCCGTGACCTTTTCGTTTCTGCTCTCGGTGCCCGCCATCCTGGGCGCCGGCCTTATCACTGCCCTCGACCTCGTCGATTCACCGTTTGGACCAGGTGTCTTGTTCGCCAACATGGCCTTTGCTACATTCTGCGCAGGGGCGATTGGATATGTTTGCATCGGGCTCGTGCACCGCGCCACCGAAGATCGGTGGTGGCACCGTTTTGCCTGGTATCTCTGGGCATTGGCGGCAGTGCTCGCGTGGCTCGCGCTGGGTCGCTGAGAGGCTGCCCGGGGGGCGCTGAACAACGCGCGAAGTCCGCTATGGAGCCCTGAATCCAGAGGATGGAACGTGGCTCGCAAACGAAAGCGCCCCGCTTCACAGGGCCGTTTCCGTGAAGAAGCGATCGGATTCGTGTGCCTGGCCTCCGCCGTTTTCCTGGCGGTTGCGCTGATCTCCTACAACGCCGGCGATCCCAACCCCTTCGATTTCGCCGCCGCCGGTGGAACGGAGAACTGGGCGGGCCCGGTCGGCGCCACCCTCGCCGCCGTCGGTTTCCAGATCTTCGGGCTCGGCGCATTGCTCTGCGCCGTTGTGCTCGGAATCGTGGGTCTCAACCGTATCCGGCGGCGCAAGGTCGATTCGCCGTTCACCAAGACGTTGGGCATCGTCGCGCTGACGGCGGCGGTTTGCAGCCTCGCCACCATGCTGCTCGGTGACATCTCCTACGGTGGTGGCAAATTCGCCGCCGGAGGCATGGTCGGTTGGCTCACCTCACTCGCGCTGCTTTCGGCCTTCGGCCCCGTGGGTGGCCCGCTGGTAGCCGTCACGGCGGCGCTGCTGGCGATCGTCATGGCGACGCGCCTTTCGATCGAAGGCATGCTGATGGCTGCCTGGAGGGCGACCGTCAGCGCGATGCGTCGTGCTCGCACAAGCTTCGCCCATCGGCGTGAACAGCGCCGCAAGGCGAAGGCCCGCCGCACGGTGATCGACAAGCACGCGGCGAAAGAGAGCAAGAAGAGCGAGCCCGAGATCCACTCCGCGAAGCCGCAGCGGGATGCCGGCGGCCCGTTGCTCAAGGTCAAAGTGCCCGTGACGGTCACGCGGCCCGACGCCGAGCTTCCCGACGTCATGCTCGCGGCCGAAGCCGCGGCGCCGAAGCTTCCTCCGATCCAGCGACGCAGCGCGCCGGAGCCTCCGATGAAGCCCGACCCCCTGCCCTTCGAACAACCGGCCGGTCCGAACGGATCGTACGCCCTTCCGGACGTCGGCCTGCTCGATCTGCCCGCCCCCGACACTGAGCTCGAGGAGTCGGAGTTCGTCGAGAAGGCGCGGGCTATCGCCTCCAAGGGAGCCGAGTTCAAGGTCACCGGCGAGGTTGTGGCGATCCACCCCGGCCCGGTGGTAACGACCTACGAGTTCCAGCCGTCCGCGGGCGTGAAGTACAGCCGCATTCTCAATCTCGAGGAAGACCTCAGCCTGGCCCTCAAAGCCGAGAGCATCCGCATCGCCCGCCTGCCCGGTAAGTCCACGGTCGGCATCGAGGCTCCCAACAGCGCACGCAAGATCATCCGCATCCGCGAGATTTTCGAATCCAAGCAGTTTCAGAAATCACGTTCGAAGCTCAGCCTGGCAATCGGCAAGGAGATTCACGGCGACAACGTCGTTGCCGACCTGTCACGAGCCCCTCACCTGTTGATCGCGGGCACTACGGGCTCGGGCAAGAGCGTGGCGCTGAACGCGATGCTGCTGAGCTTGCTGTACAAGGCGACCCCCGACGAGGTGAAGCTCGTTCTGGTCGACCCCAAGCGTCTCGAGTTCGGCCTCTACGAAGACATCCCGCACTTGCTGACGCCGGTGGTTGTCGATCCCGACCGGGCCGCCAACGCCCTCGGTTGGGCGGTGCGCGAGATGGAGAAACGGTACCGCTCGCTCGCGGAGTTCGGTGTCCGCAATATCGAGCAGTTCAACATGATGCTGCAGCGCGGCGAAGAGGAGATGATCGCGCGGGCAAAGAAGTCGCGCGCTGCAAGCGGTCGCGGCGAGATCGGCCCTTCGGACCTCAAGCCGCTCCCCTACCTGGTGGTCTGCATCGACGAGTTGGCGGACCTGATGATGTGCGCCTCGGCATCGGTCGAGGCCTGCATCATGCGCCTGGCGCAGATGGCGCGCGCCGTCGGTATCCACCTGATTCTCGCGACGCAGCGTCCCTCGGTCGATGTCATCACGGGCACCATCAAGAACAACCTGCCCGCCCGCATCTCGTTCCGCGTCGCCTCCAAGACGGACTCCCGCGTGATTCTCGATGCCCACGGTGCCGAGAGCCTGTTGGGCAAGGGCGACATGCTGTTCCTGGCACCGGGGACATCTCGCCTGCAGCGCGTTCACGGCGCCTACGTAGACGAAGAAGAGGTTCGCGCGGTGGTCGATTTCTGGCGCAACCAGGCGCGACCTACCTACGAGGAGGAGGTCACCCTGCCGCCGCCGGAAGATGCCGGCAAGAAGGACGGCAAGGGCGAGGGACCGGACGACCGGGACGAGCACTTCGACGAGGCCCTGCAGCTCGTGCTCGGCGCCGGCGAGGCGTCGATCTCCAACATCCAGCGCAAACTGAGGTTGGGTTACGCGCGGGCCGGCCGGATTGTCGACATGATGGAAGCCGAGGGACTGGTGGGACCGCCCGAGGGATCCAAGCCACGGCGCCTGCTGGTGGACGCGTCGTACGTCGCGCTCAAGTACGGAGCCGAGAGCTTGGCTCCACCCCCATAGAGAAGCGCGTCACCGCCTACTGATCGGCTTCGACCGCTTCGTCCCGGATACGCCGCATCATGCTGATGGTCGTACCGCCTTCCGACGGAAACGCGTACGAAACCTCATCCATGAGCTGATTCATGAGGAATATGCCGCGGCCCGAGGAGTCCATCAGATGCTCCTTCGAAACCGGGTCGGGCAGGGTTTCGGGATCGAACCCCTCCCCCTCGTCGGTGACGGTGATGCGAATGCGATCGCTGCCGAGATCGAATCTGACGTCCACGGTCGTGCCGGAACGCTCCTTGTTCCCGTGGATGACGGCGTTGGTGACCGCCTCGCGCACGGCAGTGACCATCCAATAGCTGTCATCCGGGGCGAAGCCGACCTCTTCGATGAGGCGCTCGGAAAGCACGTGCACGGAGTCGAGAAACTCACGACGGCTGGCGATGCGGAGTTTGACGGTGCGAACCTCTCCGTTCTCGCCTCGTGATCCGTTTGTTTGCTCGCTCATGCGCATTCGCCGCGGTTATTGAACGGTAACGACCACTTTCTCCGTGCCGCCGTTGAGCGCGTTGTCCGTCACCCTTACTACGATCGTATGCTCGCCGGGTTCCATCGTCGGCGTGACGAACCCGATCTGCTCGCTGCCGGCGTCGGGCATTCCGTCGGCCGGCACGACAGTGTGCCACTCACCGCCGTCGATAGCGTACTCCATCGCGCGGATCAGGCTGGTCTCGTCCGTCGCATCACCGGTAACCCGGATCGCGCCACTCTCGTTGTCGGCCGACAGATTATCAATCCGCGGAGCCGTGTTGTCGATGACAAACGGCTCGCTCCGTTCGTTCCCTTCGAGCTCTTGCCCGGCGGGATTCGAGGGCGCATCGGACGCGGTGAGGCGAGCACGGTAGAGCCCGTCGGGCACGGTCGTCGTGTCCCACAGGTAGCGCGTCTCCGACAATCCTGTGGCCACCGGCTTCCACATGCCCTCCGCCTCTCCCCGATACCAGAGCGAGTAGGTCATCTGATCGCCGTTGGCGTCGGAGGCATCCCAGGTAAATGTCTGCGAGCCGGGCAAGTAGTAGGCCTGGCCCAGGAACCCGGAGCCCGCCGACGAGCTCGACGCCTCTCTACCGCGTTGCGCCGCCAGGGCTTCGCGGACGGGAGACGGCAGCCGGCCGATCGGTAGGGCGTCCTCGAAGCTCGTGGTCTGTCGATAGATGACGCCGGGCGGATGCAGTATGAAGTCCTCGATCTCGGGCCGCAGGTTGCGCTGCACGTACACCAGCTCGACCCACTGCAGGACGGGTGTCCGTTGCGGCCCGTCGGTTGTCAGCTCGGCCTTCCACTGGACAAAACGGGCGGGCGGGCTATCGATGCGGCTGCCGCCCGCGTCGTCGTAGGGCCCGGCCCAGTCGCTCCACGTCTCGTCGGGGTCCGCGGTGTTTCCCGCGCGCACGAAGATACGTATCGAGGTGCCTTCAGGCGTTTGCCCACGCCACCGCACCCGGCCCCAGCGCGAGGTGGTCGTGGTGTCTTTCACCTGCGAAACCAGCTCACCACGGGCCCGATGGGTGTTGCCGAGCCGGTACACCCGTCCGAGATTGCTCGTCCCGACAAGTAGCTCGTCGCCGAGCTTCCGCAGAGCCGTGACCTGCGTCGCATCGGTGTCGCCCAGGATCGCGATCGTCGGGCCCGGACCGACGCCGATCATGCGGCCGTCACCACCCGTACCGACGACCACACCGGAATCGGAAGGCGCCAGCGCGTGCGGAGAGTCGTCACCGCTCCCCCAGAGTTGCTCGACCAGCCCGTCGTCTCGCAACAGGTAGACAGCTCCGCGAAGCGAGTCGCCGTTGCTCCCCGCGACAGCCGGCTCATCGGACTCCCCGTTTCCGCCGCTCGCCTCGCCGGCGTTCTGCTCGAGCCCGGAGAAAAAGACACCGTACTCGGAAG
The DNA here is from genome assembly GCA_964430745.1 of uncultured Acidobacteriota bacterium. Classification (GTDB taxonomy): domain Bacteria; phylum Acidobacteriota; class UBA890; order UBA890; family UBA890; genus CBDCGW01. The sequence continues at coordinate 6,047 of CAYSHI010000044.1, read as the reverse complement.
GCACAATGCCGGTGATCTGCTTCATCGGGGCGTCGAAGAGGACGAATACGTCACCCTCCGGGCTGATGCGGTAGAGATGGCCGCTGTCGGAGCTCCCGGCGAGCACATCGCCCCGCGCGTCGACCGCCAGCGCGGTGATATGGGTCTCCTTGCTGTCGTACAGAACCTCTCCCGTACCGTCCGGCGCGACGCGATGAATCACGCCTCCGTCCCCGGTCCCGACATACAACGATCCGTCCGGGCCGAATGCGAGAGCCCAGATGTACCGGGCATCGGTGCTAAACCACGGCTGTTCGCTCCGCGGCGCCTCGCCGCCCAGCGGCACCCGGAACACCTCCCCACTCGACGACGCGGCGACGTAGAGGTGCTCGTCGGGTCCCAACTTCATCGCGTGGGCGGTGCCGCTGGCTTCGAAAAACAGCTCCGCCTCCGTCGACGAGGAGTCAGCGAATCGGTACACCTTCCCCTCGGTCCCGGCCGATACGAAGACGCCGCCATCCGCCGACCCATCGAGCGCCCAGACGAACGCCTCCCGCGCGTCACCGACCGGAGTCAACTGGGGCGCGAGGCGCACGTCCCCGCTGTTGTCGAGCGATACCGCCGTCAACTCACCGGCGCGGAAGTCGTCGTAACTCGACTGCACCCAGGTCGTCGGCCCCGACGAACCGGCCATCATTGTCCGTTCCGTCGTCGCAACGACGGAGCCGGACGAAGGCGCCGGATCGTCGCCCGGCATCGTCGCTACGCCCGTCGCCGGCAGCAACGTCGTGCTCAATCCGATCGTCGCGCAGACGCAGGCGGCGACACGAAAATACCTGGACGTGTGCTCTTTCATCGTGAGACCTCGCGTAGGCGCGTCATCAACGGCGGCGCACGGTGAGCGCGATTCGGTGCTCCCCGGAAACAACATACTCGACCTGCTCGAAGCCCTCCGACAGGACCCGCTTGTCGAGCGCCTTCGTCTCTCCGCTCGTGCGGGTCGCCGTAAGCACATCGAGAACCGATGGCGGCAGCGACGGCATGGCACGCCCACCGTACACGGCCCCTTTGTCGGCACGCGAGAGCTGGTAGTAGATGCGGTCGCTCGGCCGCGCGTCGTTCAGCTGCCGGATCAACTGTTCGACACTCTCGGGCTCGACGATCCCGCGGTCGGAGCTCGATTCGTCCTCCGAGACCACCCCCCCATCCGCCACCAGCACCGACACCGGCCCGGGCTCCAGATCGTCCGGCAGGCGCATGTCGATGCCGATCTCCACCTCCGGCTGCCGGTACGGTTTCAGCCACACCGCGAGCCGGATCGTCTCGCCGGGGCGAACCTCGGTGCGATCCGCCCACACGCGGGTGATCTCCGCAACACGGAGGTCGTCGCGCAGCGTGACATCGAGCTCGACCGAGCGCACCTCCACCGGTTCGATCGGGTTCTCGTACAGGAACTGGTACACGGCCGAGATGGTTTGGGCCATGGGAAAGAAAGCCTGCGCGGATGAGGAGAAGCGATTCTCGATGACGACAGGCTCGTAGCGCGGATCGAGCCGGAACTCGCCACCGACCTCCAGCGCGCTGTCTCCCGACAACGCGCCGACGCTCTGCAGCGCATTGGCGAGGCCGAGAAACAGGAACGTCGGCGACAACGATTTGTCGGCCACCATCTCGAAATCGAAGCGCTCATCGAACCCCTCGCCATCGACGGTTACCGTCACCGGGATCATCGGCGGCGACGAGCCGACGACACCAAGAATTCCTGCCTGCCGGTCCTGACGAATCGCGCCGAGCACCTCGGTGCCCGCCGCGGTGAGCTTCTGTGAGTCGGCGATGCTCGGCAGCACCGTGATGACTTCGGCGGCGGCCATGGGGAAGTCGACACTCCCGGCCTGCAGGAACGAGTGCCCGAAGGCAAGCATGCGCTCACCCTCGACCCACGTTACCGTTCCGGTAGCCGTGAACGTCACGTCCCCGCGCATCAGCTGGACGGCCACCGCGCTACCGGGCTTCAATGGGCCCGTGAGCGCGGAGCTCTGCGAGGTTCCCCCGACCGAGGGCTGCCAGCCCATGCTCTCGAACAGCGGTATCACGCGCCGCACGAGCTCCGGGTCGAACCCGCCGATGGTCACCGGCGTGGCGATCGGAGCGATGCCCGCGGCGGCGGACGCCGGTCGCAGGCCGTCGAGGTCGGTCGGGTTTCCACTGATCAGATCGACCGCGGCGGACAGCATGCGGGCTGCACCTTGGCCTCCTGCGACGACGCCGACGCGCTCACGCTCGGTGTCGTCGATGCTCAGCATGTTCTCGATCGGCGTGATCCCCGCAACGGGCTCCGTGGGAAACGACCCCATGCGGTAGGAAACCGCGCCGATCAACCTGCCGTCGACATACGCGGGACTCCCGCTCATGCCCGCGGCGACACCCACTTCTTCGAGGCCCAGACCCGACAGGCGGACAACGATGAGTGACTGTTTGGGAAACGTGTTTTCGAGGATCCCGAGGATCTCGAAGGCAAACTCCTCGGGCTCCGTGCCCCGCACCACGGTGTAGCCCACGCCGCGCATGCCGACGCGCAGCTCGTCGAGCGACATCGTCTGCGTCTGCGCCGATGCGTGCCATAGCAGCGACTCGGCCCCCTCTCCGCCCATTCCCCGTGCGGCACCGCTCGAGGATGGGAAAACCAGCGCCGCCGCGATGGTCAGGGCGGCCACGCGCGCGAATCGCGTCGATTTCTCGCGACCAGGCCCTGCCGGCTCGGAACCGCTGTCTTCGTGCATGTCGACTCGGCTGGGAGAGGTGCCTGAGAGGTCTTGCCCCTGAAGGGCGCGAGCGCTGAAGGTGGCGCCGAAGCGACGGACCGCCGACCACCACCCACGGGGACGAAACTCGCCCGGCGAGCGTATCACGCGCTTTCGAAGCCGAACAATTCGACCCCATCGTCCGTGTCGGCACGGGGCGCCCGCGCGAGCGCTCGGGGGTCTTGTTGCCGCGCCGCCGGCTACATGCGGTCGGGAAGTGGTATGCCGAGCAGCTCGAGCACTTCCGCGTAGCGCAACCGAAAGGCATGGGTCAGCAGAATTCGCAGGGCGCGCTCGGCCTCGTCCTTCTCCTGAAGAATGGGGTAGCGGTGATACACGTGATTGAACGCCTGGGCCAGGCCGAAGGCGTATTTCGCCATCGTCGAGACTTCGAGGTTCGCGACCGAGTGCCGGGCGACGCGCTCAAGACGCGTCAACTGCAACACCAGGCTCCACAGCTCCGCGGCATCGGCGCCCTCGAGCAGGCTCGACATGTGCTCCGCGTCGAGCGCCGTTCGGGCCTCGCTCACGACCTCGTCGACGTCTTTGCCCCACTCCTTCTCGATCTTGTCGAAGATACTGCGCGCCCGCACGGCTGCGTACTGAAGATACGGACCGGTCTCACCCTCGAAGCTGAGTGCATCGTCGAGATCGAAGGCGATCACGGTGTTGCGGGCGTACTTCACCAGGAAGTAGCGCACCGCGCCGACGGCGATGCGGTTGCCGAGCTCGGCGGTCACCTCGCCGGGCAGGTCGGGATTGCGCTCGGCGACCTCGGCTCCGGCGCGCTCCTGCAGCAGGTTGAGCAGGTCGTCGGCCTTCACGCCGTAACCGCGTCGACCCGACATCTCGACGTAGGCCTTGGCGGCGTCTTCCTCCGATACCGGGATCCCCAGCGCCTCGGCAGTGCGCGGCGTCAGCGCCACCATTTCGTAGGCAAAGTGGATGTGCTCCACAGCGGACGGTGCATCGTCGCCCAACGCCGCCAGCGCGACGCCGACGATCTGCTGGAGATACGCCTGCCGCACGTCGATGACATTGAACCCGCGGGGCGCGCCGCCGAAGCCTTCCGGCGGCGGCGGTCCGGCCCCGTCGGCTCCCGGACGAGCGCTGCGATAGGTCTGGTGGTCGTCGGGTCCGGAGACGAACACTTCGTAAGCGAAGATGTCGTCGAGAAGCCCGTACTTCCACATGTGGTAGGCGATGTCCTTGGCAACGTAGGTAGCCGTGTCGTTGGAGCGAACCAGCACTTTGTCCGGTTCCTCGAGATCTTCGAAACCGGGAAGACCCTCGAGCCGCATCATCCAGCAGCCTTCGTGCTTGCCGTCCTCGGCAAAGTAGACCCGTTCGGATCGCTTCAACCGCTCGAGAGCGGCGGCCCACAGCTCGAGAGCAACGACGTCGCCTTCGCGCACCAGCAGGTCGTAGCGGATCCCCAGCCGCTCCATCGTGCGGATGTGGCATCGGCTGATGCGGTCGGCGATCACCGTCGCCACCTCCGCTTCGGGGCCCGCATGGCGCTCGAGCGCGAGCAGAACCTCCCGTCGTCGCGCCTGCACCGTCTCGTCGGTCGCGAGAAGCTCGGTGACCTCCGTGTAGAGGTCCCAGCATGTGTAGTCGAAGGGCTCGGGCAATGCCGCCACCTCCGCGGCGCTCATGCCGCGGACATCGGTGAAACCGAGCACCACGTCGGCAACCTGTACGCCGGTATCGTCGATGTAATTCTGGACCTCGACGCGGGAGCCCTGGTCGCGCAGGATGCGCGCCAACGAGTCGCCGAGGCAGGCGTTGCGCAGGTGGCCGATGTGCGCGGCTTTGTTGGGATTGATGCTGGTGTGCTCGACGATCACCTTCTCATCGGCGGCGGGAATGTCCGCCGAGGCGCCGTCATGCGCGGCCAGTTCGTCCAGCATGCGGTCGAACACCCAGCCGCGATCGAAAAACGCGTTCAGGTACCCCGGACCGGCGATGGTCCAGCGATCGACGCCTTCGGCGGGGTGGGACTCCAGCCAGGACAGCAACTCCTCGGCGAGCTGGCGCGGCGGGCGCCCCAGGCGCCGTCCGAGCTCGAGCGCGGCGGGAATGGCCAGGTCGCCGAACTCCGGCCGGGGAGGATCCTCGACCGTGGGAGTGTCGATGACTTCGCCGGTCACCTGGGCGACGGCGTCCTGCACGGCAACGGCGACCATACGGCGCAAATCGGTGATCATCGGCTACACGTCTGCCTTGGTGAACGGCAGCTTTCCCTGCACGTGAAAGCTACGCCGGTGAAAGGTACTGGGCCCCCTGACCGAGAGAGCCCGCCGGTGCTCGGCGGTACCGTACCCCATGTTGCGATCGAGGCCGTACCCGCGAACCGAGCGAGCGTATCCGGATACGAGCGTATCGCGGGCCACCTTCGCCAGGATCGACGCCGAAGCAATCGACAGGCAGCGGGCGTCGCCCTGCACCAGAGATGTCTGCGGGATCTGCACGTCGAGCTCCATGCGGCCGTCGATGAGCAGATGATCGGGCCCTGAGCGCAAGCCACGGACGGCACGCACCATGGCGAGGCGGGTCGCCTGCAGGATGTTGATGCGGTCGATCTCGGCAGCCGAGGCGATGCCGATCGCCCAGTCGTCGAGAGTCTCGACAAGCTCGAGGAAGCAACGGCGCCGTTGTCGGGCGGTGAGCTTCTTGGAGTCGTCGACACCCTCGGCCGTACGCTTCGGGTCCACGACGGCGGCCGCAGCCACCACCGGACCGAAAAGCGAACCCCGCCCGGCCTCGTCGAGCCCGGCGATCCGGTTGCAGCCGGACCGCGTCAGTTCCTGCTCGAAAGGCTCTATTGGGTTCGCTTCTCCTTGATGCGAGCGGCCTTGCCGCGCCGACCGCGCAGATAGGTGAGCTTCGCCCGGCGTACCTTACCGGCGCGCGTCACCTCGATCTTCTCGATGTTGGGCGAGTGCAGCGGGAAGATCCGCTCGACGCCGATACCGTACGAGATCTTGCGCACGGTGAAGCTGGCGTTGGTACGGCTGCCGCGCCGGGCGATGACCACGCCCTCGAAGATCTGGATACGTTGCTTGTTGCCCTCGACCACCCGCTGGTGAACCTTGATGGTGTCACCCGGGTTGAAAGCGGGGATGTCCTGCTTCTCCCCCTTTGCCTCGATCATCTTCATGACGTCCACGGTACCTACTCCCTCGTTTCTTTCTTCAAAATGTCTTGCTCGTTGTCGGATAACGTCCGGTCCGCGAGCAGATCCGGGCGTTTGCGCGCCGTTGC
>CAYSHI010000043.1:0-6370 GCA_964430745.1 uncultured Acidobacteriota bacterium | reverse complement strand
GGGCAGGGCGTACAGGTTCTCGAGCTGCAGCACGCCCTGCACGTCTGATAGGGGCCGGATCGTCACGAGCGCCGGATCATTTCGAGTACCGCCGCGTCGAGCGCCGAATCACGGCGAGACCGCGCCTTGGGTTTGTCGTTCGGCGGCGACGCCGGGCGTGTCCGCGGCCCCGAGCATGGCCTTGCTCCACTGGTTGGACAGCGCCGTATCGGACGCGCCGGTTCGGAGATGGCTCCAAGGCAGCGGTGTCGTCGGTTCGATGACGCGGTAGGCGAAGTGCTCCAGGGATCCCCCGGCCGCCTCCCACTCCCGAACCGCCGCCGGCCACGAGTCGTCGTCGGCCCAGAGCTCGAGCAAATCCGCGATACGACGATCGCCGCGGGACATCAATGCCTGGATCTCGGTGGTGCGCGGAGGCATGGCCTCGATCTCGACGTTGGGCACACGAGCGAGCTTTCGTCGCAACCACTTGAGCCGTCGCCGGTATTCCTGCGGCCGGATCTGCTCGGCCCACTGGAACGGCGTCGACGGCTTGGGGATCAGACAGTTGATCGACAGGGTGATGGTGCCGATGCTGCCGCGCTCGCGCCCCTCGTCGATCATCACCTCACGCATGTCGGCGGCGAGATCGACGAGGTCCTGCAGATCCGCCTCGGTCTCGCCGGGTAGGCCGATGATGATGTAGTTCTTGAGGCTGCGGGCGCCGGCGCGAAAGATCATGCGGGTCTTCTCGAGGATCTCGGCGTTGCTGATGCGTTTCATCACCAGCTCGCGCAAGCGCTCGGAGCCGGTCTCCGGGGCGACCGTGATCGAGCGCTGCCCGGACGCGATGACGGCGTTCAAGAGCGGTTCCCGCAGCGTGGAGATGATCAGGCTGGGGGAAAAGACGTCGAAGCCTCGGTCGCGCAGCCCTGTGGCGATGGCCTCGATATCGGGGTGGTCGAGCAGCGCCGTCGCCACCAGGCCGACGCGTTGCGTCTCGGTACGCCAGCGCTCGGCGGCCTCCAGCACGTCGTCGACCGCGTGCACCCGAAACGGCAGCACGTTGTAGCCCACCCAGCAATAGCGACAGCCCTTCGTGCAACCCCGCGCGACCTCCACCATGACGCGGTCGCCGAACTCGGTATCGGGCGTGAGGATGGCGGTGGAGGCGACGGATTGCGGGCCGTCGAAAGAGGCTCGCACTTTGCCGATTGTCGGTGGGGCGTCGGCGATCGGCTCGAGCGCCTGAAAGGCGGGATAGCCGGAGCTTTCGGCGGTGTAGACGGGTTCGTACAGCGAAGGCACGTAGATCCCGGGTAACTGGGCGAGGCTTTCGAGCAACGCGGCCCGGGTAAGGCCGACGTCGGCGCCGCGGCCGGCGGCGTCGGTGGAAGCAAGGTCGCCGGCGACAGAGGAAAGGTCGCCGCCGGCCGAAGAGTGCTTGCCGGCATCGCCACCGGCGTGGGCGATGATCGCGTCGACGAGCGGTGCGACGATTTCCTCGCCTTCGCCCACGCAACAGACGTCGAGAAACGGGGCCACCGGCTCCGGATTGATCGACACGGTGGCGCCGCCCATAAGCACCAGCGGGTGGGTCTCATCGCGGTCGGCGGAGCGTGCCGGAACACCGGCGAATCTCAGCATGCGCACCACGTTGACGTAGTCGTTCTCGAACGATGCCGAAAACGCGATCACGTCGGCATCGGACACGGGCCGCTGCGACTCGATGGTCATCAGCGGTGAGCCGCTGCGCCGGTACTCGTCGATCTCGTCGTCGTCCGGCAGGAACGCCCGCTCACACACCACGTCGGCGTGGGTGTTGAGCAGCCGGTAGACCGTGTGCAGGCCGAGGTTGCTCATGCCGATGGCGTAGGTGTTCGGGTACGCCAGCACCACGCGCAGACGGCCACCCGGGTTGGGTGACACGAGGCGGGTTTCTTGCTGGGCGCGGCGCCGAAGGCGCAGCGCGAGGTCCGACGACATGGTCACTTGAAGGGTCGGGAGGGAGAAGCAGGAAGACGTCTCCCCGATAGTAGCGCGGCGCGAGCGCCTTCCGCGATGGGAGGCGAGGTTCTGCTATGGCGACCGCGCCCCGGGCCCGTGAGGATGTGGGCCCGGGGGCGCGGCTCGCTCAGTCTTCGGTGCCGACCGGCAGATCCTGCGTGCGCAGGAAGGTCGGCACGTCGAGGTCCTCTTCGAGGACGCTCGCGGTTTCGGGGCTGCTGTCCGAGTGCGTGGGGCGGTAGAAGTGTCCGGCGCTCGAGTCCTGCGCCGGCACGACGCTCTCGTGCTCGAGCGAGACCCGCGACTGGAACGGCGATGCGGTCTCGAAGCCGGTGGCGATCACCGTGACCTTGATGGCGTCGCCCATGGCCTCGTCCACGACGGCGCCGAAAAGAATGTTGGCGTCCTCGTCCGCCGCCTCGTAGATGATCGAAGCCGCGTCCGAGACCTCGTGCAGCGACATGTCCGGGCCGCCCGTGATGTTGATGAGCACGCCGCGGGCGCCGTCGATCGAGGTGTCCTCGAGCAAGGGGCTGGAAATCGCCGCGATCGCCGCCTGCATGGCGCGGTCGTCGCCCGTCTGGGTGGCGGTGCCCATGATGGCCATGCCCATTCCGGACATGACGGTGCGTACGTCGGCGAAGTCGAGGTTGACGAGTCCGGGCACGAGGATCAGGTCGGCGATTCCCTGCACGCCCTGGTGCAGCACCATGTCGGCCACCGAGAAGGCCTGCACGAGCGGCGTATCCACGTTGACCGTGGCGAGGAGGCGATCATTGGGAATCGAGATGAGGGTGTCGACGGCGTCCTGAAGCTCCTGGACGCCCTGGTCGGCCTGCTGCATGCGGCGGCGTCCCTCGAAGCGGAACGGTCGCGTCACCACCGCGACGGTGAGCGCGCCCAGCTCGTTGGCCAGGCGGGCGATCACCGGGGCGGCGCCGGTGGCGGTTCCGCCGCCGAGTCCGCCGGTGACGAACACCATGTCGGCGCCCTCGAGCACGTCGACGATGTCCTCGGTGCTTTCGAGCGCGGCCTGGCGGCCGATCTCGGGATTGGCGCCGGCGCCCAGCCCGCGGGTCAGGTTGGCGCCGAGTTGCAGCTTCTCCGGGGCGTCGTTGGCCTGCAAGGCCTGTAGATCGGTGTTTGCGGCGACGAAGTCGATCCCCCGCAGTCCGGCATTCATCATGCGGCTGATGGCATTGCCACCACCGCCGCCGATGCCGACGACCTTGATCTGGGCGCCGCGCAGCATCGAGTCGGCCAGCAGGTCGAGCGAAGAGGGCATTGAAGTTACGGCCGGCGCGTCGAAATCGGCGCGTTTGGCGGTAGCTTCCGGTTCGAGCGCCAGCTCGGGCTCCGGCTCGGGCTCGACCACGCGGATGTCGGGACGCTTCTTTGCTTCGGCCTCCACCGCTGGTTCGGCGGTTTCTTGCTCCGTCTCGTCAGCCTGCTCGGCGTCTTTGCTCGATGGGGCTTCCGGGCTCGCGGCTTCGGTGGATTCGAGCGTTTCCGCGACCTCGGTTTCGACGACCTCGTCGCTCTCGGACACTTCGTCGGCAGCGGGTTCAACGGCGTCGTCGACGGACATCGAGACCGCGGCATCGAGGAGATCGTCCGTCAGATCCTCGTCCACGCTCGCGGCTTCGGCGAGCTCGGGGCCGTCCTTCGCCTGCTCGCGCCGCATGCGGCGCAGTTCGTCGTGAAGCTCCGGTTGCCAACCCCTCGGTTCATCCGCCATGCTCGATCTCCTGTTTCGCCCTGCGTGGTGGCCACAATCTATCCCGGTCGGTTCGAGAGTCAACCCGGGGCATCAGAACAGGTCGCTGAACCAGCGGGAAATGCGGCCGGCGGTGCGGCCGATGACCCCGCCGCCGTCGCGGCCGAAGAATGTGTCTACGTCTCGGTTGTAATGTCCGTACAGCACCAAACCCACTGCGGTTGAGTAAATCGGGCTCGAAACGATGTCTACGAGCCCTTCTACGCCGGTTGGCTCCGCCAGCCTGACGGGCAGCCCGAAGCGCCGTTCGGCGAGCTCGGGAAGTCCTTCGATCAACGCGCCGCCACCGGTAAAGACGATGCCGGCATTGAGGTGTTCGAGGTATCCGGCGCGAGCGAGCTCGTCGCCGACCATGTCGAGAATCTCCACGGCGCGCGGCTGCAGGATCTCGCACATCCTCCCGCGCGGCAGCAGCCGCGGGCCGCGCCCGCCGATGCCGGGGGCCTCGATGGCCTGCTCCGGATCGATAAGCGACGGTTCCACGCAGCCGTAGCGGGCCTTGAGCGTCTCCGCTTCGGCGATCGGCGTGTTCAGGCCCACGGCGATGTCGTTGGTGAGGTGGTCACCGCCCGCGGGCAGCACCGCGGTGTGGCAAACACTGCCGTCGACCAGGCAGATCAAATCGGTCGTGCCGCCACCGATATCGATCAGCGCGACGCCCAGCTCGCGTTCGTCGTCGGTCAGCACCGCCTCGTTGGACGCGAGCTGCTCGAGCACGACGGCGTGGGCCTCGATACCGGCCCGGTTGACGCACGTCACCAGCGTCTGAATCCCCGACAGCGATCCCACCACCAGATGAACGTCGACCTCGAGGCGGGTGCCGGACATGCCCAGCGGGTCGACAATGTCACCCTGGTCGTCGACGCTGAATTCTCGCGGCAACAGGTGCAGCATCTCGCAGTCGGCGGGCAGCTCCAGCGCCCGCGCGGCATCGATGACCTTGCGAATGTCCTCTTCGGTGATCTGGCGGGCGCGGCCGTTGACGGTGACCGCGCCGCGGCTGTTGAAGCCGCGTATGTGACCGCCGGCAATGCCCACGTAGGCGCGATCGACGCTGATGCCGGCCATCAATTCGGCCTCTTCGACGGCGGCCTTGATGCTCTCGACGGTCGAATCGACGTCGACGACCGAGCCCTTCTTCTGGCCGTGTGATTCGGCCACGCCGACGCCGATGATCTCGAGGGCGCCTTCGTCGGTGGGCTCACCGATGACGGCGCAGACCTTGGTGGTGCCGACGTCGAGCCCGACGATGTAAGGATCGCGCCGCGCCACGGGTCCCCCTACTCGAGCTCGTTGGGCAACGCGCGCACAACGAGCATGTCGGTGAAGCGCGCGTCGATGACCGAGCGTTCGGTCGGTGGATTGGCGTACAGAAGGCTGCGGACGGCGGACATCTTCGAATCCATGTTCTTTTCGTCGCCGACGACGATCTCCATGCGGGTATTCACCATCACCACGCCGGAGGTGTCGACGCGGAGGTGCTGGACGGATCGGGGCAGGGCGCCGTCGGAGGCGGCGAGCCACTCGACGACCCCGATGGCGGCGATGATGGAGCGCCCGAACGTGGGGTCTTCGGTGAGGTAGTGGCCGGGTGCGGATTGCAGCTCGCCACCGTCGACGACCCGAATCTCGGGTAGCCGTGAGTGGCCGTTCTCGTAGGCGTCGAGCACGACCGCGTCGCGGTCGACAACGTAGCTGCGCTGCTCGCCGACCACCAGCGCCACCGGCTGGCGGGCCTCGATGCTTACGACGAGACCACTGGGCAGGACGCGGCGCACACCCGCCGAACGCACGGCAGGCAGCTCTTCAATCGAGCGCCGCAGAGACAACAGGTCGAGGGCCAGGAGGTTCTGGCCGTACGCCGGCTTCATGCGAGCCCGCACCGGTTCAATCAGCATCGTGGGTACCTGGTGCAATCTCACGCTCTGAACCGAGAGGGCCGGCGATGTCAGAGCTTTCTGATATCCGTACTGTCCACCGTAGAACAGGGCCACGAGCACGCCCGCTACGGCAATCGCGCGGATCATAGCATGCAAATATCCCAGATGACGCAGTGCCGGGCGGTTCTTGACGCGACGCATGAACTGCGGCGACACGCTCCGAAACCCACCGCCGGTAGAGGTTGCACCGAGGCGATGCTTCCGTCGCCGCGTGTAGTAGGAACCGCGCGAGCGTCGGGGCGTGTCGGTGCCTCTGCGGAACTCGTCGTTCACCATCGATGGATCTCCTCTACGAGCTTCCGGCCGGAACGCTCATGAACGGCTTTCACGACTGTCTGGATGAGCTCGTCGACATCGGCGCCGGTGGCGTCGCCGTGGTTGACGAGAAAGTTGCCGTGCAGCGGCGAGATCTGCGCGTCGCCGACGCGCAGGCCCTTGCAGCCGGCCTCGTCGATCAGTCGCCCCGCGGGATTGTCGGGATCGGGGTTCTTGAAGATGCAGCCGGCGTTGCGGGCGCCGATGGGTTGCTGCGCGCGTTTCGCCGCGTGCAGCTCGTCGAATCGCTCCTGCATCTTGTCGGGGTCGCCGGGATGCAGGTTGAGCGCGACCGTGACGATGACGGCGCGGTCGCCGAGAGCGGCGGGCAGGGGCGATGCGCGGTACGACC
>CAYSHI010000042.1:0-16044 GCA_964430745.1 uncultured Acidobacteriota bacterium | reverse complement strand
TTCGTTGGCGGACCCCTCTCTGAAGGTCGTCTCGTCCAGCGTGATGCGGTCGCGCCCACCGCCCCTCTTGGCGGTCTGCTTGGCGCGCGCCCGCTCGACGAGAATCTGCCGCATCGACGTCGCCGCGATGGCCAGAAAATGGGTGCGCCCCTGCCAGCCCTGTTTCTTGTCCTTGAGCAGGCGAAGATAGGCCTCGTGAACGAGCGCCGTCGGCTGGATGGTCTGTCCCTGCCGCTCCCGCCGCATGTAGGAGCCCGCGATCCGGCGTAGCTCGTCATAGACCACGGGCATGAGACGCTCGGCCGCCCGAGCATCCCCGGCGCGAGAGCGCTCCACGAGGTCTCCCAACTTCTCCGTTGATTCGTCCGCCACCGGCAAATCGCCTGTTGATGAGTGGTGCGATTCAGGAACAAACGCAAGGGTACAACGGTCCGGAGACGTCGCCCCTGCGGCGCCGTGCGTCCGAACGCGACGGTCTAAGGATTTACACGTATCCGACGAGCAATTCGCGGCGAGACGTTGGATAATGTCCGCTTCTGAGCGAACTCCCCTTCGCTGAGCCGAGCTTCGTGCTCGTGCTCGTGCTCGTTACATTTCATCCCCGTGTCGATCGGCAAGGTGGGCTTTTATCGTCAGACCGACGGCGCGGCAAACTGGGCTTCCTGTGCCCTATCTCAACTCGGAAAGGCATTCCATCATGCGTTATGCGAAGCACCTCGTGATCTTCGCCATGCTGCTGATGATTCCCTCGGTGGCGCTGGCGCAAACGCGTTTCGAGGTCTCCCCGTTCGTCGGCTGGCGGCACGGCAACGACATCAGCGACGTCTCCGGGGTCCGTGTCGACCTCGAAAGCGGCGTGGCCTACGGCTTCATGATCGACGTCGGCATCACCTCCAACCTGTATGCGGAGTTCATCTACAGCTTCTTCAACACGAAGGGCGAGGTGACCATCCCGCCGGGCCTGCCCGAGCCGGGACCGACAGGCGTGTTCCCCGTCGAAGGCAACGTCGACTACTACCAGGGCGGCCTACTGTACCAGTGGGATATCCGCGGCCAACCCAAGATCAAGCCGTTCGTCGTCGGCACGCTCGGAGCCGCCAGCATGCGCAGCGAGAGCGGCTCCGATAGCTTCAGCAACACCAACTTCTCCTGGAGCGGCGGCGGCGGGGTCAAGGTCATGTTCACCCGCAACATCGGCTTCCGCGGCGAGTACCGGCTGTTCGGGAGCAGCACCAACTTCGTCGGTCGTGGCGGTTGGTGCGACTGGTGGGGTTTCTGCTACACGTTCCTCACCAACAAATACCTCTACCAGTCGCAGTTCGCGGCCGCGTTGGTGGTCGGGTTCTGACCGGAAACGCGACGCTGTAAACAGACAAGACGAAAGGCCGCGGCGGGCAACCGTCGCGGCCTTTCTCGTCTGACTACGTTGCCTATCGCGGCCGCCCCGGACGGGGTTTCACCGCCGTAACGCGAGCCACCGGCGAGACTCTGCCCGCATGCCGTTCGATACGCGCGGGGCTTCGGGCTCAGTCGGCCTTCAGTACCACCATCGGATCGACGCGGGTGGCGCGGCGCGCCGGGATGAAGCACGCGGCTACCGCCACCAACGCGAGCACTACCGGGACGGCGGCAAAGGTCGCCGGATCAAGCGAGCTGACGCCGAACAGAAACGACTCGATGAACCGATTCAACGCCAACGCGCCGAGCGTGCCGAGTGACAGTCCGACGACGGCGAGCATCAGCCCCTGTCGCAGCACCAGCGTCATGACACTTCCGGATTCGGCTCCCAGCGCCATGCGGATGCCCATCTCCCGGCGCCGTTCGGCAACGAAATACGACATCACGCCATAGGTACCCACCGCCGCGAGCGTCAGCGCGATGCCGCCGAACACACCCAGCAACAGGGTGAGAAACCGTGGCCGCGCCATCGAGCCGAAGATCGCCGCGTCCATCGTCTGCACGCTCGCCAGCGGCAACGCCGAATCGAGCGACCACACCACCTGCCGCGCCTGCGCCGTGAGCGACGCGGGAGCCACACGGGTACGCAGGACCACGTTCATCGACGGCGAGCCGAACCCGTACATCGAGGCGGCCTGGGGCGCGTAGAAATAGAGCTCCGTGCCGGTCTCCTGGTCCATGCCTCCCTGCTTCACGTCGCCGACGATCCCGACGACCGTGATCCAGGGCGCATCGTCTCCGCCGAACCTGAGGCGTTTGCCGACCGCCCCGTCGGGCCAGAAGGTATCCGCCATCGCCCGGTTGACCAGGCCCACGGGCATGGTTGCCTCGCCGTCCTCGGCGCTGAAAAGCCGCCCTTCGATAAGCGGGATACGCATCGTGGAGAAGTAGTCGTCCATGACGAACTGCCAGTAATCGACGTTGTGCGGTGGGCCGTCGTCGGTTTGCTCGAGACCGTCGAACTCCATGGTGTTGGCGTTGATGCGCCGGATCGGCGGCAGGCCGCTCATCAGCGTGACGGCCTCGACGCCGGGGATCCCTTCCATCCGTGTTTGCAGCTCGCGGAAGAAGCTCATTTGCGAGGTCGGATCGGCATAGGTCGCGGGCGGCAGATAAAGCCGGAAGGACAGCAGACCGTCGGCATCGAATCCCGGGTCGACGTTCTGCAGGCTGGCGAAGCTTCGCAGCATGAGGCCGGCGCCGACCACCAGGATCACCGCGAGCGCTATTTCCGAAACAACCAGAAGCTGCCGCAACCGATGTCGCGCCGAGCCCGCGGTCGCACGCTCGCCACCTTCGCGGAGAGCTTTCGTCAGGTTGTCCACGGTCAGGTGCAACAGCGGAGCGAGGCCGAACAGCAGGCCGGTGAGCAACGATACGGCCAGCGTGAAGCCCACCACGCTACCGTCGAGCCCGATCTCGTTGAGCCTCGGGATCGAATCGACATTGGTGGCCAGCAGGATCCGCACACCCCAGCTCCCGACCACCAGCCCGACGACGCCGCCGATCAGCGACAACATGACGCTCTCGGTCAGGAACTGGCGCAACAGCCGCCCGCGGCCGGCGCCCAGCGCCGTGCGCACCGCGATCTCCTTCTGGCGGGATTCGGCCTTCGCGAGCAGCAGATTGCCGACGTTGGCGCAGGCGATCAGCAACACGAACCCGACGGCGCCAAGCAACGTCAGCAAGGCCGGTCGCACATCGCCGATGACGCGGCTGACCAGCGACTCGAACTGCAGCTCGTGGATCTCGGGCCGGATGTGATGCCCTGGGTTCATCTCGATCCATTGACTCACCATGAGCTCCATCTCGGCGCCGGCCTGCTCGTGCGTAACGCCCTCGGCCAGCCGCCCCACCGCGAGAAGGTAATGAGAGCCCACCGATCCGGGATTTGCCGGATCCAGCCCCAGAGGCGTCCACACCTCGATGCCGTTGTCGTCGATGTCGAAGCGCGACGGCATGACGCCGACGACCACGCGCTCGACCCCGTCGATCTCGATCGTGTCCCCCACCAGCTCCTCGCGTGCCGCGAACGCCCGCTGCCACAGCTCGTACGAAAGAATCGCCGTCGGCTCTCCACCGGGCAGGTCTTCTTCCGCGGTGAACGTCCGCCCGAGGTGGGGCTCGGCGCCCAGCGTTTCGAAAAAGCTCGCGGAGCCCGTTCCCGACGGAACGCGGATCGGCGTCTCGCCGCCGGTGATGCTCACCTCACCTACGTTGTAGGCGCCAATGCGCCCGAACGAGGAGTTGGCATCCTGGAACTGCAGGTATTCCGGCGGCGAAAGCCAGAACTCGTCGAATCCCAGCGTTGGAAACGTACTGGTGATGAACACCAGCCGATCCGGGTCACGGTACTCGAGCGGCTTCAACACGACGCCGTTGACGACGCTGAATATGGCGCTGTTGGCGCCGATCCCGAGCGCCAGCGTGAGGATGGCGACGGCGGTGAATCCCGGCGCCTGCCGGAGGTCGCGGAGGGCGTAGCGCAGGTCCTGCGCGAGCGTTTGCATGTTCGGCTTCCGTACGTTGCAACCGGGGAGTTGCGAAGCAGAACGGCAAGCCTAGCACAGGTGCTAACTACTTAGCACCTACCGCGCTGGACAGGGCGCGCGTGCGGAAGATACACCTGCAGTGTGTGGCGTCTCAGAAGTCCGCGTTGCGCAGGCGCACGGTCGTATTGAGCTCGAAGTCGACGTTGACATCACCGATCACCTGCGCGTCCGGATCGGTGAAGTCGAGCTGGATGACGACCAATCGGACGAGGTCGCGGTTGGCAGCCGACAACGTACCCCCACCGGGCAAGAGCTCGGTACCGTCTTCGTCGAAGTAGCGGAAGATGGGCCGCGCGTTCTGGACATTGATGGAAACTGGGCGACCCACCCAAGCCGTGTTGAACCCGCCGGCGTTTCGGCACCACAGCGTGCTCTGCAGATCGGTACCGACGAGAGCGTAACTGATACGTTCGGAGCCCCCGCCGAGGGAAGTCTCATCCGCCAGGCCGCACGGTGGCTCCGGCGCACCGTCGTCGATATCGGCGACGAACGTGATCTGGTTGGCCCCCGCAAACTCGAGCCGTTCCGGCGCGGAGCCCATGTCGTAGCCTGCCATTCGGATCTCCGTCGCCATCTTGTCGATAACGACCCGGGCCTGCTGCCGCAGAGCAGTCTGATCCATCTGCGCTTCCTGGGTCGCCTGGCTGAAGAACAGCACCTGATAGAGCCCGCCCATCATGAAGAGCGCGACCGCGGTCGAAACGAGGAGCTCGATCAGCGTATAACCCGACTCCGCACCCCTGTCACAGCCTCTCGTGATCTTCATCATGCTCACCGATCTGCTTTCAGCGCGACGAAAGTGGTTTCCTTGGCGGGGCCGACGACATCCAGGAGCGCGAAAACGCGCACGCGGATGCGCATTTCGGTGCCCAGGTCGGTGACCTCCCAGCGCCGCGTGTAGTCGTTGACACCGTCTGTATCGAGGTCCAGCGTCTCCGAGAATCCGCCGACGTCCGCGACGAGGCTTCCGCCCGGTACGAGGTCGACGTACTCGGACCGCGTGATCTCCTCGAGCCGCTCGCCCGCGAGTGCAGCCGCTCGCGTCATGTCGCTCGAAGCCCGCCCGGCCTCGACGCCGATACCGAGCATCTGCGCGATCACGAGGAACACGAGCGTCGCCATGAAGAGTGCAACCATTACCTCGACCAGGGAGAACCCCGCCGCGCTGCCCACCGGGGTCCGCCTGTTCTGCGCCGTTTCGTTGGATGTCCACCTTGTAATCATCACGGCCTCACGTTGCCATCAGGGTCGATTCACCGAGTTGTCATTTGGTAGGCTAAGATAATCAAGATTGATGTTCAAGGTAATTTTGATAATATAACAATTGTTACGATAAGTTACGATAACTAATAGTGATCAACAGTCACTTCCAGAGGGACTAAACCAACTCGGTCAGGGAGTTACGATGAGAGAGCAAGCAAGAACTCGACGCACGATCGACTTCATCACCACCCACCGCGAGGAATCCGGCGCAGCGCTCATCATCACCTTGCTGGTCACGATGATCGTGTTCGCCCTGGGCAGCGCCCTGGCGACCGCCATGCTGGCCGAGATCACCACGTCGGCCAACTACCGCAACCGCGGCGCCGCGTTGTGGCAAGCCGATTCCGGCCTCGAGCGCGTCGCCGCCGATCTGCTTGCGGACCCGACGTGGGCGCGGGGAATGGTCGACTTCTCGACCATCCCGATGACCATCGTGAGCGGGTTCCCGACGAGCACGACGATCAATGGTATGACGGTTAATTTCCAGGTCAGCGGCGGCCTCGTCGTGCCGCAGTTCTACGACCTCGGCCCCACGGTGAACCTAGACGACGGCAGCTTCAATCGCCGCATCTTCATGCCCCCCACGTCGATCACGCCGGCGAACGGGCCGGGTACGAAGGCATGGCTTGTCGTCCCGGTCGGCGGACGGGGCACCAGCGGCGTCGTCGAACCCTCGAACGCGGAGGTGCGCACCGACATGCGCGTCATCGTTCGGCGGCTGACGGTATGGGACAACGCCATTTTCGGCGGTTCCAACCAGGTCGGCAACCAGATCAACGGCAACATCCAGGTGCGCGGATCGATGCACATCAAGGGCGCCCCCGGCAAGACGGTGGACATGGGCGGAACGGCGTTCGTGCTCAACCATTACCGCGACGCCGACCAGAACGACAACTTCGACGTCGACTGGGTCAAGCTGCCGCCGGTGCCGATGGTCAACTACGGCGGAGAGGTCGTGCAGAGCCTCGGCGCCGAGCTGCGCGTGGAGCAGGGCGATGTATCGCTCAGCGGCAGCGTGGTGTGGGGCGAGCAAGACGTCACCGGTAATAACTTCATGGAAGAGGTGGATGGCGTCTATTCCGACGCACCAATCGCGCTGTCGGGCTCGGCGGAGGTCAACCCCGTCGACGAGGGTGGGTACGACGCCACCGGCATGCCGTTCCCGACGCTCGCCGATCCCTACTATCACGCCCCGACGGCGACCAACTACGCCACCCACCGTCTCTTCCTCGATACGAACTCGCTCACCATCGTCGAGAGCAACATCTCGGTCGACACGCCGTCGTTCAATCACTCGAACGCCTTCGGCAGCATCGACTGGAACCAGGGAACGAACACGATGACCATCAGCGGCATCGTCCGGGTCAACGGCAACCTCGACCTCGCCAAGAAGAACGACCCGATCCAATACGACGGCACGGGAACGCTGTTCGCGGTCGGTGACGTGGCCATCCACGACGACGTGCTGCCGCAGGACAACTACCTGCAGACGGGCACGATGACCTACGACAACCTCGGGATCATCGCCGACAACGACGTCAACATCGCCACCGGCGGCGGCGAGACGTTCGTCAAGGTCATGGCGGCGCTGTACGCGCAGAACGAGACGACGATCAGGAAGCAGAGCCGCATCGCCGGCGCGATAGTGACCCGGTTCTTCGACATGGGCAACAACGTGCCGCGCATCTTCCAGGCGGCCAACCTGAGCGCCAACCTGCCGCCCGGGATGCCGGGCGGCGATCCGATGCTCTTCGTCACCGGCGCCGACGTTACCAACTGGTACCAGGTACGGCAATAGGGACGAAGCATCAGGCGGGCACGGTGCGGCCGCGCCTGTAGACCCGAATCAGCGGGGCACTGCGGGGTCTCCGCCCCAGGCGTGCGGCATCGGCTGGGCGCTGCCGGGTCGCGCGGCGTGACGCTCAGCATCATCTGCGCGCGGCGGCAGTGCGGGACGAGTCGCGCAGGATCAGCCGCGCGAGAGGGCCTCGCCTGTGGGAGGCTCGTTGCTCCGGGCGGCTGCCGGCGATAAAGTGCGGCGCATCGCCCTCTTCTCCCAAGAGCCACCCCGGGGTTAGCCATGACACCTCCCCGCTTCGCCTCAGTGCTCGCCGCCGGCGCGTTGCTGTTGACCGCCGGCTGCCAATCGGAGCCGCAGCCCGAACCGGCGGCGCCCGAGCCCACGCGCCCCAACATCATCTACATCTACGCCGACGACCTCGGCTACAACGAGGTCGGCGCCTACGGGCAGGACAAGATCCGCACGCCCAACCTGGACCGGCTCGCCGACGAGGGAATCCGGTTCACGCAGCACTATTCCGGCAGCGCCGTATGCGCGCCGTCGCGCTCGGTGCTGCTGACCGGGAAGCACAGCGGCCATGCCTATATCCGCAACAACAAGGAGCTCGGCGGATGGGGCCCCGACGAGCCCGAGGGGCAGTGGCCGCTGGCCGCCGAGGAGCAGACGCTGGGCGAGATCCTGCAACAACAGGGATATGCGACGGGCGCCATGGGCAAATGGGGACTCGGCGGTCCCGACGACCACGGACACCCGAACGCGCAAGGCTTCGACCACTACTACGGCTACCTGTGCCAGAGGGTGGCGCACAACTACTACCCGACGCACCTGTGGCGCAACGGCGACAAGGACATGCTCGCCGGCAACGAGTATTTCGCCGCCCATCAGGAAATCGAGGCTCCGTTCGACGACCTCGCCGACTACGGACGCTTCGCGGGCACAACCTATGCGCCCGACATGATCGCCGACGAGGCGCTGCAGTTCATTCGTGACAATGCCGAAGGGCCGTTTTTTCTTTACTACCCCACGATCGTGCCTCACGTCGCCATCCAGGTGCCCGAGGATTCGCTAGCGGAGTACGAAGATGCGTTCCCTGAGCAGCCCTACCTCGGCGGCAGCTACCTGCCCCACCCCACCCCACGGGCGGCGTACGCGGCCATGATCACGCGCATGGATCGGAACGTCGGACGCATCATGGATCTGGTCGCCGAGCTCGGTCTCGAGGACAACACCCTGATCATGTTCAGCTCCGACAACGGCCCGACATGGGTGGGCGGCAGCGACCTGGAGTTTTTCGACGGCAACGGCGTGTTCCGCGGCCGCAAGCAGCAACTTTATGAGGGCGGCATCCGCGTGCCGATGATGGCCCGCTGGCCCGGTCGCATCGACGCCGGCGCGGTCACCGACCATCTCTCGGCCCAGTGGGACGTGCTGGCGACGGTCATGGACGTCGTCGGCGGGGACGCACCGGAAGACACCGACGGCATCAGCTTCGCGCCCACGCTGTTCGGCGAAGGCGAGCAGGGCGAGCACGACGTGATGTACTGGGAGCTCGGGCGCCAGCAGGCGGTACGGGCGGGCGATTGGAAGCTCTATCGACGTGCCAACGCCGAAGGCGAGATCGTCGATGTCGAGCTCTATGACCTGGCCGAGGACGTCGGCGAGCAGAACAACCTCGCCGAGCAGCGGCCGGAGGTTCTCGCCGAGCTCATCGAGATCGCGGCAAGGTCACGCGTACCCTCGGAGGTCTTTCCGTCCGCGTTCGACCCTCCGAGCATCGGAACCGACACGGGTGGAGTCGGAACCGACACGGGTGGAGAGTGAAAGTGACCTGGGCTGCCGTTGCCGACACGAGCTTCGGCATCCCCCCTTCGTAGATGACCCCGGCGACCGACGCGAAACCACCCCTTTGGCGTCGCCTCGGAGTTCACGTGGCCGTCCTGGCCAGCTACGTGATCATCGCCTTCGTCCACGTGAGGCCGCTGGCGTTCCGCTTCGCCGAGACCCTGCCGCGCGGCGAGCGGGTGGACGTGCTCCTGCACGCCTGGATCATCAACTGGACGGCTCGCCGGCTGCTGCGCGCGCCCTGGGACCTGTTCCAGGCCAACATCTTCTTTCCGCACGCCGACACCCTCGCCTACACCGAGCATATGGTTCCGGAGGCGCTGCCGGTCGTGCCCGTGTGGCTACTGACGCGCAACCCGGTGATCACCTACAACACCGCCTTCCTGCTCACCTTCGTGCTCGGAGGGTGGGGGACGTTTCTGCTTGTCAGGCACCTGACCGGAAATCCCTGGGCCGCCTGGCTGGCGGGGGCGTTCGGCTGCTATTTCCCAGCCAAGCGATGGAACCTCGCCCACGTCAACACCATCGCGCTGCACGGGGTGCCCTTCGCGATGCTCTCGCTCCACCGCCTGCTCGAGCGCCCCAACCTGGCACGCGCCGTTCTGGCCGGCGTGATGGTAACGCTGGCCAGCCTGGTGAGCGCCTACTACACGGTCTATCTGCCCCTGCTGCTGGTGCTCGGCGTCCCGGCCATCTGGTGGGCGGGGCGGCATCCCGTCGACCGTCGACGTGTGGCCACAATGGGTATGGCGGCGTTGGTCTCCGCGGCGCTGGCGCTTCCGTTGCTGCTCCCCTACCTGGGAGCCTGGACGGGAGGTGACGAGCCGGCGCGTTCGTTCGACCTGCAGGTGGCCGGGGCGGCGGACGTCGCCGAGTTCTTTATCCTCGACAGCGTCTTCTGGTCGCGCTTCCTCGTGCCGGAGGCACTCGACCCGCTGACTACGCCGTTCTTTCCGGGCGCCGTAGCCACGTTGTTGGTGTTCGCGGCGTTGTTCGGCCGACGCACGCCGAACGATCCGGCCACCGCGACCCTCCCGGCGAAGGAGCCGCCGAGCGGGGACGAGGTGATGGGTCGGGCTGGCCTCCCCGTCGCATCCGGCGCGGCCATCGCCCCGGCCGCGCGGCGCCTGAGCAGGACTCTCGGTTACCTGGCCGCGGCCGCGTTTCTGTTCGTCCTGTCGCACCACCTGGTGGAACACCATCGGGAAACGGCGGCGTTTCGCGCCGGACCCGCGGCGCCGACGAGCTGGCTGACGGGCCTCGGGGCGCTGGCATTGGTGCTGATCGTTGCCGCCGAAGGGCGGGCCTTCCCGGCGCTCGTCCGAGGCGCCTGGCGACGTTTCACGGCCTCCCCGCGGATGGTCCGCGCGTACGCCGCGATCACCGCGTTCGCCTTCCTGATGGCGCTCGGACCGCGCTTGAAGTTCTTCGGGTACCAGGGCCCACCACTCCCCTACCAGTGGATCTACCTGTGGGTGCCGGGAGCCTCCGCGCTGCGCGGCCCCTTCCGCGCCGCCATCCTCGGGCAGGCGTTTCTCGCCGTGCTGATCGGATTCGGCGCGGCCTGGCTGCTGACACGGCGTCGTTTTGCTCCTCCTCGAACAGCGGCCGTCGCTGCATTGCTGGTCGTCGTGATGGTGGCGGAGACGACCGGCAACCCCCTGCCCTTGCACGACGTCCCCGCGCCTGACGATGGCCTGTACACGTGGATTGCCGAGCAACCCGGCGACTTCGGCATTCTCGAGTACCCGATTGCTCGCCTGATGGACGACACGGCGCCCGGCCAGTGGCTCTCGACCTACCACTGGAAGCAACGGGTGACCGGGCACAACGGGCGTCACCCGGAGGACATTCGAGAGCTGCACGGGTTGGCTCGACAGTGGCCACCCGGTCCCGCGTTCTTGAACCTGCTGCGGGATCGCTTTCCGGTCCGCTATGTCGTCGTCGACCTCGACCGTTTCGATCGGCCCACCCAGCGCGAGCTGACAGAGCAAATCCTGCCGGGAATCGCCGATTGGTGGACCTTCGAGCGCAGCTTCGGCAACCGACGCGTCTATCGCGTGCGCAACGGCGGCGACGGCCGCGATCTGGAACGTCGTTTCGCCGGATGGATGGTGCGCGGCGAGATCATCGTCGAGCTTGCAGAGCCGGCTCCCGACGGCGCCGTGTTCCGATGGGGCGCCCGCATCGGCGAGGTACGCCTGCCACCGATCGAGCTGACCCCGGGCGCCCGCGAGATCCGCGTCGCCCTGCCCGACGGTCTCGCATCCTCCCAGCCGGTATGGCTGCGCATGAGCATAGAGGGCCCGGCCGGCCGAACTCTCGGGGTCGAGAGCATCCGCTTCGAGACGCCGGAGGGCGTCGTGTATCCCTGAGCCATACGCCTCCCATGGTTGGCGGCGCGGCGTCCGATGATCGTTCGGCGCTCGCACATCCCTCGATCGCCGGATACAGCCCCCTGCACTTGTTTGCCCCACCTCGGTGGGCGACCATCGAGGCGTACAGGAGGCTCACCCGTGAAAAAGCTCCGCATCGCGCTCGCCGTCGCCGTCGCCCTGCTCGGCGTGCTCGTTACGACTACGCTTTTTGTCGAGTTCGACGCACCCGGCCTGGGACAGCGTGTTCTCGATGCCGCCGGCAGGAATGCCGGGATCACGCTGCAGGCACGCAGTTTCAGACTTCACCTGCGACGCGGCATCGTCATGGACGAAGTCGTCGCGACGACCGAGATCGCCTCCGGAACGGTGGTCACGACGCTGGACCAGGTGGTGCTCGAGCACCGGTTGTGGCCGTTGCTGTTCGGCGACATCGTCATCGATCGACTGGTGATGGACAGTCCGTTGATCGAGGTTCGGAACGCGGAGCCGGGTGGCGCCTCCCTTGCCTGGTGGAACGCGGAGCCCGGCGGCGCTCCCGTTGCCTGGTGGAACGCCGCGCCGCAAACGAGCGGCCGCGTCAGACGGGCTACGTCGAAGACACCGAATCACCGCGTGATACCGATCGCGATGGGGCAGGCGCCCGCGCCCGGCCCCGTCGTGGGCCGGGACGTCGTCGTTCACGCCGCGTCGATTATCGACGGCACGCTCGTCATCCTCTCGCCCAGCGGCGAGGAGACCACCAGGGTCACGAATCTCGACGCCGAGGTCAGCGACATCAACGTCGATGCTCTCGCCCGCTCGGTTGCGGTCGGCTTGTCGGCGCACGGCCACCTCGACGTCGGCGAGGTCCACGCCGCGGATCGGGTCGCCTCCGGCAGCCGGGCGCAGCTGACCGCCACAGCCGGGATATACACGGTAAGCGATCTCGTGCTCACGTCGCCGGAGGGCAAGGTGAGCCTC
The DNA here is from genome assembly GCA_964430745.1 of uncultured Acidobacteriota bacterium. Classification (GTDB taxonomy): domain Bacteria; phylum Acidobacteriota; class UBA890; order UBA890; family UBA890; genus CBDCGW01. Next base: position 3,790 of record CAYSHI010000042.1, on the reverse strand, counting down.
GAGGAGCTGGTGGTCGACATGAATCGCGTGCCGTACACGTATCAGGCGTCCCTGGCCGGCAACGATCTCGACCTCAATCGAATGCTCGGCATCGAGTCTGCCGGCCCCCTGGGCGCCGCTCGTTTCGAGATGCAGGCCGCCGGCGCCGGCCCGGACAGCTCGAGCGTGGTCGGACAGGGCCGGGTAACGCTCGCTGCGGGCGGCATTCCCGATCTTCCGGCACTCGATCAGGTCGCCGACCTGCTCGGGCTGCAGCTCGCCGGCCTGCGCTACGAGGCCACGACTATCGACTTCACCTTGGGCGAGGATCGAGTGCGGATCGCACCTTTCCAGATCGTCAGCGCGCTCATGCGCGTCGAGGCGTCCGGCGACCTCGATGCAGCGGGCGGCCTGGACGGCCGGGCTGAAGTTCACGTCCCACGCGACGAGCTCGACCTCGGGCGCTGGCAGGGAGATTTCTCCGACGGCATCGTCGACGCGCTGACGGACGAGACCGGCTGGGTGTCGATTCCCGTGGTCATCGGCGGTACTGTCCAGGAGCCACGGGTCGCCCCCGACGCCGACGCCCTTCTCGCGGCGCTGCAACAGAGCGCCGGCCGGGGCCTCGGAAAATGGCTGCAGGGAATCATCAAGAGAGATTGAATCCGAGAAGAGCCGCGCCCGAACCATGACCGAAAAGCGCCCCGTCGCCACCGCGATGATCGAGGACCGTCCTGTTACCGCCGTGATTTGGGACTACGACGGCACCCTCGTCGACACGCGCGCCAAGAACCTCGGCATCACCCGGCACATCGTGCGCCGCTTCACGGGCACCGAGCCCGGGCAGATCGAGGGGCTACGCTCGCTGGAGGCCTATACGCGCGCGCTCCACCGCACACACGACTGGCAGCAGCTCTACATCAACGAATTCGGCATGAGCGCCGGCGACACTCACGAAGCCGGCCGGTTGTGGACCGAGTATCAGCTTGCCGACACGACGGTCGCACCGGTCTACGAGGGCATCGCCTCGGCGCTCGCCGAGCTCGGAGCGCTACCGCACGGCATCGTATCGATGAACTCCCGCGCCAACATCGAGCGATCGCTCGAAAGCAAGGGTCTGCTCGACAAGTTCGAGCTGGTCATCGGCTACGAGGAGGTGTCCGCGGCCCGCCAGAAGCCGGCGCCGGACGGCTTGCTGATGTGCCTCGAGCACCTGACGGCCATGAAGCCCGGGCACGTCGTGTACGTGGGGGATCACCAGATGGACATTGAATGCGCCCGCAACGCCAACCGGACATTGGCGGAGAAAGGCATCGACATCCGTTTCTTTGCCATCGGAGCCGCCTATGGAATGGGCGCCGAGTTCGGTGTCTGGCCCTCGCAGCCGGACTACACCGTCGAGAAGCCCGAAGACCTCGTCGGCCTGATCCGACGCTGAGGCGGCGCGGCAAGAGAAGGCGCACCCCCAAAAGGGATGAGGGGCCCCTTGCGGGGCCCCCCGAGCGGCCTGGGCGAAGCAGCGGCCTCTCGGCCGCCGAACTCCCGCCTCCTAGAAAATCACCCGGAAACCGATCTGCGCTTCACGGGGCTGGCCGGCACCGGCCTGCACCGTGCCGTCGAAGTTGAACACCAGGTTCGTCGTCTGCGGCTGCAGGACGTTGGCCGAATTGAACAGGTTGAAGATGTCGAGGATCGCCTCAATCTGGATGTCGCCGACATCGAAGAACTTCGACAGGCGGAAATCGAGGGACGAAAAGGCGTTGTCCTTGCGCGCCAGGTTGCGCTGCGTCACCGAGCCGTCGGCGTTGATCCGGTCCGAAGCCTGGTTGGCGGGGTCGCCGGTCTCGGTGATCGAAAACGGCTGCGCCGAACGGTACGAGTAGCGCACGTTGAAGTTGACCTGGTACGGCAGGATGGTCAGGAAGTAGCCGTTGAACCGGTGCCGCTGATCGCGGTCCGAGTAGCCGTATTCGGGCCCCAGGTCGGTGATCTTGGCATAGCGAAAGCTGAACGGGTCGCGCTCGTTGTCGTCGTCGGACTTGTCGCGCGAGATCGTGTAGTTGACGTCGAACATGTAGTTGTCCGACATCCGCTTGCGCGCCGTGAACGTCAGCCCGACGTACTGGCTGCGCGCGCTCGACTCGATCACGGTGAGCGTGCCCACGCCGTTCGGGTCGTCCGGACCGGTCAGACCGGTCGACCAGACGGCGCCGAGTAGCGGGTCGTTGCGATTGGTGAAACGCGTGATGTTCTCGGTCTTGTTGTAGCTGACCTTACCGCCCAGCGACAGGTCCGGGACCACCTCCTGCTCGTAGCCGACGTGGAACGCGTAGGTGTCCGGGTTCTGGAAGTTCTTGTCGAAGACGAAGACACCCGGCTGGAAGGGATCGCCGGCTTCTTCCTGTGTGATCAGATCGGTATATGCCGGCGGTGGCGGCAGGATGCCCGCCTCACCGGTGAAGCTGTTGCGGAACAGCGTCTGCCCACGACTGCCGTCCGTCGAGCGGCTCGACGCCAGGTTCAGGCCCGGGACGCGCGCGTTGTAGATGCCGAACGACGCACGGATAACCGAGAGCCCGTCACCACGGGGGTCCCACGACATACCGACACGCGGCTGGAACAACTTGTAGTCCGACGGGATGGTGCCGTCGCCGGGAAACTCCTGCCCGTCGCGGGTCTGGCCGATGAACGGGAAGTAGAAGAGATCCGGAATCGGCGTGATCAGCGACGGCTGGATCTGCGACTCCCAGCGGATGCCCAGGTCCAGAGCCAGGCGATCGTTGACCTGCCAGGCGTCCTGCACGAACAGGGCGATCTCGTTTTGCGTGATGTCCTGCGTGCCGGCCTCTTCGGCGCTGATGCTACCCACACCGAGCTGCTGCAAGTAGGTATCGATCGGCCCGGTGGCATCGACGCCGGGCCCGCACTGGCCCGTGGTGTTGCTTGTGCCGTCGGCGCACTCGATGTAATTGGAGTTCTCGACGTAGTTCAGGAAGCCCTCGGTCGAGGTGAAGATGAAGCGCCCGTTGAAGAAGCCGCGAAACGTCTGAAAAGCGTTGGTGCGGTTCCACTCGCCGCCGATCTTGATCAGGTGATCGCCCTTCAGCAGGGTGACGTTGTCCGCCAACTGGATCCGCGTGTCGTAGTAGTCGACCGGAATGAAGAACGGCAGGCCGAAGCGATACTGCCGATCGAAGTCGAAGGCGGTATCCGGAAGCGGCCGTTCCTGGCCGATGATGTTGGGGCCGTTATACGCGCGCGGACGGTTCTCCTTGGCGAACTGGAAGCGGAACTCGTTGAAGGTGGTATCGGAGATCGTCGAGATGAACGAGCCGCTGAACGCGTTGGAGTTGCCCTGCTCGACGGCGTTGGCGCTCGTACCCCATGAATCGACGTCGAAGGTGCCGTTCTCGTGTTCCGACCAGGTGTAGGCGTAACGCACGCTGAGCCGGTTGTCGGCGTTGGCCTGCCAATCGACCTTGCCGAGAAAGACGCGCGCGTCCTGCGTGCGATCGATCGGGGCATTTTCGTCCGGTGAGCCGAGCGCCGCGAGCGCGTCCACGACCCGCGGTTCGATGCGGCCGAGATTCTGCTGCTTGGTGGAACGACGGCGCTGGAAGTCGACCGAGGTAAAGAAGAAGATCTCGTCGCGCTTGATCGGGCCGCCGAACGTGCCGCCGAACTGCTGCTGGTTGAAATCCTCCGGCGCCTTCGAGCCGTTCTCGCGCTGCGGATCGGCGGAGAGGGCATCGCCCTTGAAGTAGGCGTTGACCGTGCCGTTGAAGTCGTTCGTCCCGGAGCGCGTGATGAC
>CAYSHI010000041.1:0-6408 GCA_964430745.1 uncultured Acidobacteriota bacterium | reverse complement strand
TCGTTCGAAAAGGCGGTCGAGCTGAGCCCCGAGACAAGCCTGTTTCGCCAGAACCTCGCCGGGGCATACGCTGCCGTCGGCCGGACCGACGAGGCGATCGAGCAATCTTCTGCGATCATCGAGGCCGTTCCCGATGAAGCCGGGCGCTACGCCGACATCGGCGAGGTGTATTGGGACGTGCTGGGCCAGCCCGACCGGGCGGTCGCCTGGTACGAGCAAGCTACCGACAGAGGCCCGGACAATGCCCGGCTACGGGCGCTTTTCGCGCAGCTATCCCTCGATCTCGGCGACCGGGTTGCCGCCGAGAGATGGGTCGATGAGGCCCTCGCGCTGGAGCCCGACAACCGGTGGGCGCTCGTCGCCCGCCTGAACCTGGACATGCACGCCGGCCTGTACGCTGAAGGCGCGGAGCTCGCCCGGCGACTGGCGGAGACGGCCCGGATCGCGGGATACCTGGCCCAGTTCGACCGGCCGTACTACGAATACGCTCCCCTCGGCTACTTCGGCGTGCTCGCCGGCGAACCGGACGACGCCCTGGTCTTTCCGACGCGGGCGTTTCCGCGCCTGGTCGAAGGCGACCCGGACATCAATCGGTTCAACCTCGATGCCGCCATCGACCTCGCGGCTGTGTTGAAGTACACCGGCGACGACGGCCGCGCCGAGATCCTGCTGCGCCGGTGCATGGAGTTCATCGAGTCGCAGACCACCGAGCTTCGTCGCACGAGGTTTCGCGAGCAGCCGGCCGAGATTTACGCTCTGCAGGGTAGGGTGCCTGAGGCGCTCGCCGCCCTGCGAGCGGCGATCGATCAGGGCTGGCGTCGCGGCTGGTGGCGCGCCCGCCACAAGCCGCACTACGAATCGCTCCGCGGCGAGCCGGAGTTCCAGGAGATGTTGCGCGAGCTCGAGACGGAGGCGGAGAGGATGCGCCTCGGGGAGAGGTGACGGCGAGGGGGCTCTGCGTCGATCGATCAGAGCTCGACGACGCGGAAGGTGAGCTTCGCCGCTTCTCCGACTAGAATCCGCCTGTCGGTTCTCTCATCGTCGCAACATTGACCGAGGTGCACACCATGAAGCGCCCCTGGCAGCTCGCCGGACTCGTCACCCTCCTGATCCTCAGTGTCGCCGTTGCCCATCCGGCGACCGGTCGATCGGCATCCGAGGCCAACCCGGACGACACCCGCCTGTTGGCCGAGCCGGCGATCAGCGCCACCCACATCGCCTTCACCTACGCCGGCGATCTGTGGAGCGCCGGGATCGATGGAACCGGTGTGCGTCGCCTCACCGCACATGCCGGCGCCGAGTCGCGGCCGCGCTTCTCGCCCAACGGGCAGTGGGTCGCCTTCTCCGGGCAATACGACGGCAACACCGATGTGTTCATCGTCCCCGTCGAAGGCGGCATCCCGCGCCGCCTGACCTGGCACCCCAACGCCGACGTGGTGCAGGACTGGACGCCCGACGGCATGCAGGTGCTGTTCACCTCGGGCCGAGCGGTGCACACGAACCGGTACACGCAGCTCTTCACGGTGCGGGTTGACGGCGGGATGCCCGAGCAGTTGCCGATTCCCAACGCGGCCAAGGCGACCTACTCGCCCGACGGCTCGCACATGGCTTACTTGCCGCTCGGCGAGCGCTTTCGTCAGTGGAAGAACTACCGCGGCGGCACCCACTCGCGATTGTGGCTATACGACACGGCCGATCACTCGGTCGAGGAAATCCCGCAGCCGGAGGGACGCTCCAACGACACCGATCCGATGTGGTTCGGCGGCAAGGTGTACTTCCTCTCGGACCGCAACGGCGAGTTCAACCTCTACGGATACGGCGTCACCTCGGGAGCGGTCGAGCAGCTCACCTTTCACGATGATTTTCCGATCCTCGCGGCCTCGCACGGTGCCGGCAAGATCATCTACGAGCAGGCCGGCTACCTGCACACTTTCGACCCTGCCGGCCCTGGCGCCGGTCGAAGCGACGGCGCCTCCGGCCCGACGGGCACCAAGCTGACGGTCGGTGTCCCCGCGGACCTTCTGGAGGTGCGCCCGCGATGGGTGAGCGGCGCCCGCTATATCCGCAACATGAACATCTCGCCCACGGGCAAACGCGCGGTGTTCGAATACCGCGGCGAGATCTTCACGGTGCCGGCCGAGAAGGGCGACCCCCGCAACCTCACCGGCACCGCGGGCGTGCACGAGCGCAACCCGTCGTGGTCGCCCGACGGCGCCTCGATCGCCTATTTCTCCGACGCCGGCGGCGAGTACAGCCTGCACATCGCCGCGCAGGACGGCAGCGGTCAGCCGCGCACGTTCGAGCTCGAAGGCAACGGCTTCTACGAGGACCCGAGTTGGTCGCCGGACGGCAGCAAGATCAGCTACACCGACAACTCCTGGAGCCTCTACCTGCTCGACGTCGATTCCGGGGCGACCACCAAGATCATGGAGGAGCCGCAGTACGGGCCGCAAAAGACCATCGCCCACTCCTGGTCGCCCGACGGCAACTGGATTGTCTATTCGCAGGCCACCACGGCGGATTTTCGCCAGGTATGGCTGTACTCCGTCGCGGACGGCAGCTCACGTGAGGTGACCGACGGGCTCTCGGACGCCAGCGAGCCGGTGTTCGATGCTTCGGGCAAGTACCTGTACTTCCTCTCCTCGACCGACGCCGGCCCCGTGCGCCAGTGGTTCGCCATGTCCAACGCCGACATGGAGACGGAAAACACCGTGTACGTCGCGGTGCTTGCCAAGGGTGAGGAGTCGCCGTTGAAAGCCGAGAGCGACGAGGAGCCGGTGCGGAGCGGCGACGCCGATTCGTCAGATTCGCCGCCGGGCGCCGGCCCGGGGACAGGGGCGGGTGTCAACGGCGCGATGGGCGAGGCCGGCGGCCGTTCGGCCGACGAATCGACCGGGGAGGGCGCCGAGGCGGAGGCCGTCCGCGTCGATTTCGACAATCTGGACCAGCGCATCATCGCCCTGCCGATCCCGGTCGGCAATCATGTCGGCCTCAGCGCCGGCGACGATGGCCACATCTACTACGTCGAGATCGTCGGGGGTGGACCCTTCGGTGGCGGGAGTGTCGCGCTCCGGCGCTTTGACCTCTCGTCGCGCGATGAGGAAACACTGGTAGAGGGTCTCAACGGCTACGCGCTGTCGCAGGACAACAAGAAACTCCTCGTGCAGTTGGGCAATGACTACCTGATCGCCGACGCCGGCAAGATCAACCCCGCCGAAGGCCGCCTCGACATCGCCGATATCTCCGTGAAGATCGATCCCGTCGTCGAGTGGCGGCAGATCTTCAACGAGGCCTGGCGCATCAACCGCGACTACTTCTACGACCCCAACATGCACGGCGCCGACTGGGAGGCGATGGGAGAGAAGTACTCCGACTTTCTCGACGACCTCACCACGCGCGCCGACCTCAATCGAGTGCTGCAGTGGATGTCTTCGGAGCTCGCCGTCGGCCATCATCGCAACGGCGGCGGCGACACGCTCATCCAGGCGGACTTCGTGCCGGGCGGCCTGCTCGGCGCCGACTACGAAGAGGCCGGTGGTCGCTATCGCTTCAAGAAGGTCTACGGCGGACTGAACTGGAACCCGGAGTTGCGATCGCCGCTCACCGAGCCGGGCGTCGATGTCGTCGCCGGCGAGTACCTGCTGGCGGTCAACGGGCATTCGCTGTACGCGCCGGAGAATCTCTACAGCCGCTTCGAGAACGTCTCCGGCAAGATCGTCGAGATCACCGTCGGGCCGAACGCCGATGGCACCGGCTCGCGCACGGTGCAGGTAGTGCCGGTGGCCAACGAGTACAACCTGCGCAATCGCGATTGGGTCGAGGGCAACCTCGACAAGGTTACCGAGGCCACCAACGGCCGGGTCGCGTACGTTTACGTACCCAACACCACCGGCCTGGGGCACGTTTACTTCAAGCGCTATTTCTTCCCGCAGGCGGATCGCGACGCCATCATCATCGACGAGCGCTACAACGGCGGCGGCCAGGTGGCCGACTACTACATCGACCTGCTGCGGCGGCCGTACATCAGCCACTGGGCGACGCGCTACGGTGCCGACTTCAAGACACCGACTCATTCGATCCAGGGCCCCAAGGTGATGATCATCGACGAGACGGCAGGCTCCGGCGGTGACCTGCTCCCGTGGATGTTCCGCAAGCTCGAGGTCGGGCCGCTGGTGGGCAAGGCCACCTGGGGTGGCCTGGTCGGCACGCTCGGTTTTCCCGTGCTCATGGACGGCGGTTCGATCACCGCTCCCAACCTGGCCATATGGACCGAGGACGGCTTCGTCGTCGAGAACGTCGGCGTGCCGCCCGACATCGAGGTCGAGCAGCTACCCGCCGACGTCATCGCCGGCCGCGACCCGCAGCTCGAGAAGGCCATCGAGGTGATCCTGGCCGAGCTCGAAGCGAATCCGCCGGCCGATCCGGTGAAGCCGCCGTACCCGATCCGGGCGAGGCGAGGAGGGGGACGTTAGTCGCACGCGAGAAGGGGGCGCTGGCACGCCCCCACTTGTGCGGGCTCGCCTCGATGCGAAGAGGCGGTAGGCGCCGCTCTACCGCATCCACTTGCCTTTCGGGCGGTTGGCCGGGTTGTCAGGTGCGCCCGAGAACCCCTTGCGCATTTCATCGCCGTCGTCGTCGTGGAATGGGAACCCGTCTTGATCGGGGCCGTCAGGAGCGAAGTCGAGCTGGACCCATTCGTAGACGGACCCGCCAACGAATCTCTCGTCGTCGGTCCAAATACAGAACGTCAGCGTGTCGGGATGCGCAGGATCGGGCTGCGGAGTGGGGCGGATATTGAGGGTGCTCTTGCCCTCGGTGTTCCAAACGTCCTGTCCCATCCCGTCTCCCTCCTGTTCCAGGTGAAGGTCCCCATGAGTCACGATTCGACATTACCTCTGAAACTCCAGGAGCAGCTCGCGGTAGCGAACGTCCTGTCGCAGCTCGGTGAGCTCAGGATCGATGGCCACCTCGTCGAGTGGGTAGCCGAACGTCAACGTCCGTCGCAGCGCATCGAGCGCATCATCGCGTTGACCGCCGAGCTCGTAGGTCTTGGCCAGCGAGAACCAGACGTCCGGGCTTTCATCGGCATTCGCTCGGATGTCCGCCGTCAGGCCCAGCGCCTCTTCGGTCACGCCGCTCTTGGCCAGATACTCGGCAAGATACGACTTCAGCGCGACGCTGTCTGGTCGGTCTTCGAGCGTTTGGCGCAGCAGCTGGATTGCCGTGCGGTAGGGGTCGATTGACTCGTCGCGGCGACCCGGCGCCCAACGGTAGGCGTCGGCAAGGTTGCCCCAAAACAGGTAGTGGTTCGCGCGCAGGTCGACGGCTCGTTCGAAAGCGGCGATCGCTTCGTCGTAGCGGGCCTCGGAGAAGAACAGGGTGCCGAGGTTGCTGTAGACGTTGGCATCTGGCCTGATCTCGAGGGCGCGCTGCAGCGCGGTCGCCGCTTCGTCGGAGCGCCCGGTCATATAGTAGATCCCACCGAGACTCTGGAACGCGACGAAGTTGTCGGGCGCCAGCTGGGCGACGCGATTGAAAGCCGCCTCAGCATCGACGAAGCTCCCCTGGCCGTAGTGGAACGTCCCGAGATTGCTGTGATGGCGCCAGTAGTCAGGCCTGATTTCGATGGCCTGGTTGAAGTAGTCGATTGCTTCGTCGGTTTCGCCTTGCTCCTCGTACAGGAGCGCGATGCCGGCGAGCGCACCGTCGGAACGAGGATCGAGCTGCAGCGCCCGATCGAATTCGGCGCGAGTTCGCTCCCCGTCGCCGCGGTGAAGCAATGCCGTCCCCAGTGCGACGTGGCCGGCGGCGAGTACCCCGTCGATCTCGACGGCGCGGCTGGCGTTTGCCATCGCTCGATCGAGGAGGACGGGGTCACGATTCTGTGCACCGTACTGGCTCATCTGGGCCATCGCCAGCCCGGCGTAGGCGGCGGCGTACTCGGGGTCCTTGCCGATGGCGTTCTCGAAGGCTTCGATCGACAGCTTGATGTTTCCCTGCTGGTAACTGCGCTCGAGGGCCGCGATGCCGGTTTCGTAGGCCGCGAACGGGCTCATGGCGGCCAGGTCGATTGCGCTGCCAGGTTCGGCGGAGGGTGCGAGCACCCAAGCGGTGACGACAATGGCGACCGCAACGGCCGCGATAGCGAGGCCCGCGACGAATCCGTTGCGCAGGAGCGTCGGCATGCCCGCGGCGGTGGCTGTCGGAGCAGGCGGTGCGGGCAACGGCACCTGGGTCGCCGCACCGCTGGTCACGGGCCACGGGGCCTCGTCGCCCATGTCGACCGATCGCAGTGCGGTAAGCAACTCGTCCATGCTCTGCTGGCGGCGGTCCGGAGACTTGTCGAGCGCCCTCTGGATACTCTGGCCCAGGGCGGGGGGCAAGGAGGGAGCAACCTGGTCGAGCGCT
>CAYSHI010000040.1:0-7975 GCA_964430745.1 uncultured Acidobacteriota bacterium | reverse complement strand
CAAGGACGCCGGCGCCAACTGGGAGAAGCTCGAAGGCGGGCTGCCTACCGGTGTGGTGGGCAAGATCGACGTCACCGTGTCGCCGCCGAACCCCGACCGCGTCTGGGCGCTGGTCGAAGCGGCCGGTGATCGTGGCGGCGTCTATCGCTCCGACAACGGCGGCGATAGCTGGTCGCGCGTCAACACCGAGCGCAAGCTGCTGCAGCGCGCCTGGTACTACGTCCACATCAACGCCGACCCGGTCGATCCCGACACCGTCTACGCGATGAACACCGGCTTCTACAAGTCCACGGACGGCGGTCGCACGTTCCCGACCAGCTTTCAGGTCCGGCACGGCGACAACCACGATCTGTGGCTGAACCCGAACAACCCGGCGTACATGGTCAACGGCAACGACGGCGGCGCCAACGTCTCGCTCAACGCCGGCGGTAGCTGGTCGGAGCAGATGAACCAGCCGACCGCCGAGTTCTACCGGGTCACCGTCGATGACTCGATTCCGTACCAGGTCTTCGGCGCCCAGCAGGACAACAGCACCGCGGCCATGACAGCCTCGGGCGGTGGCGGTTTCTTCGGCGGCGGCGCCGACTTCTACGCGGTCGGCGGCGGCGAGAGCGGCCACATCGCCGTCGACCCGCGCGATTCGAACGTCATCTGGGCGGGCAGCTACGGCGGCTCGATCACCCGCATGGATCGCAACACCGGCGTTACCCGCAACGTGCGCAGCTACGAGGACACACAGACCGGCCAGCAGGCGGCGGACATGAAGTACCGCTTCCAGTGGAACGCGCCGATCCGCATCTCGCCGCACGACCCGGACACCGTCTATCACGCTTCGCAGTACGTGCACCGCACGCGCGACGCCGGCATCAACTGGGAGGTCATCAGCCCCGATCTGACGACCGACGACCTCACCAAGCAGGTCTACTCCGGCGGCGAGGGCATCACCCGTGACAGCACCGGCGTCGAGGTCTACACGACGATCTTCGCGCTGGAGGAATCTCCCCTCACGGCGGGGTTGCTGTGGGCCGGATCCGACGACGGTCTGATGCACGTGTCGCGCGACAACGGCTCTACCTGGGATGCCGTCACGCCCGCCGACATGCCCGAGGGAGGCACGATCAACATGATCGACCTGTCGGCGCACGACCCGGGCCGTGCCCACGTCGCCGTCTACAAGTACCGCGAGCAGGACTTCCGGCCGTACATCTTCCAGACCAACGACTACGGAGCCTCCTGGACGCTGCTGACCGACGGTACCAACGGCATCCCCGACAACCACTTCGTGCGCGTCGTACGCGAGGATCCCAACCGTCGGGGCCTGCTGTTCGCCGGCACCGAGTTCGGCATGTACGCGTCGTTCGACGACGGCGCGCACTGGCAGTCGTTCCAGCTCGACCTTCCGGTCAGCCCGGTGACCGACATGGTCATCACCAACGACGACCTGGTGGTTTCGACCCAGGGTCGGGCGTTTTGGGTGCTGGACAACTTCTCGGCGCTCTCGCAGCTCACGGCCGAGGTGATGGACTCCCCCGCACACCTGTTCGAACCACGCACCGCCTACAAGGGTGGACTTCCCGGCCCGCAGGTCTATTTCTGGGTCGCCGAAGGAACGACGGATCCCGTCGAGCTGCAGATCGTCGGCCCCGACGGTGAGGTGGTGCTCGAACGCAGCGGGCGCGTGACCGCCGAAGGCGCCGAAGAAGAGATCAACGTGCCGTCGTTCGTCCCCCCGGAGTTCCGCGAGCAGTTCATCGAGATGGTGCGCTCCGGCGGCTCGTTCGGCGGCATGGACATGTCCCAGTTCATGGGCGGCGGCCTCTCGCCCAAGCCGGGCGTCAACCGGACGACGTGGAACGGCCGCTGGGAGGCGATCTACGAGGTGCCCCAGGGCATCGTGCAGTGGGGAGGCTTCGGCGGCGGAGGTGGCCCGGGGGCGGTGCCGGGAACCTACGAAGTGCGGCTCACCGTGGGCGATTGGAGCGCCAGCCGGCCGCTGGAACTGCTACCGGATCCACGCATCGAAGCGTCGACCGCCGACTACGAAGAGCAACTTCGCCTGGCCCGCGAAGTCGGCGCGGCAGCCAAGTTGTTGTACGACGAGCTCGCCCAACTCCGCTCCGTCAAAATGCAGGCGATGCAGATCGGCCGGCAGCTCTCCGAGGCGGGCTACGGCAACGAAGCCATGCAGGCGGCACGCCAGTTGAGCAACGCGCTCGAGGCGGTCGAAGGCGAGCTGACCCAGCTCCAGGGCGAGGGCGGGCAGGATGCCCTCAACTTCCCGGGTCGCCTCGATAACGAGTTCAACACGCTGTACGGCGCCGTCTCGGGCGGCAACCCGCCGGTTTCGAGCGGCATGACCGAACGCTGGGAGGATCTCCAGCCGCAGCTACAACCGCTGATCGACAGCATCCACGCGGTTTACGGCGAGGATCTGGAGTCGTTCAACGAGATGGTCTCCGAGCACGGCATGCGGGTGCTGCTGAAGCGCAACGAACAGTAGGCCACGCTCTCGCCGCGCGGGCTCGGCGCGCTCGCGCGGCCGCCACCGGGGAGGAAACGACAGCCACCGGCGCCCGCCTGCGCGAGTGGAGCCGGTGGCGGATCGCGGGCGGGTTACATCGACCGCTGGTGTGCCTATTCGATCAGGGGGCACTGTCCCGCGTCGAACGGCGTGTCCGCCGCATCTCCTTTGGCCAACCGACCGCCGTCTCGGATGACGCCGTCGCTGTCGACGACGCAATACCCGAAATGGCTCTCCGTGACCCGCGTGTACACGAAGTGGTTGAACCGGCCTCGATCGTCCCGGGCAACCGTCGCTGCGTCCGGCCGGAACGCATACGGCTTCTTGCCTCCGGCGCCGGAAACGAAGTATCGAATGCCGCGCTGCGGCAGCATGCGAGCGTACAGATGATTGTGTCCCTGAAACACCACGTCGACACGGCCGGCGAGAATCGGCGTGATCTGGGCGCGCAGTCCGAGCTCCGACCCGTGTCCCTTCCATAGGAATCCGTCGCCCACCGGGGTGTGCATCGTGTGGTGGAGGGTTACGACCTTCCAGACAGCCGTCGACTCATCCAACGCCCGATCGAGCCAATCCAACTGCGCCTGGTCGACGCCGCTCGCGAGCTTGGTCTGGTCGCTTGCCAGGGTATTGGAATCGAGCACGAACACCTCGACGCGCGCCCCCCCCTCCACGAGAAGGACGGAATAGTAGCGTTGCCCTCGCGGGTAGCCGAACTCGGCGGTTCCGAGCTGTTGGTCCGCCCAACAGCGCCGATCGTTTTGATACACCTCGGCGGTGCGAGGAAGCGGATCGGCCGGCGCGACGTCGCACTTCCTGACGTCGTGGTTGCCCAGGGCCGCGTGGAAAGGCACGCCGCGATCGAATAGCGGCCGGTACATGTCGAGAAAACGAGGCCCGAAGTGCTCGGCCTCGCCGTTGTTGTAGATGTTGTCGCCCATCGTGAACACGGCATCGAGGCGATCTGCAACGCGGACGATCTGATCGCGAACGGCGGCCTGTCGAGAATCACCGGTTCCCATATCGCCCATGAACGCCAGGTGAACGCGGCCGGTATCGCCCTGAGCGCCGGGCAACGGGGGCACGGCGGCGATCTGGCCCGCGATCACCACCAAGCAGACCATCAGGATCCTCGAGTGCATGTCGGAAGCATACCGCTCGACCCACCGGGCGACCACGACGCCTGAACCACGGTATCGTTGGAGCTCAAGCTCGAGTTCGACTCGTCGGTGCCCTGTGCGCTGCGCCGGAGCACGGCGGTGGAAGGAGTAGGCCATGAAGAGACGGGATTTCCTCACCGTATCCACGTTGGGCACGATCGGTCTCGGGACCGGCAGCCTGTCGTTCGCCAGCCCCCCGGCGATGCCCGCGCCACGAGCACCGCAGAACCGGAATCGAAAGATCCTCATCGCCGGCGGCGGTTTCGGCGCCAGCTTCGTCAACTACATGGCGGAGCTGACCGGAAAGGAAAGACCGAGGATCTGCTATCTGCCGACGGCATCGGCCGACCGTGACTCCGGCTCGCTGCGCTGGTATCAGATGTGCGCGCCGCTCAACGTCGAGCCGCATGTTCAGCCGAGCTTCATCAGCAGCTACCGCATGGACCAGACGTGGGAAGAAGCCTTGCTGTCGATGGACGGGATCGTCGTGTCGGGTGGCAACACGTTGAACCAGCAGGCGATCTGGCGGGCCCAGGGAATCGATGAGGCGCTGCGGGCAGCGTGGGACCAAGGCATCGTGCTCGGCGGGGCCAGCGCAGGGTCACTTTGTTGGTTCGAAGAGGGAACCACCGACTCACGGCCGAAGGAGCTGACCAAAGTCGAGTGCTTGGGCTTCCTCGAGGGCAGCCACTCACCCCACTACGACGGCGAAGAGCAGCGTCGGCCCGCATACCAGCGCATGATTCTCGCGGGCGAGATGAAGCCCGGCTACGCCTGCGACAACAACGCCGGCATCTACTTCGTCGACAACGAGGTCGAACGCGTCGTTCGCACGCGCGAGGAAGCCAAGGTCTACTACGTCAGCGTGGTCGGCGACGAAGTCGTGGAGGAAGAGCTCGAGTCGGAGATGATCGAGTAGCGTCCGGACATTCTGCCCGTCGCGAGATTCACCTTCCCGGCCGCGAGATCTAGCTGCGCCAGGTTTCCAGCTGCTCCGTCCCGGAATTTTCAGTCGGAGCGCAGCGCAACCAGCGGGTCGATACGCGTGGCTCGACGTGCGGGCAAGTACGTCGCAACGAGCGAAGCAACGGCCAGAATCGCGGGCGCTACGAGAAAGGCCAACGGGTCGAAGGTCCCCACCTCGTACAGCATGCTGCTGAGAAGTCTCGCGATGCCGGCGGACAGCACGATTCCGATCGCCAGCCCCGCCGCCGTCAAGATCAAGCCCTCGCGCACGATCAGCCAAAGGGTGTCGCCGGAGGTAGCGCCCAGCGCCTTGCGGATGCCGATCTCGCGGGTGCGCTGCGCCACGGTGTACGCCTTGACCCCGTAGACGCCGACAACCGACAGAAAGAGCGCCAGAGCCCCGAAGGCGCTGAAAATGCTCGCGCCCAGACGCACGAGCCAGAGGCTCGCGCTGCCGCTGATGTGCCCCCGCATCGTCTTGAGGGTCATGATGGGCACCTGATCGTCGACCGCTCTGATCTCGCGGCGTATCGCCTCCATGATCGACGCGCGCGACTCCGCGTCCGTCGCTGATGTCCGCACGTGGACGTTCATCCCCGCCTGGAAGCTCTGGCCGAACGGCACGTAGACGTGGGGCCGCGGCTCGGCGGGAAAGAGGTCGTCGCGAACGGTCGTCACGACGCCTACGACTTCCATCTCGTCGCCACCGTCGACACTGCGCTCGCGTCCGAAGCCGATCTGCCGTCCGATGGGGTTCTCGTCGGGCCACAGTTGCTCGGCCAACAGCTCGTCGACGATCGCCACCTTCGGCCCGGCGTCGGATTCGGTCTCCCGACGCGTGAAGCTTCGCCCGCGGGTCACCGCGACGCCGAGCGTATCGAAGTAGTCGGCGCCCACGATATTCGAGGTGGCCGAGACCGTCTCGATCTCCTCGGCGCCACCGGCAGCAGCCCCGGGCAAATCCTCGGCTCGCCGCACACCCTGGCCGGAGGACACGCTACCGAAGGGCACGGTCGCGGCAACGCTCGCCGACTCGACGCCCGGAATCCCGACGAGACGTTCGTGCAGAACTCGGTAAAGCTCCCTGCTGCGGGGCTCGTCGTACCCCACGAGACTCGGATCGACCTCGACGATAATCCCGTTATCGAGACCGAACCCCGGATCAACCGCTGCGGCCTCGTACGAGCCGCGGATGAACAACCCCGCCGAGACGAGCAATACCAACGACAGGGCCACCTGACCGACTACGAGCAGATTGCGTTGCGTCGGCAACCCCCTGAACCGACCTCGACTCCTCCCCTCACCTGCCTGCTGCTTGAGATCCTCCATGACGTCCGGCCGCGACTGCTTCCACGCGGGTCCGAGACCGAACAGCAGCGTGCCGACCATGCAGAACGCCGCTGTTGCCAGGAGCACGCGGGCGTCGGGAACCGATCTCAGGACGATGTCCAGGGCCAGGCTGTTCATCGTCATGAACTGGTTGATCGACGCGGCCAGCAGGCTGTTGGCCCAGTAGGCGACGATGAGCCCTGCAAGCCCACCGACCAGCGAGAGCAGCAGTCCCTCGGTGAGCAGCTGGCGCACAATGCGGCCGCGCCCCCCGCCGATCGCCGCGCGGATGGCAAATTCTCGGCGGCGTACCGCCCCGCGGGCGAGCAGCATGTTCGCCAGGTTGATGCACGCGATGAGAAGGACGATGCCCGTCATCCCGAGCAACACCAGGGCAATCAGTCCGACTCCGAGCTCATCCGGCGGGTCGGTGCTGATCGACAGGCGCGAGAGCGGACCGACCACGATCGTCTGCTCCCGGTTGATGGCCGGGAACTCCTCTTCGAGGCGGGCCGCCAGTGCTCCGAGCTGCGCATCCGCCTCCTCGATCGTCAGGCCCGGCTGCAGGCGCCCGACGAGAAACAGGCGGTGACTGTCGCGCTCGTCGAGCGACGCGCCGGCATCTTGGAACATGTCGTTGATCAGCAAGTGGTGCATGCCGAACGGCAGGTAGAGCCCCGGCGACATGAGCGCGGTGCGGCCGGTGAAATACCGCGGCGCGATACCGACGACGGTGAGCACCTGCCCGTTGGCGGTCAACGTCTTGCCCACCAGGTCCGGATCCGAGCCCGCCTTGCGCCAGTGCTCATAGCTGACGACGGCCACGGGAATGGCGCTCCCCGGAACCTCCTCGGCCTGGGTGAAGAAGCGGCCGCGAAACGGATCCACCCCGAAAGTCTCGAAATAACCGTGCGAGGCGAACTCGGCGAAGACGCGCCGCGTGACATCGCCCTCGTTGAGGCCCACGAGCGTCAAATCATGGGCCATCACGCGCGTGAACGTCGTGTTGAGCTCGCGGATGTCGTCGAAGTTGGGATACGAAAACGCCCGATAGGAGTCGGGTCGCACGGTGTGCTTGCTGTAGAGCGCGACGAGCTCGTCCGGCCGATCCGCCTGAATCGGGCGCAAGAGCAGCGAGTTGGTCAGCGTGAAGGTGGCGGAGTTGGCGCCGATCCCGAGCGCGAGCACGAGCACCGCAACGATCGTGAACCCGGGGTTCTTCGCAAGCACGCGGGCGGCGTATCGGAAATCCTGCCAGACACTGTCCATCGGTCATCCCTTCGGGGCGCGGTCGTCGGAACTCTCCTTGAGTATGACCGGATCAGGCACCCAAAGGTTTCACGAATTCACCGATATACGGCGGCCGAGCCCGTTCAGAGGCGAGCGGCGCTCAGCGACGGAGAGACAGGCTCCGCCAGCCACTCGTGCTGGCAGCCGACGCATTCGAAGCTCCACCGTGGAGTGGAAACGTCGGGCAACCGTGTGGTGGAGCTCACGCCTGTGAAGACGATCCGGGGGGAGGGTTTGCCTTCGATGCGGTTTCGACAGATCGGGCAGGCTTCGCTCGCAAACATATCGGGACCTTCGTTTTGTGCCTGCCCTTGTGACAACCCCGAGCGACAGTATCCCGTTCGCGACGTGAGCGTCTAGGGGTGCCGCAAAACCCGGTCCGGCGCGGATGCGGACACGATCGAACGCGCTCCTGAGGATCATCCGCCGTCCTGGCGGTTCGCGGCCGCGGACAGAAGCTGCCGTAGTTGGGCGCGTTCCGCGGCGAAGTCGACGGAATGCGGGTGGAGCTGAAGGGCTCTGTCGAAGTGGGAATCGGCTTCGACCCACACTCGACGTTGACCGGCAGCCTCGGAGATCGTGGATCCCCAGCTCATCAATACCCGACCCGCGTTGGCGTGATGCGACGGGTCGAGAGGCATCAGCTCCGTCGCTCGGGTGACGTCGGCGAGAGCGCGCGCGAAGAACCGCTCGCGGTCGCCCGCGGCTT
>CAYSHI010000039.1:0-10736 GCA_964430745.1 uncultured Acidobacteriota bacterium | reverse complement strand
CGAGGTCATGGCGGGCGCCGGCGTTTCGGATAAGGTGTTTCGTCTCAAGCCCTTCGGGGTGATCAAAGGTTAGCCCGGCGTCGGGAGCCGCCGGCGCGCGAAATCGGACGCCGGGAGTTGCCGGGGCCGGAAGTCGGGCGTCGGATGTCACCGGCGCACGATCGAACGTGAGGAGCGAAACGAAGCCATGGTCGAGGTGAAGGCCGGAGCAGGTCGTCCGATGTTCGAGGAGGAGCGGCCGTCGGAGCCCATCCGGGCGCCGCGCGGCTCGGAGCGCCGTTGTTCCAGCTGGGACGCCGAGGCGGCGATGCGCATGATGATGAACAATCTCGACCCCCAGGTGGCGGTCGACTGGGAGAACCTCGTCATCTACGGCGGCAGCGGGCGAGCGGCGAGGAACTGGCGCTGTTACCAACAGATCGTCGCCGCGCTCGAAAAGCTCCGGCCGGACGAGACCCTGTGTGTGCAATCCGGCAAGCCGGTGTACGTGGCGCGCACCTTCGAGCACGCTCCCCGTGTGTTGATCGCCAATGCCAACCTGGTGCCGCACTGGGCGACGCAAGACGAGTTCGATCGCCTCGATGCGCTCGGCCTGATGATGTACGGGCAGATGACCGCCGGTTCCTGGATCTACATCGGCACCCAGGGAATCCTGCAGGGCACCTACGAGACCCTGGTCTCGCTGGCGCGCCGGGAGTTCGGCGCCGACGACCTCGGAGGTCGTTTCGTATTGACCGGTGGGATGGGCGGCATGAGCGGCGCCCAGCCGCTGGCGGGAACCATGGCCGGCGCCGCCATCCTCATCGTCGAGGTGCGCGCCGAACGCATCGCCCGCAAGGTCGAAGAGGGTTATTGCGATCGCATGAGCGAGGATCTCGACGAAGCCCTCGGCTGGATCGACGATGCCAAGCGCGAGGGCGAGCCGCTATCGGTGGGCCTCGTGGGCAACGCCGCCGACGTCTTCGCCGAGCTTGCCGCCCGCGGCGTCACACCGGACGTGGTCACCGATCAGACCTCGGCGCACGACCTGCTCGACTACGTGCCCTCGGGCAGCCTCGCCGAGCTCGACGCGCTTCGCCGTGACGACCCTGAGGAGTACAAGCGCCGCACCGTGCAGACCATCATGCGGCACACCCAGGCGATCATCGACCTGCAGGCTCAGGGCGCGGTGTGCTTCGACTACGGCAACAACCTGCGTGGGCAGGCCGAGGCCGGAGGTCTGACGGTCCGCGACGACGAGGGACAGTTTCTGTTTCCGGGCTTCGTGCCCGCCTACATTCGCCCGCTGTTTTGCGACGGTAAGGGCCCGTTTCGCTGGGCCTGCCTGTCGGGCGACGAGGCCGACCTCGCGGCGCTCGACGACGAGTTGCTGCGCACCTTTCCGGACGACCCGGCACTGCACCGATGGGTGCACATGGCGCGTGAGCGCGTGCCGCAGCTCGGGTTGCCATCGCGCATCTGCTGGCTGGGCTATGGCGACCGCGCCCGCTTCGGCGAAGCCATGAACCGCCTCATCGCCGACGGCAAGGTGTCGGCGCCGGTGGCCATCGGCCGTGATCATCTCGACTGCGGCTCGGTCGCCTCGCCCAACCGCGAGACGGAGGCGATGCTCGACAGCTCGGACGCGGTCGCCGACTGGCCGCTCCTGAACTTCGGATTGAACGCGGTGTCGGGAGCCTCCTGGGTGTCGTTCCATCACGGCGGCGGCGTCGGTATGGGTTACGCGCTGCATGCCGGCATGGTGGTTGTAGCCGACGGCACCGAGGAGCGCGGCGAACGCCTCGATCGTGTGTTGACCGCGGACCCCGGCATCGGCGTGGCGCGCCATGCGGACGCCGGATACGTCGAGGCGATCGATGCTGCCGCGCGATGCGACGTCAAGCTTCCCTCGCTTCCGGGCGAAGGCCGTTGACGGACGAGCGGCAGGAGGCGGCCGGCGGCGACAAGCCCCACGCGACGCTGGTGGTGACCGGCATCCGTTCGTGTCTCACGATGACCAACGGAAGCGCGGGCCCGGCGGCGGGCGACGCGCAGGAGAGCGTCGGGGAGCTCCGCGACGCCGCCATTGCCGCGCGCGGCAAGGAGCTGATCTACGTCGGCCCGGCGACCCGTATGCCGGCGGCCGTGCGTGTCGCCTCGGACGCGGTGCGCGTCGACGCCGGCGGCGGTGTCGTGCTTCCGGGATTTGTCGATTGCCACACACACCTGGTGTTCGCCGGATGGCGCGCCGGCGAGCTCGGGCACCGCATCGCCGGCGCCAGCTACCAGCAGATCCTCGCCGCCGGCGGCGGCATTCTCAGCACCGTGGCGGCGACGCGCGCGGCTTCGGAGGAAGAGCTCACCGACCGCGCCGAGCGGCGACTCGAGCACATGATCGCCTGCGGTACCACGACGGTGGAGGCGAAGAGCGGCTATGGCCTCACCCTCGCCGACGAGGCCAAGTTGCTGCGCGTCGCTCGCCGCCTCGATGGCATCGGCCCATGGGAGGTGGTACCGACGCTGCTCGGTGCTCACGCTCTGCCGCCCGAGTATGCGGACGACCGCAACGGATACGTGGCGCTCGTGGAGGAGATGATCGATACGCTTTCCGACCGCGCGGCTTTTGCCGATGCGTTCTGCGAGGTCGGCGCCTTCACCTCGAGGGAGTGCGCCCGTGTTCTCGAGAAGGGCCGTGAAGCCGGCCTCGGCGTCAAGCTTCATGCGGATCAGCTGTCCGATACCAATGGTGCCGCGCTGGCCGCCGAGCTCGATGCCGTGTCCGCCGACCATCTCGACTTCATCTCGGTCACCGGCATGGCGGCGCTCGCCACCGCCGGTGTCATCGCCGTCATGCTTCCGAGCGTGCCGCTGTACGTCGGCGCCCATCGACAGGCGCCCGCCGCGCGGCTGCAGTCGGCCGGTGTGCCCCTGGCCCTGGCCACCGATTTCAATCCCGGGACCTCACCGGTCGACTCGATGGGGGTGATCGTGGCGCTCGGGTGCTTGCTGATGCGGATGAGCCCCGCAGCGGCCCTGGTGGCGGCTACCCGCAACGCCGCCTACGCGGTCGGCCGTGGCGACAGGATCGGCACCCTCGAAGTCGGCAAGCAGGCGGATCTGCAGATCTACGGTGTCGACGAATACGCCGAGCTGCCGTACCGATTCGGACAGCTCGTTCCGTCGATCGTCATCAAGTCGGGGAGCGTGGTGGCGGCCGAAGGGGAGTTCGGAGCTCCGGCGGCGGGCGGTTCGTAGCGCGGCGCGAGCACTCGGTCCGCGTGGGCCGACGCCGGTCGTCGGATCCACGTCAGAGGAGCCCCGCGGCCGTTGAACGGCGGGAGCACCCGAGGCGATAATGGGGTCTTCGGGCCGAATCGGATCCATCGTCAGGCTGAGCACGGACCCCGAGCAGCTCCTCCTCGCGGCCGCTGCCGTGGAAGCGCTGCCGTTGACCTCTTCGCGGCGCGCCGAACAGCTCATCGAGCTGGCGTCCGGTTTGCCCGCGCCCGACGGGGGAACATCGGGATTTGTCGACGCCTTCGGCCAGCCCCTCGATCTGGACCTCGCCACCCGAGCGGCGGTTGCCAAGATGCGGATCTTCGAGAACGAGGAGAGGCGTAGAGCAGAGCTCTCGTTCGATGCTCTCGAAGCGTTCTGCGACGCTCTCTGGGCGGTCGAGGGACGAACGTCGCTGGTCTGGGTGTCCTCCGGTGTACGCCTGATGCGCGCCGGGCCGTCGGTGGCGCTGATGGCCGCTTTCGAGGATGCCGGGCAGGCAGCACTGAAAGCGCCGGTCGCGGCGGTTGTCCCCGGCATACGCTCGATGCGCGCCGGGCTCACGGATCCTGACGCCCGCCTCGTACGGCGCCAGGAGCGATTGTTCGAGGCCGCCCTGCGAGAGGTCGACGCCGACGCCTCACGTTACTACCTGATCACCTACGCCCCGCCGCGCGCTCAGCCGGACGGTGCCGCTCATCAGATCCGCGTCGAGGTCGAGCGGGCGGGAGTATCCGCTCGTTGGCGGCGCGGCTACGTGCACCTGACCGAGGCCGAACGGCGCCAACGAACGGCGCAAGCCGCGCGCCTTGTTCCGGGACTGGTGGAGGGGGCCTCGAAGATGGCGCGTGCTCGGCGCGCCGACGAGGAAGCGGCGCGCGTGGCGGCGACGACGGCCGAGGCTATCGAGGCAGGGGAGGTCGCCGGGAATTCCGAGAGGGCTCGCGCAGCGGAGGGCGTGCCCCCGCTACGGCCGACGGAAGCGACGCCGCCGGCCGCTCAACCACGGGCCGTCGGGGAAGCAGCGGACGCCCGGCCCCCGGCCGATCCCCGTGTGCTTTCGCGCACGCTCGATCGCCTCGCGCAGACGGCGCTCTTCTATCGCGCCAGCGCATTGTCGTTCTCCTGCGACGAGACGATCACCGCCTCGACCTTCAACTCCGGCGGCGGATTCCGCCGCCGTTCCGCTTATGACCTGCGGTACATCTACACGTTCGAGGATCCGCCCACAGGTTCCTCGCCCGGGACTTTTCGCCGTCTTCGTGACTACCGAACACGCCGTGACGAGGAAGTGGCGCCCGGCCAAGAGCCCGGGGAAGTGAAGCTGGAGAGTCTCGGGCTGCCCGTGGCGGTGACGCGGGCGTATTCCTGGGCATTCATGTTCCAGGAGGCGCTGCAGCCTCACTACCGTTTCGAGCTCGTCGAAGAGGAGTCGTACCTCGACCGCGAGGTGCTCGTGATCTCGTTCGAGCCGGTACCTCCGGTTGTGGCCGGCTTCAACGACTGGTTCGGGCGCGCCTGGATCGACGCCGAAACGTACCAGGTGCTGCGCGTCGAGGCGCTGCAGGCGGGCGACTACGCACAGCTCGATGCGATCGACAAGGATCGGGTGACGCTGCAGGTGCCGCGGGACGGACGCCTCGTCGTGCGCATGGAGGCCGAGTTCGGCGTCGAAGAGCGCGGCGTGCGATTGCCCAGCCGGGTCGTGCTCACGGGCGAGGACTTCAGCATGCGGGCGCTGGCATTCGGGCTTCCCGGCGACATCTCGTCCGCGCTGCCGGAATGGAGGCTCAAGGGCCGAGCGGCCTTCCGTGTGGAGCAGCGCTACGAGAACTACCGCTTCTTCGACGTCGAGGTCCGCTGAGTCTAGTGGACTGTAACGGAAGAATCGTTAGTGTCGTGGTGGTGAAATGGGGGTGGATGCAAGGCGCTCCGACGCGGCGATGCGGTGCGCATCGTCAAGGAGGAGCAACGCCGCAGACGCCCCCATTTCGCCGCCATCCTACGGACAGATGGGCAGTTGCGGCCGATCTCGGCGTTGCAGTTCGTCGACGATGCACGCCGCATCGCCTTCCTCGCCGCGCCTTGACCTCGTCCGCAAATCCCATCTGCGACACTAACGATTCTTCCGTTACAGTCCACTAGGCGTAGACGTGATACAGCATCACGTAAACGATCACGCCGGTCACGGACACGTAGAGCCAGATCGGCAGCGTCCAGCGCGCGATCTTGGCGTGGGCTTCGAAGCGTTCCCGGAAGGCGCGCCACAGCGTCAGCATTGCCAGCGGCGGCACCACGGCGGCGAGCACGATGTGCGTGATGAGGATGAAGAAGTAGACCGGGCGGACCAGGCCGACGCCGGGGAAGGGCGTTGAGCCGGCATGGTAGTGGTACGTCAGGTAGGAGGCCAGAAACGCCACGGAGCAGCCGAAGGCTGCCAACATGCAGGCCCGGTGGGCGTCGATCCGCCGCTGACGAATCATCGCGTAGCCGGCGATCAAGAACACGGTACCGAGTGCGTTGAGACTGGCGTTGACGCCCGGCAGCGCGTGGATCCACTCGGGCATGGTCAGATCGTCGGCAGGCGGAAGGCGACGAGTATCGTCATCATCAGCGTCAGGTAAATGAGCGAGCCGATGAACACCCAGCGTTCACGTCCGGCGCCGAGCGCCTGCAATGCCCAGACGGTGACGGCGAAGAAGCCGATGCTGAGCGCCAGGCTTCCCCAGACGAAGCCGCCCGAGGCGATCCCCAGGGTGGCGGGCAGCACGCCGATGGGAATCAGCAACATGGCGTAGGCCGCCGAGACGCGGCCGGTGGCAGCCCCGTCGGGATCGTGGACGCCGAGCATGGGGAAGCCTCCGCGAGCATAGTCCTCGCGAAAGGTACGCGAGATAGCGAAGAAGTGGGGTATCTGCCAGACGAAGACGATACCGAACAATGCCCACGCCCCCGGATCGAGGGTGCCGCGGGCTGCCGCCCAACCGACCAGCGGCGGTATGGCCCCGGGGACGGCGCCGATCAACGTGCAGGTCGAGGTGCGTTGCTTCAGCGGCGTGTAGACGAACACGTAGCTGACCCATGCGACGAACGCCGTCATCCCGGCCGCGGGTCCGACGCCGAAGCCGAGGACCGCGAGACCGACGAGAGAAGTCAGGATGCCGAACACCAGCGCCTGGCGGGGCGTCAGCCGGCCGGAGGGCAACGGTCGCTTGCGCGTGCGCCTCATGAGGGCATCGATATCGCGCTCCCAGTACTGGTTGAGCGCGTTGCCGCCGCCGACGACGCCGATCATGCCGAGGACCATGAGGATCCCGGCGAGGTCGTCGACGTTACGGGGAGAGCCGACATAGAAGCCCACGGCGGCGGTGGCGAGAACCAACATGGTGAGCCGCGGTTTGGCGAGCTCTACGTAGTCGCCGATGCGCGGGTGGCCGCCGCTGGATTCTTTCACCGTTGTGTCACTCGCAGGCCGGCACGGAACGTCGGGAACCCGTTGCGGCGCTGCCCTAGGAGGCCGTGATGACAGTCCGATGGGTCTGGCGGGCGGAGTTGCGTGAGAGGGCAAGGCGGGCCGACGCTGTCGATGCAGTAGGCATCGTCAAGGAGGTCCAACGCCGTCATTACGCGCAACCCCGCCCGCCCGAAGGGTTACGGCGAAAAGAGGCCATCTGCGGCGTTGCCGCTCCTCGACGATGCGCGCCGCATCGCCGTCGTCGCGGCGCCTTGCGTCTGGCCCCTTTTCGCCGTAACCAGACCCATCGGACTGTCACCACGGCCTCCTAAAGGGCTTCACCCCGGGGGCCCTGCAGGGCTCCCCGGGGTGAAGAGAACTGCAGGTGGATCAGCTACCGAAGTCGAACGAGACCTCGGCCGTGCCGTTGGCGGCCACGGTGACGCTCTGCTCCTGCTCACCGAGGGTCTCGTGCCAGGCGCCGATGACATAGTCGCCGGCCGGCAGTCCGCCGATGGTGAAACCGCCATCGTCAGCCGTAACCGCGAAGAACGGGTGCGGCATGACGCCGACGTAGGCCGACATCCACGGGTGCACGTCGCACTTCAGCGGCACCATGACCTCGGCGCTCGCGAAGGTCTGGTCGTTGGTCATGCCCTTGACCGGCTGGGCGAAGTTGAAGCCCTGGTTGCCGGAAGCGGTCGGCTGGGCGTTGACGTTGTGCAGCGTGTCGTCGTTGTTGACGATGGTGACCGTCTGGTTCGTCTGCACGCCGATCATGTGCGGATCGTACATACAGTTGGTCTGCGCCAGCGTTACCACGCCGTTGGGGTTGGTGAAGGTCTGCCCCTCGAGGCCGCCCTTGACGTACACGAAGACGTAGCGAACCGTGCCGTTGTCATTGACCACCAGGCGCTGCGTCATGGTCTCGGAGCCCGCGTGCGCTGTGACGCAGAAGGGATCTGCCGCCATCTGGAGAACCTGCGACTCGGGAGCATCGCCGCCGAAGTTGATGGTGCCGCTGATGGTTCCCGGATCTGTGATCGAGGCCGGGTCGATGGCACCGGCCGCGGAGGTCGATGCCGGCGCGCTGCCGGCTCCACTACCGGCGTTCGAGCCGCCGGCTGCGGGAGCGTCACTGCCACCGCCACACGCGGCCACTGCGACCGCCGCGAATACGGCCAGTGTGGCCGTGAGGGTCTTCTTGTACATCATTAATTCCTCCGTGGGCCGAAGCTGCGGGTATCGCCTCTTCGGAAGTTGACTGAGACTACGACGCCGTCGGGGGCGATTTTCGATCAGTCGGTAGGGTGATTTGTGATATGTGTCGGAATTGCTGTGAGGTGCATCGCGTTCCGAGTTTCTATTGTCCTAGGGACATGATGTACGCCGCAAGCGCCTCGACCTGTTGGCGGGTATTGCCGTCCATCACCGGCGTCCCATCGGGCGCCGAGAAGAAGCTCGGATCATCGAGATCCCACGTGAAATACTGCGGCATCTTGGTGCCTGGGAAAATCGCCTGCGGATTGATAATCCAATCCTGTAACCACTCAAAACGCAAGCGCTCGCCCGACATGGCCATATCAGGCGCCCAGTTATCCGGCGTGCCCGTCGGGTTGACGCCACCCTGCACGTGGCAGCGGAAGCACTGTAGCTGCCCGTTGGCCAGCACATCGCCGGCCTGTACAAGCTCGCTCGGGTACTCGTGGTCAACGGTGAATCTTCCGTCGAAGGGGTAGGGCGCGTCGTCGATGGCGGCGAAATATGCCGTCAGTGCGTTCAGCTCCTGGTCGTTGAATCCGAACGTCGGCATGCGGGCCGCGAGCCATGGCCGAATGGGCGTCGGCGCGTGCAGGAAGCGGTACAGCCAATCGGGCTGGGTTTTCGCGCCCTGGGTATTGAGGTTCGGCGGAGCGTACGCCGCCGCCGACGCCGCGTCCGAACCCTCCGCCACGCGGAGCGCCACGATGGGCGCCTGGATGGCGCCGCCGCGACCTTCGATGATGTGGCAGGCACGGCAGTTGTAGTCGTCGACGATGGCTCGTCCTGCCTCGGCGGCGACCTTGCGCGGGGTGTTCGCCGGCTTCTTGACGTCGGGGATTTCCTCATCGGTGTAGCCGAGGATGGCGATGGCCAGTGCCTCCGTCTCTTCGTGCGTGAGCTCGAAGTTCGGCATGCGCGCTTTTTCTTGCGGCAGCTTGATCTTGCCGGTATCAACGCTACGCGGCTCGGCGAGCTTGGCGCGCAGGAAAGCATCGCGCGAGTGACCGATGTCGAGGTAGCCGAAGTCGATCTGCGCAACGGCCTTGCTTCCCCAGTCGGACAGGGACGTGCCGATGCGGCCGCGGTCGAGGAATCCCTCGATGGCATGGCAGCCGTAGCATCCGTAGCGTCCGATGAGCTGGTCGCCGAGATACTGACGCCTTTCCTCATCGCCCATGGCGGCGAGCTCGCTCTCGGCATCGACGGTCGTGCGCGTGTTCTTGAGGTATTCGAGGACCACCTCGTCACGCAGGGTCGCGTCGATCGCCGGGATGGTGGGGTTCTCCCAGCCGTCCTTGGTCAGGCTCATCAGATAGGCGGCGACGTCGCCGGCCTCGCCATCGGTGAGGCGCAGGCTGGGCATGACCGTCTCGTCCCAGTAGTGGCGTGGGTCTTTGACCCATGTGTAGACCCAGTCGGCGTTGACCTTGCTGCCGACGCCCCAGAGGTTGGGGCCCTGCTGGCGGTAGCCGGTGAAACGCGGCTCTACTTCAGCGGATGGGAAACCTTCGGAACCGGGCTCGTCGACGGTGTGGCAGCCCAGGCATCCCACCTCGTTGACCAGTTGGGATCCGCGGGTGATATCTCCTGCGGGTGCGGATTCCAGCTCCAGGTCGGTCGAGGCCCCGAAGATGTAGGCGACCATCGCGTCGGCCTCGACCTTGTTGCGCTCGGTCCAGTACTCGTCGGCGTTGTTGGCCAGGTTGAAGAACTTCGGCATGGGTGTGTTCGGGCGGAAACCCTTCGGGTCCATCACCCAGGAATAGGCCCATTCCGCGGTGGTCTTGACGCTGACGTGCTCCAGGCTCGGACCCGGCCGGCGTGCCTCGTCGAACCGGTCGAGCTGGTGGCAGCCGTAGCAGCCGAGGTTCTCGACGAGGCCGAGGCCGTACTCCAAGGTCGGGGCGTCGGGCATCCAGGTGTCGCCGATGTGGCACTTCAGGCACGAAGCTTCGGTCTCGGCCACCGGCCGCATGGGCCACTCCCACAGCTCGATGTGAGCCCAATCGTGCTCTTCTTCCCAGCGGTGCTCTTCACTCTCGTTCGCCGGCGTGTGCACGGCGGAATAGAACGACGTCGCCTGCCCCTTGCCCTGGTGGCACACGGTGCATCCGTATTCGCCGGCGGGGTGCGCGGATGTGTCGGCAACGAAGAGGTCGAGGCGGGGGTGGCTCGCGAACGGCTGTAACTGCTCGGCGTAGGCGTCGCTCGTCGCCCCCAGATGGCAGCTCTGGCAGCGATCAACGCGCGGCGCCTCGGCGAAATTGAGGTCCAGCGTCAGGTCGTTCATCACCGCCTGACGGATGCGCAGCGACGGGTTGAGCGCGTCGAGCATGGGAGCGTTGCGCACCGCCCATGCGAGACCGAATCGAAGCGAATCGAGACGGTCGGTCAGACGCGTGATCTCGCGGTTCAGCGAGGAAAGGCCTGTCTCCGCCGCGATCAGGTCTGCGCGAACGGTGTCGAGCTCGCCCTGGATACGCTCCGACGCGACCGTCAGAATCTCCACCTGCACATCGGTCTCGGCCACGCGGGCCTCGGCCTGCTCCATCGCGGTTTGCTCGCCGCTGGAGTCGCCGCCGTGCTGGGCGGCCTCTTCGTATTCCCAACGTCGTGTGTCGAAGATCGATCGCGCGAAACGGAATTCCTGCGTCGCCAAGTCCAAATCGGTCATCACACCGCTGAGCTCGCCCTCCAACGCGGCGATCTGATCCTGTTGGCCGGTCAGTGCCTGCTCGGCGGCGTCGCGCTGCTGGGTCAGTTG
>CAYSHI010000038.1:0-9649 GCA_964430745.1 uncultured Acidobacteriota bacterium | reverse complement strand
AGCTGTATTCCATCGTAAACCGTGTGATTAATGCTCCAAACACATACTTTTCCTCGTGGGAATCGCAATCCTGGCGTGGCGGCATGAGCTTCCCTCTCAAGTTCGGCGTCTCATCGGGAGGTGCGGGCGACGACCAGGTGCTCGTCTCGGAGGGCATACACCCCGTATGGTCTCCCGACGGCGAATGGATCTACTACGCCGCCGCCAATCAGGGAACTCACGACATCTTTCGCATACGCCCCGCCCCGGGCGCCGAGCCCGAGACGGTGCTCGGCGGGGAGCGCGGGACCCAGCCCGTCTGGCCACGCGACAACCCATCCCGCTTCTTCTATCGCAAAGGACGCGAGATACTCGCCGTCGACTTCGATGCCGCCACCGGCGAACCGTCCAATCGGCGGACCGTGTTCCCGGGATTCGCGCCGGGCAACGCGTGGGACGCATCTTCCGACGGGCAAAGACTTCTGGTGATCGAGCCGATGGGTGAGGTAGCGGCCGAGACTCTCGGTCAGCTTAAGATCGTCCTCAACTAGTTTGAGGATTTGAAGGAGCGGGCGCCGACGGGGCGCTGACCCTCAGGGAACCGGCGCCCTCGAGGTGGCGACGCGGCGACTGTCTCAGGCGTCCGAAAGTGTGAGGTCTGGTGCTCGTCGGAGGGGATCACCCCACCCGAACCCTACACCGAGGCGTTGAAGCGCCGGGGAAAATCATGAAGCCTCGGCGTTCTCCTCGGGAAGGTCGTTCCAGAGCCAGATGACGACTCTGCATCGGGTGACGAGCAGGCTGCATTGTAGGCGCAACTCGGGAGTTGGTCACAGGAGTAGACATCGTGTTCGCCCGCCTCAGCCGCCAGGCGACTCCTCGTTGGCAAGCGCCTCGAGGTGCGCCATCAGCGACCGACCGACGTATACCTCGTGGGCGTCGATTTCTTCCGTCGTCAGATCGTCGAAGAAATGATCGAGAACCGTGTGGCGCTCGTGCGCCAGTGGCGTGGGGCAGTAGCAGAGCTCGCTCCAGGCCACGTCGCCCGAATCGTCGATGACAGCGCGGCGCATCGAGTCGACGATCTCCTGACCGTCGGGCTTCTGCGCGGCAATCGTGCCATCAGTCAGCCGCTCGAGGAAGGTGTCGGCGACCCCTGGTCTGAGCCGCGCCGTGACCTTGTACACCATGTCGATCCCCTCTCCTGGCTCCTGAGCTTCAAGCACAGTTACATCAGCCGCGCCACCATGGCCGCCGATCACCTGCTCGGGAGAGTAGCCGATCGTGGCGCCGTCGGCGGCGCCACGTTGAACCCGGGGCCCTGGGCGTCAACCGCGAGGTCGCGTCGACCCTGAGTACGTGGAAGAAAGTGGGCGCGGGAGGAATCGAACCTCCGACTTCCACCGTGTGAAGATGGCACTCTAGCCGCTGAGTTACGCGCCCACCAAAGGGAGAGGGGTGCCGGTCACACGGGAACCTCAGCAGTAGGTCCCATGATACCGATCCGGGGGCGGTGGGGCCAACCGGGCGACCCATTGGCGGGCGATCAGGGGGATTAGCTGAGGGCCGAGCCAGGCTTTCCATTGCGGATCGGAGGGCGGGGGGGCGCTGGTGGCGACGGCGCGGGCGTTGAGGTCCACCAGCAGGCAATCGACGGCTTCGGGCAGCAGGAGCAGAGAGCGGCCCGCGATCAGCCGCCAGGGGCCGAACGAGTAGATGCGGGCCAGCAGCAGTCGCTCATCGCTGTCGGGCCAAGGGTCGGAGTTCGTGGTCAACAGGGTGCGGTCGCCGGTGAGGCGGTCGGCGAGGCGGAAGCCGCGACCGGGTAGGTGCTCCTCGAGCCGCCAGAGTCCGATCCGGGAGCGAAGGATTGCCTCGTAGGTGCGGCGGACGCGCGGTCGGCTGCTGAGCCCGGTCGATTGGGCGGTCCAGTGGCCGCCGGGGCGCTGTTTGAGCCAGGGCTCGTCCCAAAGGACCCAGTCGATGGCGATCTCTCCCAGCACCGGGTCGTCCCGGATGAAAGCGGGGAGGGCGCCGAGCAGCCAGGTGAGGGTCTCGGCATCGGCGGAACACCAGATGCGCTCGAAGAGACCGCGGCCGTATGCCGATTCCTCGGGGTCGAGCAGGGGTTGTTCGGGGTCGGGATCCGACCCGGAGAGGTCCGGTGTCCGCCAGGGCGAGTCGGCGTCGGCGACGGGGGTGGTGGCGTCCCCCGGCCCGCCACTCAAGGCAGAGCACCAGAACCTCCGGGCCGCCGCGGAGAGCGCCGCCCGAACGGGCGAGTCCGGCGCCTCGCGCGACAACAGGCCCCACAGCAGCAGGGCGCTGGTGGCACGGATCTCGTCGAATGGCGAGGGCCGCCCGCCGGCGCCGCGCCGCAATCGCTGGGCAACCGGCAGGCAGCACTCGGCCAAGGGGTGGTCGCGCCCGCAGGGACAGGGGAGGGTAGGTCCCGCGGAGGGGCCCGCGGGGGTGGCGGCAAGATGCTGCAGCGGTGGGCTCAAGGGTCTCCTCGTGCTGGGGCGCCGCGCCCGTCGCGGCCCCTTCAGGTCCCGTTTTCATGGGACGGCCGCGAGGCCGCGGATTCCGACGAGATGCTCACATTCGGCTGTGCTACCGTCGAAAAAGCGAAAGGAGCTGCACATGGACGAACCCGAAGACGACGGCCCGGAAGAGACCGCCAGCATCCAGATCATTGCCGGCGACGAGGACCTCAAGGGGCGCTACGCTAACCTGATGTCGGTCAGCCACACGGGCGAGGAGTTCGTGCTCGACTTCTTCGCGATCACGCCGTCGAGCAGTGGCGCTGCTCGCGGCACGCTGGTGTCACGCGTGGTCACCAGCCCGGCGCACTTCAAGCGCATTGTCGCGGCACTCGAGGACAACCTCGACAAGTACGAGGCGCAGTTCGGCGAGATCGAGGAGCCGCGCGGCCAGTTTCCGGACCCCGGGGATCTGGGGTTCGTTCACTAGCGTCGAGTCGTCGGTGGGCCCGGTTGACGCCGAGCTACCGGCCCACGGCACGCGACATGACTCCGACAGCTTGCGCGCCCGACAGTGTGCCCTTCCCGCGCCCTGTCAGACGAGGTCCATCACCTCGCGAAGCGCGATATCGACGCGCGTCAGGATTCCGGGGGCGGGACGCGCGAGCCGCTTCAGCAGCCGCCGGTTGTCGATCGCTCGTAGCTGATCGACCAGGGCGTCCGAGTCCCGTGGTAGCTCATCTGTCCTTCCGACGCGCACGCGCAGGGGCTCTGCGTCCTCGATGAGGTGCGTCGTCAAGGGCACGACCAGCGTCGCGGGGTGCTCGGCCCTCAGCAGCGCTTCTGCTTGAACGATCAGGACCGGTCGGGTCTTGCCCGGCTCGGTGCCGCGCCGCGGGTCGAGATCCGCGAGCCAGATCTCGCCACGTTCAGGCATCGGGATCCATGTCGATGGCGGTGAACTCGGCGTTTATCCGCATGCTCTCGGCACGGACTCTGCGCGAGGCGTCCGCGAGCCGTTGGGCGCGGATCTCGGCCGCCGCTTGGAGGTTGTATCGCTCGATCGCGCGTCGGATGTAGGCGGCGCGGGAAATGCCCAGAGCGCGGGCAAGAAGGTCGGCTTCCTCGAGTGTGCTTTCCGATACTTTCAAAGAGATCGCTCGCATGTTGCGAAGATATCATAAAACAATATCAATAAAAGATATTGTAAAGTGATATCTACAGGTTCAGGCGATTCGGAGTCGGCTCCAGACCGCCGTTGCTTCTCTGGGACGGCCACGGCTCCGGCATCATCGTGCGGCCCCACGCGCCTCGTCAGAGCACGTCGGCCGTTTCGTCAGACCGTGTGTCGGCCGCGTTGTGGCGAGCGATATCCGGGCCCGTGAGGACTCCGTGTGCAGGACGCGCGAGCGGGCAGCACACTAGCTGGTCTCCAGTTCGCGCTTCACCGCGGTGCTGAACTCCTTGAACATCTTCTTGGAGACCTGCTCGATCATGCCGCGGCCGAACTGGGCGAGCACGCCGGAGATCGTGACCTCGGCATCGACGTGGACCTTGGTCTTGTTCTCGGAGACCTCGGTGACCTGGCTGGTCATGTTCATGTCGGCGCTGCCCATGCCGGCCGCACCCTGGCCCTGAGCGTGCACGGTGGCGGAGCGGGACTCCTCGTAGAGATCGAACGAGACGGTGCCCTCGTAGTTGGCGGATACAGGCCCGACGCGCACGGACATGCCGCCCTTGAAGGTAGTGTCGTCGATCTTCTCGGTGATGTGCGCACCGGGGAGCGCTCGTGCTACGCGCTCGGGGTCGGAGAGAAACGCCCAGACCTTGTCGGCGGGGGCGTCGACGGTGAACTCCTCGTAAATCTTCATGGAAACTTTCCGGTAAGAAGTGTGCCGCCCAGGATACAGGGCCCCCGCGCGAACTTCCGAGGATGACGGAAAGTCGGCGCTCGGCCGCCGGCCGGAGTGGCGTGGATTCCGGCGTTCAGGCGGCCAACAACGGCAGCAGATCCTCCAACGCCGCCAGGTTGTGCGCCGGCACCAGCACGTCGAGGTAGGGCAGCGCGGCCTTCATCCCTCGCGCCTCGGGGCGGTAACGATCGTCGCCCATCAGCGGATTGAGCCAGAGGATGCGGCGGGCGCGGCGGCGCATGCGTGCCAGCGCCTCTTCGAGCATCGCGACGTCGCCGCGGTCGAGACCGTCGGAGAGGATGATGATCGTGGTGTCGGCGCTCGCCACCTGGTCGAGCCAGGTGTCGGCAAATTCCAGCAGGCAAGCACCGATGCGGGTGCCGCCCGACCAGTCGTCGACGCCACGGGCCAGGCGCTCGAGCGTGGCCATGAGGTTGGAGGGAGAGATCCAACGTGTCAGCCGCGTCAGCGACGTGTTGAAGGCGAACGTCTCGGTGCGCGGCGCGACGCGTTTGAGAGACATGGCAAAGCCGAGCAGGAAGCGGGAGTAGGCATCCATCGAGCCGCTCGTGTCGCACAGCAACACCAATTCCGGGAGCTCCACGGCGCGGCCGCGCCGGGCCAGCTCGAGGATGTCGCCGTCGCCGGCGAGCGAGCGGCGCAGGCTGCGCCGCAAATCGACGATGCCGCGGTGGGGCACGGGCACCAGGCGCCGGCTCGCCCGTGATGCCAGCCGCCGGGCCAGGCGGTCGAGCAGGCGCTGCATGTCGGCGAGATCCTGGGGCGTGCACTCGTCGAACGTCTTGCTTCGTAGCCGTGCCTCCGGGCTGTATCCCTCGGTCTTGTCGCTCTGCTCGACAGTATCGGTGCTCTCGGTATCCTCAGCAGGGGACGGATCGGCGCGCCGGATCTCGAAGGCCGGGCGCTCGGCCTCCCTGGACGCGACCGGAAAGGGCTCGCGACCGGGCTCATCCTGAGCTCGCCGCCACATACGATCGAACAACAAGTTGAAGGCGTTCCAGTGCCGCCGGTCGATCTTCAGCACCGTGCGCAGCGCGTAGTAGACGTCGTCGGTATCGCCGATATCGATGAGCTGCAGGGCGCCGAGGGCGTCGGTCTCGTCGCCGATGCTCACCTCCACGCCACGCGCGCGAAGGGCACGGCCGAAGCGAGCCATGCGGGTCGAAAGATCGGCGGCTTCGCTCACGGACCGGTCGCGGTGGTTCGCCGGGCGGCCGCGGCTTCGCTCACCCCTGGGTCGCCGCCGCGAACGCGGCTTCGAGCGGCTCGCCCGCCAGCTCCTGGATGTCGTGGCGATCCTTGAGCACGCAGCCGATGGTTTCTCCGATCAACTCCACGTCGAGTCGATCGCGATGGAGCGTTACCAGGGCGCGGGCCCAGTCGAGCGTCTCGGCGACCCCCGGTGGCTTCATCAATCGCCGGTTCCGTAGCTCCTGCATGAAGGCGCCGATCTGGGTGGCCAGCGCCTCGTCGGCTTCAGGCACCTTGGTGCGGATGATCTCGATCTCTTTTTCGAGACTCGGATGCTCGACATAGAGATACAAGCAACGGCGGCGCAACGCGTCGCCGAGCTCGCGGGTACGGTTGGAGGTGAGCACGACCAGCGGCGGATGCGTGGCGCTGATGGTGCCGAGCTCGGGAATGGTCACCTGGAAGTCGGAGAGGATCTCCAGAAGGAAGGCCTCGAACCCCTCGTCGGCGCGATCGATTTCGTCGATCAGCAGCACGGGGGCGGCGGCAGGCCGGGTGATGGCCCGCAGCAGCGGGCGCTCGAGCAAGTAGTCGCGGCCGAAGATGATCTCTTCGAGCTGCTCCGGCTGCTCGTGTTGCTCGGACGCGATGCGCAGCCGCAGGAGCTGCTTCTGGTAGTTCCACTCGTAGAGCGCCGTGTTGACGTCGAGGCCTTCGTAGCACTGCAGACGGATGAGCTCGGTATCGGCGAGCCGCGCGAGCACCTTGGCGATCTCGGTCTTGCCGACGCCGGCCTCGCCCTCGATGAGCAGGGGCTTCTGCATGGTACGGGCCAGGAACACGGCCGTAGCGATGGCGGGCTCGGCGATGTAGCCGAGGTCGTGCATCGCCTCCTGGAGCTGTTTCACTTCGGCCTTCATTTCAGGCTCCGCCGTTCCATCTCAGGCTCCGCAGCTGCACCTCAGGCTCCGCCGTTGCCGCTCAGGTTTCCGTCGCGGCTTTCGCCTCGTCCGTTGCATCCGAGGCGGATGCAGCGCCTTCCGCGATTCTCGCACACGCGCGCTCGTAGTCTTCCGGCGTGTCGATGTCGGTGAGCGCCTCGGCCGGCCAGTCGACCACCAGCGCCTCGTGGAAGTGCCGGCGCACGACCTCGCGACCGCCTTCTTCCTCCATGGCCTCGAGCTCGGCAAAGAGCGGCCGATCGTAAAGGATCGGCGGGGCCTTGGTCTCGCCTCCGTACCGCGAGATCACCAGCAGCGTCTCCGACGTCTTATAGCTCTCGACGAGATCGGCGAGCATGGCCTCGGTAACGAACGGCATGTCGGCGAGCATGACGACGACGGCGTCGGCGTCGTCGGGCAAGGCGGCGATGCCGGCGCGCACCGAGGTGTGAATCCCGGCTTCGTGCTCGGCATTGAAGGTCATCTCGCAGGCCAAATCGGTCAGCTCGGCTTCGACCCGATCTCGCTCGTGGCCGGTGACCACGACGACGGGATCGAACCCACCGGCCAGCGCCACCTTGGCGGCGCGGCGCAGCACGGTTTCGCCATCGATCTCGAGCAGCATCTTGTTGTCGCCCATGCGCGTGGACGATCCCGCCGCCAGAAGCAGCAGGCCGATGCGGGCGTCGATGGGGTGGGGGATGATGCTCATGGGTTCGCCGAGGGTTCGCGCTCGTGGATGGGAGTCTCTCTGTCTCTCAGGTGGCCGGGCCGACGGCCGGAGCGAACGGCCAGCAACTCCGCGACCACCGCCATCCCGACCTGCTCGGGGCCCTCGGCGCCGAGGTCGAGGCCCACGGGGCCGAAGATGCGGTTGCCGGCAGTGCCCGTCTCGTCGGCGCGATCCTTTGCCTCCCGATCGCCAGCCCCTGGGGTCTCGCCGGTCGCCCCCGCGGCGCTCTCGGCAATCTCCGCCGCGATCTCCTCGCAGCGCGGCCGCGGCCCCAGCAACCCGAGGTAGGGAACCGGCGCGGCGGCGAAGCGTTGCGCCCAGGCCTTATCGCGCACGAGGTTGTGGGTCTTGAGCACGACGAAGGTATCGGCATCCGCCGGAATTTCGGGGGCGTCGTCCTCGGGTAGCGCCTGCACCAGCTCGCGGGCCGCGGGAAAGCGCTCGGCGGTGAGGTAAGCCGGGCGATGATCCACGACGACGACGCGGAATCCTGCCGACGCGGCGCTCGCCACCAACGGCATGGCGTCGTCGCCGGCGCCGCACACGACCAGGTGGGACGGGGGCTGGAAGACCTCCACGAAGGCACGGACGCCGCCGATCTCGACAATGCGGGATTTGCCGCCGGCGAGGGCCGTGTGCGTGGCGGCCAGCGCTTCGCTCAGGTCGGTATCGCCGGCCTCTGTCTCGACGGAAGGTCCGTCGTCGTCCGGGGCGCTGCCCGGGCCGTCGCCGGACCCCACCGCGTCACATGTCGGCCCGAGAACAAACAGTCGCCCCGCGAGCGCGGCCTGGTCCGTGCGGTCGTTGTCGATGATCGTCACCATCGAGAACGGCTCGTCGCCCGCGAACAGCCCGCTGGTTCTCGCGATGGCGTCGCCGAGCCCGGGGCTCGAAGTCGGCGCCACGAACACGTCGACCTCTCCGTCGCAGCCGAGGCCGAGACCCCAGAGCGGATCGTCGTCCTTGCCCGTTTCGTAGTGCAGGAGGCGGCATTCGCCATCCTCGATGGCGGTCAGGCCCGTGCGGCGCACGTCCTCCTCGAGGCAGCCGCCGGAGATGCCGCCGATGGTGGAGCCGTCGGGAGAGATGAGGAAACGAGCGCCCGGCCTACGGTAGGCGGATCCGGAGATGTGCACGACACAGGCGACGGCGGCGTGTTGCCCGGCAGCGTTCAGCTTGGCCAGGCGCCCGAAGATCTCGCTCGTCTCCTGCCAACGTTTCACCGGCGCACGACCATGCGGTTGCCGTCGCCGGACAGCACGAGAAGGGTGCCGTTCGCGTCCCACCAATCGAGCCATGCGTCCCGATCGTCGAAGCTCTCACCGGTGATCGAGGAGATCTGCTCGATGATCGATGCCAGGCGGGCGCCCGTGAGCTGGGGTGAGGCCAGCCCGTCGGAGAACATGCTCGCGAGGGCGCGTCGATAGCCGCGCTCTTTGGCTCCTCGGTCGTCCAGCTCCGCAGAGACGATGCGGAAGTTGAAGTCGTGCGGCGGAATGAGCACCGACCCGAAAATGAACTCGCCCACCGGCGAGCTGGTCGATAACCAGCCTCGGGCGACGTAAAACCAATACTCCTCGGCGTCGAGCACGAGGGCATCGTCGTGGACGGCCGCGCCGGATTCGAGCGCTTCGGTAACGACGATAAGGCGCTCTTCCTCCTCGGACCACATCATGAAGTCGCGGCTCCGTTGCCACCACTCGGTCCACTCGGCGCGGGTGTCGAAATCCTCGCCCGTGAGCCGTTCGAGTTGGGCGATCGCGAGCTCGGCGTTCTCGTCGTCGAGCTCGTCGCTCTCATCTCCCTCAACCACCCACTGGATGAGCTCGCCGACCGCCTGCCGGTATCCGGCCGCCTTCTGCTGCGGATCGTCGACCACCACCAGCGCGATGCGAAAGCAGATGCTCGGGTCCAACGCGATCCTGCCCCAGCGCTCGTGGGCGAAGTCGTGCACGTCGGTGAAGCCCGAGTAGCCGTCCCAGAACCAATACTGCAGCGCGTCGAGACTACGAACCTCGCGGCACGAGACGTCGAGAACCTGTTCCTGCTGGGCGTGAGCGGGTAGCGCCCAGAGCGCGAGGAGAACGGCGATCAACAAGAAGCCCGGCGTGGCAGGCGCGCGCGTTGTCCGAAGCGCTGGGCACGATGCCGGAGCGTGACGAAGGGAGCAGTGCGTCGCCGGAGTATTGCGAAAGGAGAGGCGCGATGCCGGACTGTCGCGAAAGAAATGGAAGGTTTCCAGCATCGGGGCGAGGGTCGGAGGGCGCCCGTGCGGGATCAGCGGTTGGTGCCGCCGCCGCCGCCCATCGGGCCGGAAAGGTTGGGCATCATCTTGAGGGTCTGCATGATGCGGTAGGTCGTCGGGTTCATTCCCCACAAGCGCTCGCT
>CAYSHI010000037.1:0-4428 GCA_964430745.1 uncultured Acidobacteriota bacterium | reverse complement strand
TCTCCCAGGTGTCGTTGCGGGACGGCGAGCCGCTGAAGGTCTGTGACTCTCCCGGTCTTCCGCTTGGGCTGGCATGGGGGCCCGACGATACCATCTACTTCGCGGCGTCCCGGGGGCTGCTGAGCTGTACCGTGGCAGGCTCCGGGCCGACGATCGCTTACGGTTCGGCGCGCCGGCTCGCTTGGCCGCAGTTGCTGGCTGACGACGGCATCTTCTTGCTCACCGGTCGCACGGCCGCCGGCCACGAGATCGTCGTGTTGGACCTGCAGGCCCAGAAAGAGACAGTGTTGTTGCAGGGTGCCGCGATCGGTGCGGCGCGTTACCTCGACACAGGGCACCTCGTGTACGCGCGGGGCGGCCAGCTGTTCGCCCAGCCTCTCGACCTCGAGCGCTTGCAGCCCCTGGCTTCGGCGACCGCCGTCGTCGCCGACATCTACGCGCCGGTCGTCGCCGATCACCGCGCCGCCTATTTCGACGTATCCGCGACCGGATCGCTAATCTACGCCAACCGTCCGGTCGACCGACTCGGCACCCAGTTGCTCTTGGTCGAAACGGGTGCGGGCGAGCCTGTGGAGAGCGTCGTCGGAGAAGCCGACGGAGGCAGATTCGCCCACCCGCGCGTCTCACCCGATGGCAACCGTATCGCCGTGGATCTTATCGCTGACGACGGAACCTCTGCGATTCGCATCTACCAGCTCGGTCGCGGCGTCGCTGAGCAGTCATTGCGCACGGGCTTCGACAACACCGTCTTTCTCGCATGGACACCCGATGGCTCCGGCATCGCCTTCCGCGCCAAAGTGCAGGAGAGCATGGGGTTGTTCTTGAAGGTCGTCGACGACCTGGCGCCGCCGCGACTGCTGTTTTCCTCGCCCGGGGTCGTTTTCCCCGAGGATTGGCACCCCGATGCCGATCGCCTGGCCTTCGATCACGCGCCGGCCGGGCCATCGTCCGCGGAGAGCGGCTTCGATACCTGGATCTTGAGGATGGGTGAGACCACGACGGCAGCGCCGCTGGAGATGCAGTCCAAGAATGCGGTCTCGGCCCGCTTTGCGCCGGGAGGACGGTGGCTGGCCTACATGTCCGGCGATCTCGGCCCGTCGGATGTCTTCGTCGAGCCCTTTCCGGCCGACGGTCGCCGCGAGCCGATCTCGAGCGGCGGGGGCGTGGAGCCCGTGTGGTCGCGGGACGGTAGCAGGCTTTACTACCGGGCGGGAGACCGCATCATGGTCGTCGACATCGAATCGGATGTCGCAACCGATCCCGAGCTCGTCATCGGGGCGAGCCGGATCGTGTTGGACGGATCCTACGATCGAAACGCCGGCCGCCTGCACAACTTCGACGTCATGCCCGACGGGCGGCTGGTGATGATCCGCAGCGACGAGGCGCGGACGCGGTTGAATGTGCGCCTCGGCTGGGCCGGCGGGCTGAGGTGACGGGTCGGCACCCGCAGCTCGCGCTGAGGCTTCGCGCACGAGGCAGACGCCCAACAGGGTTCCGAGGGCCTTGAACCCCCACAGGCCGAAGCCCACTAGCGTCCGGGCCGATCAAGTTCAAGGCGAGGGAACGACTGCAGCTTGTTATCGGATGACAGCGGCGCCAATGGTAGGCGATCCGCGATCGCTGCGAACCAGACCCGTTGATGACTTTCGTTCCGATCAGTACAGTGTCGAATGGTCCCTCTCAGGAGCCTCGAACCGAGGAGAACGTCATGAGCTTGCCTACGGATTCCAACCGGCGCCGAATCGATACGGATTCCAGCTGCCAACGACTCCTCGGACGACGCCGTCGCGACGCGCGGCTGAGGCGTGCCCATCTCGCGTCGCTCGTTGGAATCATGGCGATCGTTTTCGCCGCCGTCGCGACGCCGTTGGTATCCGGCAGCCCGATCGCCCAGGAGCCCGGCCACTCGGTGATCCCCGTCGGGTCAGGGTCGGAGGGGGACGGGGCCTGGCAGGTCGAGATCTCGGACGACGGTCGCTACATCGTTTATCAGGCGAACCTGGGTGACGGCTGGAAGCAGCGCCTCTACGATCGCAGCACGTCGCAAACTCGCGAGCTCGGCGAGCTCGGCGAGCTCGCCTACTTCGGGACGTTTTCGCCGAATGGCGAGTGGCTGGCATTCGGTAAGAAGGCCTGGCTGTGGAAGATGCCGGTCGCCGGCGGAGAGCCGACGCTCGTGTATCACAGCAACTCTTGGGAGAGCTGGGACGGCGACGATCATTTCGTGATCTCCCGCGGCACCGATGGGCTCTGGAGGGTTCCCACGGACGGAAGCCTACGTCGGGAACGGATTTCCACCGTCGATACCAGCGGCGGGGCGACCAACTACAATCGCCCGACGATGCTGCCCGGGCGCCGCGGCGTTCTCGTTTCCGTAGGCTTCGGTACCGGAAATGCGAATCGACAGCTGGGAATCGTCTCTCTTCCGGACGGCAAGCTCACGATCTACGCCGACAAGGCCGTGACGCCGCGCTACGCGGAGAGCGGGCACATTCTCTACGCACGGGGCGACGAGCTCAGGGCGCTGCCGTTCGACCCGGAGCGTATGGAGGTCACCGGAGAGCCGGCGACGGTGATCGACGGAATTCACGTGTACCCGAACACAGGCGCCCAGTTCGACATCTCGCGCAATGGTGTTCTGGTGTACGTGCCCGGCGAGTCCTACATGGGCCGGGCCAATCCTCGACGCATCGTCTGGGTGTCGCGTTCCGGAGAGGAGGAGCCTTTCGATACCGCGAACATGGGATTCGGCCAGATCAGGATGTCTCCTGATGGACGATATGTGGCGGCTCAGGTATCAGGCGACATGATGCTCTACGACCGGCGAAGCGGCGGCTGGTCGATGGTCGCGGACGGAGGAGGAATCGGCGCGCCGGTATGGGCGCCTGACAGCAGCGCGCTGTTCTATTCGCGCAACGGCGTTCTGATTCGCCAGGAGCTCCAAAGCGGCGCGGAGCCCGTCGAGTTGTCTCCGGCTGGCGGGCAGTTCTGGGGCCACTCGGTATCAGCCGACGGGACGGAGATCATCGGAACCCGCGACACGCGAGTCAGCGCAAATCCGGAGTGGCCGCAGCACATCGTCTCTGCCGTTCCCGTGGAAGGTGGCGCCGCACCGCGCCCGATCTTGGGTCCCGGAGCGCGAACCACCTGGCGTGCCCCCGCAGTTTCGCCCGACGGGAGCTGGGTCGCCTACGTCGAAAAGCAGAATCACCTCGATCGCGTCTACGTTCAGCCCTTTCCGGATGGCGGCGCTCCCGTGCTCGTGTCAGAAGGAGGAATCCGGGAGGCTGCGGAGCCGGTCTGGGGGCGTGACTCCAGCGAGCTTTTCTATCGCGACACGGCGAACATGGTTTCCGTGACACTGGCGCTGGACAGCGAGGTACCGGTCGTGGCCCGCGAATCGCTCTTCTCGATCCGGAAGCACTACAAATACCTCAACACGTTCGCCGCCACCTATGACTACGATCCGTCGACTGACCGCTTCCTGGTGCCGCGGTGGGTCCTCCCCAATCCTCCCGGCGAGGGAATCCACGTCATCGAAAACGCCTTCGAGATGCTCGAGAGGTTGGCGCCGGGTCGGTGATAACGATGTCGGGCTCGTGCTCTCCGAGCGCGCGGAAGCCGCTTAACCCGGCAGCTCGGCGAGCCGCTGCTTGAGCCAACGAATGTACTGACGACGCCGAGCCCGCTCACCGATCGCCCGGGCGCACAGATAACCGACCTTGACGCGGTGTCGAGCCCATCTTCCGCGCAGAGCGTCGGACAATGGCAGGTAGCAGGGGGCCGAGAGCTCTGAGATCGGGCGCCAGGTCTGAGGGGTCGTGATCAGCGGGCTCAATGCTGCGCACCTCAACCGTGTTCTCGGCGAGCCAGGCGACGCGTGGGTCGCCCTGTAGGGCTTGTTGGCCGAAGCCCACTAGGTCCTGAACCTGCTTTGGGCGTTCACCGCTTCAATAGATACAAGCGTCGAGAATCGACAGCGCTTCCTCCAGGATCGGTGTCGGGGCTCGCCCGATGCGCTTCGCTTTGTGGGCGCGGAAGTCGATCGACTTGATCTGCTCGACCATGACGAACCCGGTCACCTTCTCGCCGTCGGGAATCGGGACGTGAAAGGGGTAGTCGCGGCGGCTGTTGGTGATCGGGCAGGCCATGCAAAGGCCCGTGCGCTTGTTGAAGAGGTCGTTGCTGAGCACCAGGGCGGGGCGGCGGCCCCGTTGCTCGTGACCCGACTGGGGGTCGAGCGTGATGGCGATGAGATCCCCCTTGCGGGGGACATAGGTGGACATCTACCAAACCTCGCGGCCCGCGGGGGGGCCCCAGTCGAGCTCTTCGGGTTCGTAGTCCTCGCGGATGCCGCGTACCAGCGCGCGCAGGTCGTGCCCGCCGCGGACGCGGCGAGTCGGAGTCAGGACGATCGCCCCGTCGCGC
>CAYSHI010000036.1:0-5349 GCA_964430745.1 uncultured Acidobacteriota bacterium | reverse complement strand
GATCCGCAAGCGCGGCGAAGCCGCTCAACAACCCGCACTTCACGCGAAGGGCAGTATCGTGATCTCGCCCCTCCCGTCTACTTCAGACCGCCGCGTCGAGAAAATCGCGCTCGATCCCTGCCAGCCGTTTGCCGGCCCAGCGCTGCGACCACACCGCGGGCAAGGCTTCGAGGATCAGGCGGCCGCCGCCACGGCGTTCGCCCCAGGGTTCGCGCCCGGCGCGCCGGGCGCACGAGCGGAAGTACTGGTCGGTGAACGAGAGCATCAGTAGCCCGGAAGCTCTCGACATACTGATCCGCCGGGGGCTGAGATACTCGATGAGCGGCCGATAGGCGGGGGCACGCTTCAAGGCCATCACGAGCAGCTCCTCGCGCACCTTGCGGACGCGTTCGAGGAGGTCGGCATCTCCCTCGACATCTTGAACGCCGAGGTCGCCACGGAGCGCCTCGTGGTAGGCGACACCGCGACGGAGGTCCTTCTCGATGTCCCTCGTCACGTTGGCAAGCTGGATCATCTCGCCCACGGTCATGGCCTGGCGCTCGACCTCCGCGGGGAGTGTCGGATCTCCGGTCTGGTTCCAGTGCAGCAGCCGGCTGGAAAACAGGACCGGGTGCCCGAGCACACCACGGCAATATCGGGCGAGCTGCTCTTCGCCGACGAGGACGCCGCCTTGCTGGAGAAACGTGGCCGAGGACCAACGCATACCCTCGGACATGTCGCTCACCAGAACACGGATCAGCGCCTGAACATCCGGCTCCAGATCCATATACACGCGATCGACCAGCTCACAGCGACGAACGAGCAACAAGTGCGCGGCGTCGCGAAGGTCGCTGGCGTGGTTGTCGCCGATATCGAGGGCGGCGCCGGGCACGGCGGAATCAAAGCGCTCGGCAAAAAGCCGCAACGCATCGTCGCGCTCCACGGGGTCGACGACCATGTCTTCGTAGGTATCGAGAGTGCGGCAATACAGGTAGGCAACCGCGGCCGCCTCGGCAACGCGCTTGGGGAGCAGCGCGATGCAGGCGGAGAAGGTTCGCGCCGCGTGCGGCAGGATCGACCAGACGAATCGCCGAGGCTCCTCGATATCGCCGAGAGCGTCGAGGTCCGGCTCGTCGCGGTCGACCAGGACGTCGCGCGTCAGCAGGTAAGGGCGACGAAGGAGAAACGGGATCTCGGGCATGGCGGCATCGTATACCGGCGGTAACGACTCGGGGGCTGCGGCCCCCGTTTCGACTCAGCTCTCGTCGGACGGACCGAAGAAGTCGCTCACTGCCCGCGCGCCGGCGTCAGCGTGGCTAAGCGGTCGTCGCCGCGGTCTCGGTCACCGCACGCTCCGTCGCCGCCAGCAGCTCGTCGAGCTTGCCGCGGTCGTCGAGATCGACGAGCTCACGATACCCACCGACATGGTAGTCGCCGATAAAGATCTGCGGCGCCGTTGTACGGCCACCGGAGCGTTGGATCATCTCGCGGAAGCTCGCCGGCCGGAACGTCACGTTGATGTGCTCTACGTCGACACCCTTGGCCGAAAGCAACCGTTGCGCCCACATGCAGTAGCCGCAACCCCACTTGCTGTACATCGTGACTCGAGACATCACTGCTTCCCCGAAAGAATGAACATTCGGCCGGAGCGCGCGCCGTTGACGGCGCTCCACGCCGACGTGA
The DNA here is from genome assembly GCA_964430745.1 of uncultured Acidobacteriota bacterium. Lineage (GTDB taxonomy): Bacteria > Acidobacteriota > UBA890 > UBA890 > UBA890 > CBDCGW01. The sequence continues at coordinate 3,687 of CAYSHI010000036.1, read as the reverse complement.
TGAGGAAGTCGTTCGTGCCGTCGCCGTCGACGTCGCCCATACCGGTGGCGTCGAAGCCGAAGGTCTCGCCCATGATCTTACCGGTGTACGTGCGCATGGTGCTGCCGTCGGCGCCGGAATATAGATACACCTTACCTCCGGAGGGAGCCGCAGAGGCGTGCTGCCAGGCGCCTACGATGAGATCGTCGTGGCCGCCAACGCCATGCTCCCTCCGATTCAGTTGCGCGCCGCGCCGAAGCGCCAGCGGGCCCAGTACACCAACGCGACGCTGAGCCCGTAGCGGTTCGGCGAGGTCAGCAGGAAGACGACACCCAAGGCGACGCCGAAGACGACGAACCCCACCGGATTCGCCAGGTGGAGGCCGAAATAGAGCGCGACGACGATGGGGAGTATGAATGCTACGCGATCAATGACGAGGAGAAACGCCCATGGATCGCCGCGATCCTCGAGATATCGGAGATCACACGACGGGCAGCTTTCGCGCATGCGCGTCCAACGCTCGAACAGCGCGCCACGGCCGCACCGCGGGCAATGCTTGAACAAGCCACGCAACAGGAAACGCCAAAGGCCCTGTGGCCGCTCGGCCGCATCGGAGATCAACGGTTGCCCGCGCGCGAATCGAAGGTGCGGAGCTCCACGGTTACGGACCGCCACCACCAATCCTGACGGTCCTGACGGAACGTCCGCGAAGTCTCGCGATCGAAATCGTTGCTGCGCGCCAACACCTCGTTCATCGCGCGCTGCATCTCACCATCGATGCGTCGATGCACCTCTCGGATCGCGCTCTGCTGGTCGGACGCCACCGCCTGCATCTGGCTGGTGAGCTCCTCGGCACGCCGGTTGAGCTGTCGCGCGGCGATCTCGAAAAGCGCGAAGTGGATCTGCTCGTGGCGCAGGATGTACTCGTCGGGGAGCGCCAGTGGCTGCGGATTCCACCAGGAGCACTCTCTGTCCATATATGCGAGAAAACGAAGACCCTTCACCTCCGCCCTGACCTGCCCGGTCGGCAGATCGGGCGCGCGCGAGCTGGCGCGAATGTACGTTTCGGGATCCGTCGTCAGGAAGACACAGGTGGCAGCCCCGAGTTGGCCGTGGAGACCGCCGCTCTCGGCGGGCGGGGAGTCCGCGAGGAAATCCCCCCTGCTCAGGTCTCGATAGCGAATCAGGTCCCCCGTGCGAAGCAGCTCCGGGTCGAATTCGCGCGCACGCGCTTGTGTCGTGCCTGCGCGCGGCGTCATGGCGCACACGCCGGCTAGTACGAGTGCGACGGTCACGAGTTCGACGGGGCGAAACATGCCGGAGGGCTTCATGCGGATTCCGTTCTGAGCGAGGGGACCCAGCGCACGCCCATAATCGCACAGCCACAGGGACCTGCGCACGGACGCGGCGCCGGCGGGAGTGTCGGCCATGTGACACTGCCCGCCCGGGAACATCGACCTCTAGGGGAGAGGCCCTGCGGCGATCGCGAGACGATCGACCCATCTACGGCCGGCCCTCCGAGGGATTCAGATCTCGTCGAGGGCGGCTGTGGCGACCGTCTCGAGATACTCCCAGTACAGATCGATGTAGTTCTTCGTTCCGCCGTCCGGCTGTTTGACCTGCGCACGCAGCCACGGACTCATCAGCGTGTGCCGAAGAACGAAGATCGAGGCCGCCTCGCGGGACTCATCGTGGGGGACCCGAACGAACGTCTCCGGATCGATGCCGAGCTCGGAGAGGATCCGATTGCTGAGGCTCTCAGGCAAGCTCTCCTTGTCGAGAGCGGTGTGCGATCCGATGAACTCCTTGACCTGCAGGGGCCGATCGCCCTCGACCCGCATGCGGTCGAAAACACGCCGGCCGAAGCGATTCATGACCGCCAGCGAATCGTTGCCGGTGGGGTTCATGATCAAACACACCAGGTTGCTGTCGGGCTCGAACGGAACGCACAGCCGGACGTTTCCGGAGAGCCGCTCGCTCACGTCACGGGCGGTATCCCAGAAGTACTCGCAGCTCTTGACCGTTTCCTTGAGCAGCCGGCCGAACCCTTCGCTGTGCAGCGGCAACACACGGTGGGTCACGTGCACGGCCGCGGCGGAGGCGCCCGACTTGGAGCCCTCGAGGATGTATTGCCCGAGATGGTGGAGCTTTTCTCGACGCGGCTCGTCCTCTTCGACATCGCCGAGATCGAAGACGTAGGCGGCTTGCTGCGAAACGAAATCGACGATCTCCCGGTTTCGGGCGACGAAGGCGCCGGCGGTGTACGGAACGTAGCCGAGCTTGTGCGGGTCGACGGTGATCGAGTCGACCTCAGCGAGGGCGCGGAAAGCCTCATACAGAGCCTCACCCGGGAAGTACTTGAATTCCTCGGCCACCTCGGCGCGCGGCGCGAAGCTGCCGTCCGGGCGCCGGAACACGGAGGTGAGGTAGCCGCCCCAGGCGCCGTCCACGTGAATGCCGAAGTCACACCCGCGCGCCCGCCAATGCTCTCGCTGGGCAACGATGGAGTGAATCGGGTCGATGCCGCCGAACTCGGTGTTGCCGAGGACGCCGACAACCGCGAGCACCGGAACCTGGGCGGCGAAAGACTCTGCGAGACACTCGGCAAGGTGATCGATATCCATGCGCATGTGGTCGTCCACGATGATCTTGCACAGGTGGGAGGTGCCGAGCCCGAGGACCTTCATCCCCTTTTCCCACGAGTAGTGGGCCGAGGTGGCGACGAACACACGCGGCGGCTCCAGGTCCGCGTGCTTGAGAAAAAAACCGGCGGTGCCGAGGCCCTCGATCCGCTCACCACGAACGCAGCGAACGAACCGATCGAAGAGATCATCGTCACCAACCGCGCGCAGCGCTCGCGCGACCCGCCGCCGCAGATCGATGGTCTCGTCGATGGAGAAGTTGAGCAGCTCCCACTTGTTGTATTCGTCGAGCGGCTTGTCGGCCGGGCCGAGCGGTCCGGCGTCGAACCCACACGCTCGCCCCGCCTCCTGCAGCGCCAGCGGATAGAACTTGACGGCGCGCAGGTTCCACAATGACTCGTAGTTGGCCACTGTGCCGCCGCTTGTGAGGTGCCCCCAGGCACAAGGCTCCGCCCCCTCATCGAGGGCGAAGCCGAACATGGCGGCGAGCTGCTCGCCGACGCGAAGCTCCAATTCGGTCGTTACCGGCGAGACCTCTTCGGTGACGTTGTTGGGGTTGTAGAGAGTGGTGACGAGCTTCGCCACCAGCCCCGGCAGGAACAGATCACCGGCCATGTGGCCGACGTAGCGCGGATGAAAGAGGGGTACGGCCCGCTTGAGGTCCGCCGAGAGCTCGTAAAGCTCGGCACGCGCGCGGTCGACGAAGGCGTGGAACTCCGGATCATGCCGCGCACCGGCGGAAATGCGCCGGCCGTCCTCGGGGTGGAAGTTGCGCCGCCAGTACAGATGGTCGCGGACGAATTCGAGCAGCAGCTCTTCGAAGAGCTCGGCGTTCTCGGCCGAAGGTCCGAGAAAGTACGGCGCGAGAAAGGAGAGATCCTTGGAAGACATGCGGCTCTGCCAGAGAAGCGGACAGGCCGGATTCTACCGCGATTCGGGCTGCTAGCTGTGAATTCTCAGCACGTTGTTCACACCTACGTGGCGACAGAGGACCACTCGGGGTGGGGAGCGGTCGAGTCTGGCGCCGCGTCTGAGGTTCACGGGAGGGGCGAGATCACGATACTGC
>CAYSHI010000035.1:0-34785 GCA_964430745.1 uncultured Acidobacteriota bacterium | reverse complement strand
CCCATCGTCGTGTCGCCGCACGATGCCGACGTCCTCTACATGGGTAGCAACGTCGTGCTGCGCTCGAGCTTCCGCGCCGAGAACTGGGAAGAGATCTCGCCGGACCTCACTACCAACGACCCGGCAAAAATCCAGGGCACGGGCAACATCCAGTACAGCACCATCGTCTCGCTCGACGAGTCGCCGATCGTTCCCGGCTTGCTCTGGGTCGGAACCGACGACGGCAACGTGTGGGTGAGCAAAGACACCGGCGCCAACTGGACGCAGCTCAACGACAACATCACCGGCAACCCGGGCTATTGGGTCAGCCGCGTGGAGCCGTCCAATCACGATCCGGCGGTCGCCTATGTTTCCTACACCGGCTACCGGCGCGATGATTTCCGGCCGTTTCTCTACAAGACGGGCGACTACGGCGAAACCTGGACCGATATCTCCGCCGGCCTGCCGGACGCCTCGATCAACGTGATCCGTGAGGATCACAAGAACCCGAACCTGCTGTTCGTCGGCAACGAGCTCGGCGTGTGGACATCGATCGACGGCGGCGGCTCGTGGCACAAGATGAAGGGCGACATGCCCACCAACCCGGTGCACGACATCAAGCTCCACCCGCGAGAGAACGACCTCGTGGTGGGCACGCACGGGCGCGGCATCTTCATCACCGACATCTCCTGGATGCAGGAGCTGACGGAAGAGAACCTCGGCAAGCCGGCACACTTGTTTGCCGTCGAGCCGGCCGTTCGCTGGAAGAACGTCTCGCGCGGCGATCGCTCGGCGCAGAATTTCGCCGGTGGCGCGGTTTCCAACGGCAGCGTCATCAACTACATGCTGGCGTCGCCGGCGGCCTCGGCGCCCACCATTCGCGTCTATCAGGGCGATCGCCTGGTGCGCGAGCTCGACGGCACCAACGAGGTCGGCCTCAACCAGGTTGTCTGGGACATGGACTTCGGCCGCGAGCGCACCGAGGCAGAGGTAGCTGCGGCCCGAGGTGGCGGTCGTCGCGGTGGCGGCGGCGGATTCCGCGGTCGTGGCGGTGCCAATCCCAACCGGCCACCGACCAACGTTTACCAGCCGGCGCCCGAAGGTACCTACCGCGTCGTGCTGACCGTCGGCGGGCAGGAATTCGAGACCACCGCTGCGGTCCTCGAGGACCACTGGTGGGACAAGCAGTTCTGACGGAGAAGGCGAGCGAGAGACCCCTGGTTTCTCCGTAGGAGAAGGGCCCCGTCGCGAGGCGGGGCCCTTCGTCCTTCCACTTTCGTGACCAGGCGCCTCCCCCTCGCAACCCGGTAGCCCCCTCGCAACCCGGCCGCTCCGCTGCCGCCGTCTCCTGCCGGTGCGCCGCGGGAAGGCGTTCAACCTGACAACGTCGGGAAAATTTTGTAAACTCCTGAACCTGACAACGTCGGGGATATAAACCGTTCGGTCCGAACCCGCATCAAATGCATCGGACCCTGAGAACCGGAGAGATCACGTGGGCGATTCGATTGGCGAATTCGAGAAGCTCTTGTTGCTGGCGGTTCTGCGCCTCGGTGAGTAGGCCTACGGGGCCGCGATCATCGACGAGCTCGCCGAGCGAACCGGTCGCGAGGTGTCCGCCGGGGCGGTGTATGTGTCGCTGCGCCGACTGCAGGACAAGGGAATGCTGCGCTCCCACGCCGGGGAGCCGACGCCGACGCGCGGCGGGCGTGCGAAGCGGTACTACGAGGTGCGCCGCGACGGCATCGTGGCGCTGAAGGCGGCGCGCGACGCGTGGGACGCGATGCTCGACGGCCTTGAAACCGAACTGCAGCTCAACACATGAGACCCCCAAAGGTAGCCGAGGCCCTGCTGGGCCGTTTCCTCCCGCTCCACGAACGCGACGAGATCCTCGGTGACATGGCCGAGCGGTACGCCCGCACCGCGGCGCGTGAGGGTCGCCTGCGAGCGCGCCTGTGGTACTGGCGTCAGGGGCTGGCGATTCCGCTCCACATGCTGCGGCGCCGGAGCCTTCCGATCGAGTTCCAGGATCTGCGCTTCGCCCTGCGCACCCTGCGCCGCTCACCCGGTTTCACCGCGGTCGCCATCCTGACCTTGGCTTTGGGTATCGGCGCCAACACCGCCATCTTCAGCATCGTGAACGGAGTCATGCTGCGCCCGCTGCCGTATCCCGAGCCCGAGCGCCTCGTGCGGGTGTGGGAGCACAACGACAGTTTCGGCCGGCTGCAAGCCGCGTGGCCCAACTTCGTCGACTGGCGGGCACAGAACGAGTCGTTCGAGGTCATCACCGCCTACTCCGGCTGGACGGACACCGTGCTCGGCGGCGCGGAGCCGCTGCGCGCCGGCATCTCTCCCGTGAGTGCCGGGTTCTTTCGTGTCCTGCGTACCGAGCCGACGGTCGGAAGGAGCTTCTCCGACGCCGAGCATGCGGAGGGGGCGGATCCGGTCGTGCTCGTCAGTCATTCGTTCTGGCAGGACCAGCTCGGTGGCACGGCCGAGATCGGCGACGCGGAGCTGTTCGTCGCCGGCTTTCCGGTCACCGTGGTCGGCGTGTTGCCCGCCGGATTCGATTTCCCTGCCGGCACCGATGTCTGGTATCCGGCAGAGCTGCAGAAGCAGGGCGACTCTCGTACGGCGCACAACTGGCGCATCGTCGGACGCCTCGCCGAAGGTGTCTTGCCGGAGCAGGCGCAGGAGGACCTGAGCCTGATCACCGCGCGCTTCGAAGCCGACGGCGAGGCCATCGAATACCTGGCGCAGCGCGCCCAGGTGATACCGCTGCGCGAGGCGATCTCCGGGCCGGTTCAGGGGCCGCTCATGCTGCTGCTGGGGGCATCCTTCATGGTGATTCTGGTGGGTTGCACCAACCTCGCCAGCACTTTGCTGGCGCGCGGCAGCGCCCGCAGCGGGGAGCTCGCGGTGCTGCGCGCCCTCGGTGCGCAGAAGAGCCGGATCGTCCGGCGCCTGTTCACCGAAAGCTTGTTGCTGGCGACATTCGGCGCCACCGCGGGCCTGTTACTGGCAGCCGCGCTGATCCGCGCGCTGCCGGCCCTGCTGCCGTCCGACATACCTCGCATGGCCGAGATCGGCCTGCACGCGCCTGTGGCGATCGCCGTGGTTGTGGTCTCCGTCGGGGCGGCGCTGCTCTTCGGTTTGTTGCCGGCGTGGCGCATCGCGTCCGGGGATCTCGGTGCTCCGCTGCGCGACGGTGGACGCACCGTCAGCGTGGTCGGCAACCGCGGCCCCTGGCGCCTGCTGGTGATCGCCGAGGTGGCGCTGGCGTTGATCCTGCTGACCGGCGCCGGCCTGTTGATGCGAAGCTTGTTTCGCGCGGCAAACGTTGATCCGGGTTTCTCGGCTGACGGCGTGGTGGCGATGAGCGTCGCGCTGCCGGCGCACGAGTACGGCGAGGTCCACCAGAGGGTCGCCTACTACGACGAGCTGCTACAGAACGTCCGCCGGATTCCGGGCGTGGCGCGCGCTGGGTTGACGCTGCGGCCGCCGCTGCGCGGCTGGCCTACGAACGGGCGCATCAGCATCGATGGCGGGCCCGAGCCCCACGTCAGCGCGGCCTACCAGGTGGCCGACCCGGACTACTTCGAGACCCTCGGCATTCCGCTCGTTCGGGGGCGATTCTTGGACTCCTCCGACACCGCCGACTCGGCGCACGTGGTGGTGATCAACGAGGCGCTGGCCGACCTCGCCTGGCCAGGCGAGGATCCGATCGGCAAGCGCCTCACCGGTGGCGGCATGGACAGTTACTGGGAGGACCCAGACGCCTGGGCCATCGTTGTCGGCGTGGCGGGAGACATCCGCCAGCGGGATCTGACGACCGAAACGTACCCGGCCATGTACTTCAGCTACCGGCAGCGCGCCGACCGCGCGTCGTCGGCGTGGGTAGTGGTGCGCGGGGAGCGGATCGAGGCAGTCGACCTGATCCCGCAGATGCGCGCCGCGATCCGCGACCTCGACAGCGACGTTCCGGTGCAGTTCTTGACCATGGAGGAGGCGGTGAGTAGCTCGCTCGGCGACCGTCGCTTCCTCGCCGAGGTGCTCGGCAGCTTCGCGGCGATGGGCCTGTTGTTGGCAGCTCTGGGGATCTACGGTGTCGTCGCGTACACGGTGTCGCTACGCACCCGAGAGATGGGCATCCGCATGGCGCTCGGCTCGGCGCCGGCGCACGTCCTCAGGATGGTGCTACGCGAGTCCATGGTCACGGTGGTCATCGGCCTGTTGCTCGGTCTCGCCGGCGCGGCGGTGGCCTCGCGGCTGCTGAGCAGCCTGTTGTACGAGATCAGCCCCTACGATCCCGTCGCCCTCGCGGCGACAGCGCTCACCCTGCTTACAGTCGCGGCGATGGCGAGCTTTATCCCGGCGCGACGGGCTGCCACCATTGACCCGCTCATAACCATGCGGGCCGACTGAGCGCCGAGAAGGCGAGGCGACCCCGCGTGCATGACCTCGGGGGCCGCCGCGGATGTGGCCGCAGCTCATCATCGTTACGTTGCTGGCGGCGATCGCGCAGGGGATCGTCGGTTTCGGCTTCACTTTGCTGGCGGTGTCGTTCTACCTGCTGATCCTGCGCTCGACCGATGCCGTTCAGCTCGTCCTGCTGATGAACTTCGCCATCGCGATCGTGCTGGTCAGCCGCCTGTGGCGCCAGGTGCCGCGCCGCCTGTGGACGCGCCTGGCGGCGGGCGGGTTGCTGGGCTTTCCGGTCGGGTTGTGGGTATTCGCCCGCGCCGACCTGGAATTCGTCGAGCTGGCAATCGCGATCGTGACCATTACGTTCGCCGCCATCGTGCTCGGCGACGAGCTGCTCGGCAATCGGCAAGCCGCCGTGCCTGCCGCGAGCGCGGTTGCCTACCGAGGGCCGTCGGCGGTTGCGGTTGGTATGACTGCCGGCGCCCTCACCTCGTCGCTCGGGGCCCCGGGCCCGCCAATCGCCATCTATCTGGCCGCCCTCGGCCTCGACAAGACGACCTTTCGGGCCCTGGCGCAGTCGACGTTCATCGTCATGCAGATGGCGTCGCTGATCGGGCAATCGGTGTACGTCGGCATCGACCGCCGCGTCTGGGGTTACGCCCTCGTGCTGGTGCCGGTTGCGGCACTGGGGGCGAGCATCGGACACGCGTTGTGCGGCTACGTCGGCGAGAAAGCCTTTCGCCGTTTCGTGCTGGTACTGCTGCTCGCCACGGGTGCCTACATGCTCTACCAGGGCTTTGTCGTTTGAGCACGCCGGCTACGATGGATTCAGGCCTTCCAAACGGCCCCGACCTCCCGGCCGGCCCCGATCTCCGAGGCATCAGATCTCCAGATTCCAGGGGTAACGTAGGTAGGCAAGCTCGAACCCCTGGCGCTGCAGGTTGCGAAACGACACCAGGGGCATGTGCGGCAAGGGTGGGGCGGTCTCGCTGGTGAAAAGGCGGCAGCCAAGGCGGCGACCGTCGCTGATCCGCCGACGGATGATCGCCGATTGGGCGCCGCGACGACGCCAGGGTTCGAGCGTCACCCCGTCGACCAGGTGACCGACGCTCATGGCGCGTTGCCCGGTGCCGACGGTACCGACGAACATGGCGCCGGCGGCCACCGGCGCGTCGTCGATCCAGGCGACGTAGTGGCGCCAACCGGCCGTGGCGACACGCGCTTCGTACCAGGGGCGTCGGTAGCCGAACACCCGCCACACCTGTGAAACGACGTCCACCCACGTCGATGCCTCGGAGGGGCGTAGCTGCCGCACCCTGATCCTCGATGCGCCATTCCGCCCAACCGAGCCCGACCGCCGCCGGGGTAACGTCGAGCCATCACGCCACAACTTGGCTCCGGGGGACCCGCGACAAAAGCCGCGACGCTTCAGAAGACGATGCAGGTCTCGAGGTCGGGCAACCGCTCCGAGGGGCACCGAGATCTTCTTCACCCGGTGCCGTCGCGCCATCTCCACGAACCGGTCGATCTGTCGTATCGTCGCCGGCGAGGCCTGCCCCGCCCCGGCGAGCCTGTTGTACATCGTGTTGCGGCTCTTCCGCGTCAAGATGGCGACCGCCGACCCCATGCGTGCGACTGCCAGCCCAAGTCGCGCCGCCTCGTCGTCCGGCGCGCACATGTGCTGCGAGTAATCGGACTCGGCTTCGATGAGCTCGATGGCGCGGCAGGACGCTGCGGGTGGACGTACCGGTTCGGCGCGCAAGGATTCGGCCATGGTCGTCAGCGCAGTGAGGGCGTGTCTTCGCCGCGCCGTTGGCTCCACATCCACTCCCAGAGCTGGGGATCTTCGTAGGTCTGCGTCCACGAGTCGTGGCCGACTCCCGGGTACACCGTCAGCTCCACGTTGCGTCCGCCTGCTTCTCGGATGGCTTCCACCATGTCGATGGACTCTTGCACCGGCACGACCCGGTCGGCATCGCCGTGAAAGACGCGGATGGGAACCTCTCGGAGCGCGTCGCTGCGCCCCGCCCGCCTCGCGTCACCACCGCCGCAGATCGGAACCGCCGCGGCGAACCGTTCCGGCGCGGCTTGCAGCAATGCCCAGGCGCCGTAGCCGCCCATGCTCAGGCCGGTCACGTAGACGCGATCCGCGTCGACGTTGTAACGGCGGGCGATGTCGTCGAGCAATGCCAGCAGGTCGTTGGCGCGGAGGTTCCACCAGTCGCCCTCGGGGGCCTGCGGCGACACCACGATCGCGGGGAAATTCGTCCCCGCGGCAATCATCTTGGGCGGGCCATGCGCAGCCACGCGTGCCACGTCGTCTCCGCGCTCGCCGGCGCCATGCAGGAAAAGCACCAGCGGGACCGGGTCGCCGGCGGCGGAATAGGTCTCCGGCACGTACAGTAGGTAGTCGAGCCCGATCGTGGCCTCGAAGCGTTCCGCGGACTGACGCTGCGTGCCGGTCGCCGAAGTTGCCGCCAACAGCAGCCCAACCGCCATTGCCAGAGTCACCGGTCGTCGCATCGCGTTACCCGCGACTCATCTTCTTGACGTAGTCGAACTCCGCCTTGGTAACTGCCTGAACCGACAGGCGCCCGTAGCGAACCAGCTCCATATCCCGCAGGTTGGGGTCTTCCTTGATGTCGGTCAGCGTCACGGGGTGCTTGAACTTCGATTCGAATTCGATGTCGACGAGGTCCCAGCGGGGGTTGGCGGGATCCGATTTGACGTCGTAGTACTTGCTCTTCTCGTCGAACTGGAACTTGTCGGGGTACGCCTCCTTGCAGACCCGCGCTGTTCCCACGGCGCACGGCGGCTTGGCGTTGCTGTGATAGAAGATCACGCCGTCGCCGATCTTCATCTCGCGCATGTTGTTGCGCGCCTTGTAGTTGCGCACTCCCTCCCAGTAGGTGGAGCCGTCTTTCTCCAGCTCGTCGATGGAGTAGACGTAGGGCTCGGACTTCATCAGCCAGTAACGCTTTGCCATTGTGATCCTCTGCCGGGCGTCGTGGCCGGCCGCTGTGTTGCTTCCGACTGTTGAGACGGACCCGGGTCAGTGGGCCTTGTCGACGCCGAGCTCTCCGAGCTTGGCGGCCATGTCCTCGGCCGACGTCGCCGGGCTGACCTCCTTGTCGATGTGCAGAATGCTGCCGTCCTTGCCGATGTAGAAGGTCCAGCGGCTCGCCATCTCGCGGCCGCCGAGCACGCCGTAGGCGCCGGCCGTCTCCTTGGTCGGATCGGACAGCAGCGGAAAGTCAGCCTTGTGCTCCTGGGCGAAGGCGATGTTTTCCTCCAACGGATCGACGCTCGCCATGAAGTAGGTCACTTCGTACTCACGGATCATGTCGCCGTTCTCGGCCAACGACTTGCACTCGATCGTGCACCCCCGAGTAAACGCCTTCGGGTACCAGGCGATCACCACCGCCTGCGCGCCACGGAAATCCGACAGCGTGTAGGTGTTTCCGTCGGAGGCCTGCAAGGTGAAGTCGGGGGCCATGTCGCCGACCGCGAGCTCCGAGCTTTGGGCCGTGGACGGGGTCGGGACTCCGGCCAGCAAGGCGATTGCCAAGATCATCATCGTAGAGAACAGCTTGCGCATTGGTGGATCTCCTGTCGGGGTGAGCGCTTACCGGGTCCGGGGAGCGCAGGCGTCGGCTTCGTCGGCCCGGCTTTGGTTGCGAGGACATGACAGACCTTACGCCGCGGGCATCCGGTCCCTCAACTTGAGCCGGCCATTCGACGAGCCGAGGGACCTCGCGCGGGTGGCTTCCGGCTTCCGGCCTCTGGCTTCGGGCCTCCGGTTGCCGGCCCTCCGGCTCATCGTTTCACCTCACCCGGAGCCGAAGCGGATGATCGTCGTTGCCGGGAGGGCGTTGATCAGTGCGTGCACAATCGCCGGTGCGAGAAGGTTGCGGCCTGCTCGGAGGTAAACGGCTCCGAAGATGAGGCCGCCGACCACGCCCTGTCCCATCGCCGCGCTCCACGCGGCCCCCCAATCGCCGGCCGAGGGCCAGTTCGGATTCAGATAGGCGTAGGGCAGGTGGTAAACGCCGAACGTCAGCGCCGCCGGGTGGCCGACGCCCACCGGTGGCGCCGGAGAACGGCAACGGACTCCCACAGCGGGGGATCTGCAGCCCCGGATTCCGACACGCTCGCCGCCGACTGTGGCCTTCGATCTGTTAGCGACCGCCTGCGGAAGCCGGCGCGTTGAACAGGAAGAAGTCGTAGGCGGTTCGCGCGGCTTCGGCGATGAGGCGCTCGCCGACCTCGGTATCGGGCTCGTCTGCGAGCACGAACACGCTGATGGCGAATCTCCCGAGCTCACCGGGCAGGGTGATGATGCCGACATCGGCTACCACACGCCCGATGGTCCCGGTCTTGTGAGCGATGTCGGTTCCCGGCGGCAACAATCCGCGGAGACGGTTGGCACCGGTCTGGGTGCGTTCGAGGATCTCGAGAATCACATCCGAGGATTCGCGGCTCACGGCCTCGCCGTTGGCGATCATGGCCAGCAGCTCGGTCATCTGGCGCGCTGAAGCCTTGTCCTCGGGGCCGGTGTAGAAGGCCTCGCGCACCGCCGGGATCTCTTCGGCGGGCGGCCGATTGGCACGGCTGAAATCGTTGATCTCGTCGAGCGTGGCGTCGGCGACCGGATCGTAGTCGACGCCCCGGTAATCGAGGATCAGCTCGAGCGTGGTGCGGTCGACACGGATGTCATCGAATCCCAGGGCGCGCATGCGCGCGGTGATGTTCTCGGCTCCGAGCCGGTCGATGAGCATGTCGGTGGCCGAGTTGTCCGACAAGATGATCATGAAGGTGGCCAGGTTCCGCAGCGACATCTCCAGCCCCGGCGCCCACAGCGCCGACAAGAGGCCCGAACCGACGTGCTGGTCGTCGGGTTGCACGGATACCGTGTCGTCGAGGGTGAGCTCGCCGGCATCGACCCGCGACATCAGCTCGACCAGGATCGGCACCTTGAAGGTGCTCGCCATACCGTACGGCGTGTCCTCGTCGACCCCCGTCCGCATGCCGCTCTCCAGATGGATGACGTGGACGCCGGCTAGACCCGGGAAGCGGTCGACGAGCTGTTGGAGCACGACCCGAAGGCGGTCGACGGAGCCGGCCGCGGGAATCTGGCGGACGACGGCAGCCGCTTCCTGTACGGCGACGGACGGCTCCTGTGTGGCTGCGAACGCCGGTTGGCCGCCGGGCGACGACGCGGCGAAAGCCGCCACTTCGCTGTTCACCGCAACAAGAACGGTTGCGAGGCAGGCAAGGAGCAGCGCCGGAAGGCGCCGGGAAACGGCGAAGCTCGGATCGGTGCGGATTCTCATGGGTCGGTTCCGGCTCGGTGTCGGTGTTGGTTGGCGGAGGGTTTCCGGGGGGCCGTTCATGGCCGCGGATGTTACCGGTGCCGCCGCGCCGCCTCCAAATGGCGGGCGCGGGATCGTTGCCACACGAGGGCGTAGACGAGGACGTTCGTGACGATTACCAGGAGCCCCAGCGTCACCTGGACGCCGCGCGTCAAGTTTCCGGGATAGAGCACCGGCAACAGGTAATACTCGACGAATCCACCCTCGAAGCCCGCCTGGCCGGCTGCCCGTCGGAGTAGGTTCTCCAGGGGTGTGATCGGACAAATCCCGCCGGATAGCTCAACAAAAGCGCCCCATGCGGCACACGGTAGGTGTGCCCGGGCGACGCGCGGCCAGCGTAGCGCGAGCAATCCGCCGGCCACGACGAAGACCACGAACGCGAGGTGCAGCAACAACAGGAGGTCGGCGAGCAGGCCGTAGACCGAAAAGTGCATGCGTCAATCGTACTCCCGAGCGCGGGCGGGGTAGTGTAGCCGCCTGTTGCAGGAGCTGCCGATGGAACAATCAGACAAGATCCCCGAGGCCCCCGACCGGACCCCCGAAGCTTCCGACCTGACCCCTGAGGTTTCCGCTTCCTCGATTGTCGACGGCGAGGAACGTGCGGTTGATCCCCGCTCGGTGACCGTCGCCCGCCTGGTGGGGATCCCGACGATAGCTTGTATCGCGTTGATCTCGTTCACGGGCGTCACCATCGCCTGGGCGGCGGGCGGTGTTCCGACATGGCTCTACGTGCCCCTGCTGATCGGGTGGGTGGTGATCACCTCCTGTGCCCTGCTGATCGGCTACAAATGGCCGGAGCTGCATCATCGCCATCTGCGATACCGCGTCGACGGAGCGGGGGTCCGCATCCGTAGCGGCGTGTTGTGGCGAAAGGTCGTCTCCATCCCCACATCTCGCGTGCAGCACACCGATGTATCGCAAGGTCCCTTGCAACGCCATCACGGCATTGCCACGCTCACGGTGCACACGGCGGGAACCGAGGGAGCGTCGATCGCCCTGGCCGGCCTGGAGCACGGCGTCGCTCGGCGCCTCCGCGACCATCTCCTCCCCGACCACGAATCCGATGGCGTCTGAAATTCGCAGACTGCACCCGCTGTCGTGGATCTTCATCACGGCGATATCCGTCAAGGGTTTGCTCTTCCCCCTGATCCTCGTGATGTTTGCCTCGGGCGCCAATCCGCTCGCTCGCTACGAGTTGCTCGGGATGATTCTCGTGATCCCCGCGTTCGTCGCGGCGCTGCTCAAGCAAGGTATTTACAGCTATCGCTTCACCGAAGAGGAGCTGGTGATACGCGACGGCATTCTCATCAAGAAGGTGCGCCACATCCCGTACGACCGCGTGCACAACATCGCCCTGGTGCAGAATCCGTTTCACCGCATGTTGGGCGTTGCCTCGGCGCGCGTCGAGACGGCCGCCGGAGGCGAGCCCGAAGCGGTGATGCGCGTGTTGACCCTGGCGGCGGTCGACGAGTTGCACCGTTACGCGCTCGGCTCAGGCCGGGCCGTCGGAGACTCGAAAACCGTCGCCGACGAGTCGGTCGTTGCGCCGGTCGCGCCGGTCGCCACGAGCGATGCATCGGTGGGGACCATCGCGTCGAGCGACGCTTCGACGAGCCTGGCGGCAGGAACCGCCACCGTCACGCCGACGGTGGTGCTGCGCCTTCCGCCCTCGGAGTTCGTCCGCTTGGGCCTCATTTCCAATCGCGGCCTCGTTGTCGTTGCCGCCTTCTTCGGGCTGATCTCGCAGGCCCAGTGGTGGGAGCAGGATTGGGAGGCGTACTACGAGACCGCACGCGAAACGGCCCCGGCGTGGACCTCATGGTTGCTGGATCCCGCCTCGCTGACCGCCCGCATTTCGATAGGAGTGGGGCTCGTTCTGCTTTTCCTGGTCTTGCTGCGCCTATTCTCCGTGGCCTGGTACCTGGTCAAGTACTACGGCTTCACCCTGCAGCGCGACGACGAAGGCCTGCGAACGGAGTTCGGCCTGCTCACGAGGGTTTCTTCGTTGATCCCGGTGCACCGGATTCAGTTGCTCACGACCTCGGCATCGTTGCTGCACCGGTGGTTCGGCCGCACCGCGATCGACGTGGAGACGGCCGGGGCGTCGGAAGGCGGCTCGGACCTCGGCACCCAACTCGCAGGCTCCGGCTTGAAGGCCAACCGCCAATGGCTCGCTCCGATCATCGATCCGGACGAAGCTGTTTCGTTGATTCGCACGCTGATGCCTGAAGTCGATCTCGATGCGGTCGAATGGAGCCCGTTGGACCCGCGGGCCGCGCGAAGGCTGCTGAAGAAGGCCGCGCTGGTGCTGGCGCCGCCGACCGGCGGCGTCATGATCCTGCTGCACTTCACGCCGATCCCCCTCAGCGCGCTCCACGGCCTGTGGCTGCCTGCTATCGCGCTCCCGGTGATCTACCTGGGTGTCACGGGTTGGGTCCGTAACGCCGCCTATGCCCTCACCGACGAGGCGGTCTTCTTTCGCAGCGGCTGGCTGGGGCGCAAGACGAGCGTCGTTCGCTTCGACAAGATGCAGACCGTGAAGATGAGCGAGTCACCCTTCGATCGCCGGCATCGCATGGCCTCCGTCGCGGTCGATACCGCCGGCGCGGGCAAAATCGGTCACCGCATCGACATTCCCTACCTCGACGCCGATGTGGCGCGACGAATCTTCGTCCGGCTGTACGCCGAGACGCGCGCGCGGGAGTTTCGCTGGTAGTCGTCGCTTGTGCTCGTAGTGCGACCGGATCACGTCGTTTTACCATCCGGCGCCGCTCAGTCGCTTAGCCGCTCGGTCGCTCAGCCGCTCCGCCGCTCCGCCGCACGGCAATCGCCGTCGCCTCGACATCGAACCCCTTCATCTGCGCGCCGATCACGGTGCGGGTGGGGTACGGCGGGGTGAAGAACTCGCCGAACACTCGGTTGAAAACCCCCCAGTGATTGATGTCGGACAGGTAGACCGTCACGGCGACGACGTCCTCGGGTCGACCGCCCGCGGCCTCGACCACGGCGCGCACGTTCTCGAGCACCTGAAGCGTCTGCTCCTCGACGCCGGCGTCGCTGAGCAAGCTTCCGGTGGCCGGGTCGATGGGGATCTGTCCGGAGGTGAAGATGAAGTCGCCGGCGACAATCGCGGGCGAGTAGTTGCCTCGTGGAATGGGTGAATCGGCCGACGGCTCGACGGGGGTCCACAGGCGATCGTTGTTCATCCTCGGGTGCTCCATGCGGTCACGGTCTCGATGATCACGGCGGTCAGGCGGACGAGGTCATCCTCGTCGACCCATTCGTTCGGGCCGTAGAAGTCGCCGCCGAGCGAGCCGATGCCGAAGGCGGGAGCCCGCAGGATTCGGATCGGGAACCGGATGTCGCCGGCGTAGTGGTTGCGGTAGGCGCGTGGAGCGGTTCCGGTAACCTGCTCGATGGCGTCGCGCAGCTCGCGGCTTGCGGGAGATTCCCAGTCGACGGTGCCGAAATTGGTGCCCAGGCCGTCTTGCTGCAAGGAGGCGGTATAGGTGCCGCGTTCGGTCGCCAACCCGACCATGTGCGCGTCGAGCTCCGTGCGAAGCGCTTCCAGCAGGTCTCGCCACGGAAGATCGACCCTGAACAAGATACGAATACGGGCGCGCGCGGATTCCGGCACCGCGCCGATTCGGTCGCCGCCCTCCAGGATACCGACGTTGACCTCGTGATCTGCGAGCGCCGTTGCTCGGAGGTGCTCGATGGCGCTCCAGCACGCCTTCAGCGCGTCGCCGCCCTCCGAAAACGGTGCCGACTCGGGGCCTCCGACCTCCAGTGGCTGTCCGCGCCAGCCCGTCACGGTCATGGTCAGGTCGAGCGCACCCTTCACCTCGTGCTTGACGTCGACGAGACCCCTGCCGGTCTCGGCCGGATGCGCGTAGAGCACGGCGTTGAAGTCCACACCTTGCCGCGAGAAGCGCTCGAACACAGGCAGGCTGCCGCGGCTACCGCCGCCTTTGCCGTGCAGGCTCATCACCGTGGGAACCGGCCCTCCCGACTGATGCAGCGCAGCAGCAGCAACCAGCATCGACGCCACCCCACCCTTGTCGTCCGCGGCGCCGAGGCCGTGAAGGCGGTTGTCGATCTTCGTCAGTCGGTAGGGGTCGGTTACCCAGCCATCGCCGGGCGTCTCGGTGTCGACGTGCGCGAAGATTCCGACTCTGGCCGCCCGATCGCCGGTCGGATGTCCGACCACGTTCACGAAGGGCCCGTCTCCGGGGGGATTCGGCGGCATGAACTCGGGGTGGTCGGCCAGGCGGCTCGGGACGTCCTCGGATTGCTCGAGGCGATACGGCAGCGGTCGCAAAAAACCGGCGACGACCTGCTGGGCTTCCTCCGCCGACTCGCCGGTGTGGCTTCGAATGGCGACCAGGGCTGACAGCAGATCGGTCAGGTCTTGACGGTGGCTCTCGGCAAGGGCCATCGCCTCTTCGCCGGACGCACTCTGGCCTCCGGTCGGGGCGCCGGCGGCCCCCGTGCCCCTGATCGGGTTGGTGGGTCGGAGGGGGTCGACCGCCGTCGCCAAGCCGGCGCCGGGCCCGAAGGGGCTGACTGCCATCGCGAAACCGGCGCCGCCGGCTGCGAAGGCTCTTCGTGTCAACTTGTGGTCGGCCTGGCCCGATTCGGGGCGGTTACGTTCGTCACCGGTCATGATCGCTCCCCTCTCGAAGCGTCGCCGGACCGCACGGGGCGACGGGCTCTGCCCGCCGCATGGGCCTGGGGGACTCCGTGACGGGCTCGGGACTCAGTCGATGACCAGGCGGTACTTCTTCAGCCGCACCGTTCCGACTTCGTCGGTCACCGATGCCAGCACCGTATCACCGTCGACGAACAACGGCTGCGTGAAGACGTCGCCGGCGTCGGTGAGCTGCAAGCCGATCGCAGCTTGCGGAGAGCCGAGCGAGTGACAGACTCGGCCTCAGGGGCGGCGCCCACGCCACTCCCTGATCGCTGCCGCGATCCCCTCTACCAGGTCCGGCGGAGCGGTAGCGGGGGCTGATTCGTCGATGTCGAAGCCGCGGGCGTAAAGCTCTTCGTCTCCCGCGCCGATCGCCAATCGCACGTGGGTCGAATGGTCGGTCTCTTTGTGCCCTCCCGACAGCAGGAGCGGGGCGTTGGCGCGCGACGCCACCTCTTCGGGCGTCAGCCCGGCCGCCATCATGCGCGCGGTCGTCGCCGGACCGATGACGACAAAAGTTTGCGGGTCGGCGCCGGCCAGCGCGACCGCGAAAGCCTCGGCAAGCGTCCGGTTGAAGGCGTCGTCGAGCTCGGAGGCCGGATCGTCGAAGGGCAGGATGGCGAGACGTGCCCGCGGCTCGACGTCACCGGGCCGCTGCGGCGGTACGCCCGCGAACTGCCACCCGGCGACCATGGCCGCGATCATGGCGATCGACGCGATACCGACGAGAACGGAACGCCGTCGGCTACGCATCGCGGCGGGATCCCTCGCGTCGTCGCACGTCGAGCTCGTGAATCGACCACACGTAGACACGGTCCGTCCCCGTCTGCACGATTCTCAGGTGTCGTGCCGTGGTCTCGGCGAACGTGATCTCGAACGGTTGCACGAGGGGCGCGATGAACTTGGTGATCGGTACGTGGACGCGGGGAACTTCGGCGACCGTCCTCCAGGTCTGACCGTCGTCGGAGACTTCTACCCGGTAGCCGCGCGGATAGTCGTGCGGGTGGGTGTATAGCCACATGACGATGTTGCCGAAGGTGACCTCGGAGCCGAAATCGACGACGAAACGATCGCCGGGTTTCTGCTCCGACGAGTTCCAACGGCTTTCGAGACTGCCGTCGATCGCCATCCCGGCGAGATCGTCCCGGATGCTCGCACTGACCGTCCAATCTCCCTTCGGCAGGGGGACCCAGGTGTCGACCGACGGGATGGCCGTGCCGCGGATGTCGTCGCGGGAAAGCCACGGTGTGCCCCGTGTCTCGTAGATCAACGCGTCGGGGAGCTCCGCCACGAGCGCCAGCTCGCGTTCGTGCTCCTCGATGCGCGCGGACACCCGCGGCCAGTTCCTGCCGTAGTGCTCGGGGTGAACGATGATCCACCGCACGCCGAGGTCGCGAATATCCTCGAGCGTCGAGCGGGAGGGGAAACCTCTCATGCGGAGTCTCATCTCCTCGTAGACGGGCGCCTGGAATCCGCTCATGCCGTTGACCAGCTTCTTGCGGTGCACCGCAGAGTACAGCATGCGGTCGAATTCTCTTCGTACCTCGAGGGGATACTCGATGACGGCGTGATCGCCCTCCTGGCGAGCCAACCACGCGTAGGCCGCCGGGGCCGCCTCGCCCCATGCGACCTCGTGCAGCGGTACCGGCGCCGAGAAGAACTCGACGAGCATGACCAGTGGCAAGAGGCCCGCGGCCCACGCCACCTGCCGTCGCGCCAACCGCTCGGCAACTAGCCGGGCGCCGTAGGCGGTGAATGTGGCCAGGCAGAAGGCAGCGACGATGTAGATTCGCGCCACCGATCGCACGCCGTCGAATCCCGGAACGTACTGGTACAGGAGCCGATAGGGGCTGCTCGCCCCGAAGCTCAGGAGGACGCTGAGGAACAGGAGCCATCCGTAAAATCGCTGGGGCTCCCCGAGCCACGGGCGGCTGCCCCCGAGAGCCGGAACGAATCGTCGCAGCAGCATCCGCGCGATGGTCGCGACAATCAGCCCGATCAGCGGATTCTGGAAGTCGTTGGCGCGGACGCGAACCCCGGCGAGGCTCACGTCGATGCCACCGCTGACCGACATGGCGATGATGATCAACCAGGCCGCAACCGCCAGCCCGCCGGCAAAGCGATAACCCCACAGAGCGACCAGGGGGGCCTCGCCTGCGGCTCGTCGCGGGCCTCGGCTCGCCCAGATTCCGACACTCGCCAGGAGTATCACCAGGAAACCGGGGAAAAGCGACGCTTCGCTGGTGCGCAGGGGCTCGGTGATCGTTCCGTAGATGCGGTTGATCGGGGGCGCCGCGAAAAAGCTGAACCAGCTGGCGCTGTAGACCATCTCCCGGGTGAAGGCCATCTCGTCTTTCAGACGCAGGTATTGGCCGAAGAACGGCACCAGAAAGGCGAGCGAGACGACGGCGTGGGTTGCCATGTGGCCGTAAAAGGAGGGAGTCGCCCAGCGTCGGTCACTCACCGCGCGATAGAGGATGTAAGCGCCGGCGGCGTAGGTCAGGTAGAGAGCGAAGTGAGTGTTGGCGAGGGCCTGGCCGACGTACGCCGCGCTGAAACAGAGGAGACGTCCGAGCGACGGTTCGTCAAAGTAGCGATGTAGAAACAAGAACGCCAGCGGGATGCCTGCGGCTCCGATCACCTGGATGTGGCTCAGGTGACTGAACATGAAGGGAGAGAAGGCGAGGGCAAGACCGCCGACGAACCCCGAAAAGGCGCTGCCCGTGAGGTATCTGCCGAGCAGGTACATGGCGAACGCCGTGGCCACGAACGAGAGCAGCAGCACCACGTTGTAGGCCAGCAGAGGGTTGTTGACAACGAGAAGCAGCGGGGCCGCCACCAGGGACTGCGGTATCAGGAATTCGGAATAGGCGAGAGTTCTGACATGCGGGAAGAAGATATTGGCGTCGAAAAAGCCGGCGAAATTGCCGCTCGCGACGGCATCGACCTCCCACCACATGATCCAGGCGTTGAGCAGCGGGTCGCCCCAGTCCCGCGCGCCGTCGGCGAGGTGGAAGATCTGCGGGTACGTCATCACCGCGACGATGCCGATGAACGCGCAGAGCACGATCGCATCGGTGCGTCGCCCGGTCATGTCAGTCGTTCTTCCTCGCATCGCGCCCCAGTGTAGACCCTCTAGCCGGCAGGCTCGGGTCGAGTCCGCCGGGTGGCACGCGCGCTCAACGGATCATCGGGCCAGTAGTGTTTGGGATAGCGGCCCTTGAGGTCCTTCTTGACCTCGAAGTAGGCCTCGCGCCAGAAGCTGGCGAGGTCGGAGGTGACCTGCACCGGTCTTTGGGCCGGAGACAGCAGGCGCATGGTCACCGCGACCCGGCCGCCCGCGACGCGTGGTGTCTCGTCCCAGCCGAACACTTCTTGCAGCCGCACCGCCAACGTCGGCGCCTCGGCATCGGCATAGTCCAGGGGAATGCGCGATCCGCTCGGGACCTCGAGGTGCGTCGGCGCGAGCTCGTCGAGCGATTCGCGGTGCTGCCACCCGACGCGCGTCCAGAGGATTTCCGTCAGGTCGAGCCGGGCCAGGTCCTCGAGTCGCCGCATCCCCGAGACGAAGGGCCCGAGCCACTCCGAGAGCGACTCGACGAGTGCGGGCTCGGAGACGTCGGGCCAGGCTTTCGGATCGGCGTGATGCATGAACTCGAGCCGGTCCTTGAGCTGGCGATTTCGGTTGTTCCACGGCAGCGCCCGCAGTCCGGCGCTCCGGACACCCTCCAGGAAGGCTTCGCGGACCATCGTGGCGTCGGGGTCGGGGAGAGGTTGTTCGCTCAACACCAGAGCCCCCAGGAGGTGACGTCGGTTCGCCTCTACCCGCTGCGACGACTCGTTCCACGCCACCTCGTCGCGCTCCTCGATATGCGACGCAAATAGCTCCCGGACGAGCGCGGCATCGATCGGCGCTGCCTGGTAGATGCGCGCGTCTCGCCCGCGGTCGCCGAGATCGGATGCGACGATCCACTCGTTGGCGGCCAGGGACTGTCTGCCCGGCAACTCGGCGCCGCGGCCGTTGCGAAGCAGGTAGCGAACGTTCTCCGGGGAGGCGTGCCCGCCGGAAGAGCGACCTCTGTCGTGTGGTTTTGCGCCGGACCGCCCCGATCCGTCGGAGGGCTCATGTCTCCCGCGACGTCGGCCGACTCGATCCGGGTAGGCCAGCGCCAGAAGCTCGCCGGCGTGGTCGATTTCCCGGGCGTCGATCTCCTCCGCCGGCGCCACGTCGACCGCGCGTCGCAGTTCACGCGCCTCGTCGAGGGTGCGGTGGAGCACGCCGCGGTTCTCCCCGGCCCGTCCGGCGCCGCCGCTGCGCGCCCGTCTCAGGATTTCGAGGCGTAGCCGGATGTCGGCGTCGAGCGTGTCGTCCCCGTGTCGGAGCAGGTCGGCTCCGCCGAGCAGTGCGGCAATGTCGGCTGCGAGGGCTCCGCGATTCGCGTTTCGAGCCTGCACCAGCATGCACGACAGGCGGGGATGCAGCCCCATACCGGCCATCAACCTGCCCTTCGCGGTGACGGCGCCGTCGGCGCCGATGGCGTCGAGCTCGAGCAGCAGTTCCTTGGCTTGCAGCACGGCCGCCTCCGGCGGCCGGTCCGGCCAGGCGAGCTCCTCCGGCGCCGCGCCCCACAGCGCGAGCTCCAACATCAGCGGCGCAAGGTCGGCATCGAAGATCTCGGGCCGCAGGTGAGGGACCAGGCCACGATGCTCGCCGGCGGTCCAGAGGCGATAGCAGGTTCCCGGCCCGGTGCGACCCGCACGGCCGCTGCGCTGCTCCGCCACGTCAGCCGTGACCCGCAACGTTTCCAACCCGCTCATTCCTGTCGCGGGCCTGAAGCGCGGCACGCGCATGAGCCCGCTGTCGATCACCACGCTGATCCCTTCGATCGTCAGCGACGTCTGCGCGATCGCCGTCGCCAGCACGACCTTGCGCCGTCCGGCGGGACTCGGGGCGATGGCTCGATCCTGTTCGCGCCGGGAAAGATTGCCGTACAGCGGGCGCAGATCGACGTCTTCGGGAAGGCCGAGATCTTCCAGGAGACCGACGGTCCGCCGTATCTCTCCCGCCCCGGGCAGGAAGGCGAGGGTGTCGCCCGCAACGCCGTCGATCGAACGTCTCCCGCGCACCACCGAGCGGATCCGCGACGCCACGGCGTCTTCGATGCGCCCGGCGACGGCGGCGTCCCGATAATGGATCTGTACCGGAAAGGCGCGCCCCGCCGCCTCGACCACCGGCGCGTCGCCGAGCAATGCCGACACGGGCTTCGCGTCGATCGTGGCCGACATCACGAGCAATCGGAGGTCGTCGCGGAACAGGCGCCTGGCCTGTAGCACCAGCGCAAGGCCCAGGTCGGCATGCAGGGAGCGCTCGTGGAACTCGTCGAAGATCACCAACCCGACTCCGTCGAGCATCGGGTCGGCCTGCAGCATGCGCGTGAGAACGCCCTCGGTCACTACCTCGACGCGCGTGCGCTTGCCGACGCGCGTGTCGCGCCGAATGCGGTAGCCGACCGTCTCTCCCACACGCTCGCCGAGCAGGTCCGCCATGCGCCGGGCCGCCGCCCGCGTCGCCAGGCGTCGCGGTTCGAGAACGACGATCTTGCGTGCACCGAGCCACGCGGCGTCGAGCAACGCCAGCGGCACGGTGGTCGTCTTGCCCGCCCCCGGCGGCGCGATCAGGACGGCCGCGGAATGAGTGCCGAGGGCCTCCTGAAGAGGCTCGAGCGCGGGGCGCACCGGAAGGTCGGGAAGCTCCATGCCCCCAAGCTTAGCCCCCGCCCGTCAGCGGGGCGGCTCCCGTCTCGCGGGGTGGCTTCGTCCCGGCGGGGTGACTCCCGTCTCCCGGGGCGGCCCCGTCTCGCGGGGTGGTCCGGCCTCGGCGGGGTGAACTTCCGTCAATGGCGTGCTTACTGCAGCTCCAGGTCCCGAGCGATATCCCAACCGAAGTAGGGAGTTGCCGGCGTGAGCGGCGTGGCGCCGCCACCCGCGTGCACTACGCCGAAGGCGTCGAGCACGTAGTAACCGCTGGCTACCAGCTCCAGATCCACGGCGACGTCGAACCCGAAGTACGGCGTCGACGGGCTCAGCGGCGGCGCGCCGCCGCTGAGGTGCACACCGCCGAATGCGTCGAGTACGTAGTGGCCTGTGGCTCCCAGCTCCAGATCGCGGGCGAAGTCGAAGCCGAAATACGGCGTCGAGGGGCTCGAGACCGGAGCGCCGCTACCGGCGTGGACGCCACCATAGTTGTCCAGGACGTAATAGCCGGTGGCGGCAACCTCGATATCCCGGGCCGCCGGAAAACCGAAGTAGGGGGTTGTCGGGTTGGGAACGGGGGCGCCGGCGCCGGGATGGACACCACCGAATGAGTCCAGTACGTAGCAACCGGAGGCCGCCATCTCCAGATCGACCGCTGCGTCGAACCCGAAGTACGGGGTCCCCGGCGCAAGGGTCGGGGCACCGCCGCCGGCGTGAAGGCCGCCAAAGCCGTCGAGCACGTACAAGCCGTTGGCGACGAGCTCGATATCACGGGCGATGTCGAAACCGAAATACGGCGTTGCCGGGCTCGGGGCGCTCGCTACGCCACCGGGATGGATGCCGCCGAAACCGTCGAGGACGTAAGCGGCGGGCGAGGTGGCCATATTCGTTATGGTCACCGAGAGCCCCGCACCGACGGTCACGGTGATGTCGTTGACGGCGTCGACGAAGGTCTCTCCGGGGAGCCACATGGCGGAGGCATCGTTCGGATCGTTGTTGCCGTCCGGGTCCACGACGTTCGCGGTGCGCGAGCGGTTCGGGTCTACCTCATGGATGATTACCGCCTGCCCCGGGAGGCCGGCGTCGGCCCCGACGAGCTCGCGGCGCTCGACCGTGTAGTAGTCGTTGGTCCCGCTGATCGGCACCTCCGCTATCAGATACCCGCTTGCCGGCGGGATATTCAGGCGGTGCAGGTCAAGGGTCGCGGCGCTGCCGGGATTGACCACTGTCCTCTGCGACGCCGGAATCCAGCCCAGTCGATTCTTGTGATAGCTGATGGTGTGCTGGGCGAGGCAGCCATAGGTCGGGTGGCTGTTGATGCCGCACAGCCAGGCGTTGCTCATCACGTCCCATTTCGAGTCATACGTCGCCGAGTACGGTCCCGAAGAGTGGGGAAGCCCGAGACCATGACCGATCTCGTGGGCGAGCACCGCTTGGTTGCTGTATCCCCAGGGCGGGTACCAGGTCGTGCTGTAGTACTTCGACACACCGTCGATGGTCAGGTAGCGACCGCCACCCCAGGCGTACCCGTCGAGATCGTCGTTGAACAGCATCTGGATCCCCGAGAACGACGGGAAATAGATCGTCGGGTCGGCCGCGGCGGTGCAATCGGCCGTGGCCTTGTTCTTGTCGAAGACAGTTCCGCCATTGAGGAGGTAATAGGAACGCGGGTGGGGCAGGGTGTACCAGCCCACCGCGACGCTGCCCACGAGGTTGATCTGATTGTCCGAATTCTCGCGCCAGTAGTTGTCGAGTCCTGGACTGGCACCGCCCATGATCGTCTGAACGAAGCTCTGAGACCTGGGCTCGGCCGCCACATCGGAGAACTTGCACAGGATCGAGACCCACGGCACCGGGCCGGTCACCGCGTTGAGCCCCGGAGCCTGGAGCTGCGAGATGTCCGATCTCTGCACCGAGTCGACATCCATTACCGGGTCGGTCGCGCCGAACGCGGCCGACATGCTCGTCACGGAACCGGAAACGCGAACTCGTTGCCCGTTGAGGTCGAGGTAGCCGCCGGCTGCCTCGAGGGTCTCGTCGTCGACGCGGAGCGCATACGACGAACCGTTGTCTTCGCTGAGTCGGAAGTCGAGGCGGGTCAGGCCGGATCCGGGTTCACCATCCCCCCAGACCACCTCGAAGACGCCGTCGATCGTCGCCTGTTGGGCCGATTGCGGAGCAGCTCCCGCACCTCCTGCGGCGAGGGTTGGCACGGAACCGAGGGCGGTGGCGGCTACGGCCGCGGCAGCGATGACAGTTAAGCGCAGCAATTTATAGGAAAACACGGCAATCTCCTCGCCATTTCCCGTAGGTCACGAAAACTCACTAAAAGTCAGTATCAATCATCTTGAGTTGCTGTAAATCGTCCTAAGTTAATCAAAAACAGTGTCGCACACGAAGCCAAAAACGACGTGAGCGCGGGGGCGGCTCCGCGGTCGCCTCAGATCGCCACACAGGCACCCGTTTCGTACATCCTTCACGCCGCCGGATGGTCACCGAAGGGCGCGGGACCAGGACACCAGGAGGGACTGCCCGGGGCCTGCGTCGGATACGACGGACGGGTCCCGAAGGGGGCCTTCCCGTCACCGCCGGGCGCTTGCCGATCGGGGCCGGCGTACGGTGGCGCTCGAGCCGACACCGCCAGGCACTTCGAGGAGCCTAGCGCCATACGTTTCGACGGGATATCCGCGTGTGGGCGGCCCCCCCGATGATACGGGAGTACGGTCCTTCGGCATGGTCGGAGGACCTTTGGAACCGTTGTCCGCCAGATACCTCTCTCCAGAGGCGTCGAGCGCCCTTCCGGACCCGTCCTGGTACGGGATAAACTATTTAAGTTGTCCGATAACAGTATTAATTGGATATAGAATACTTAAATTTTATGCGCCCCATTGCCGCGAAACAGGACTTCCTGAGAAGTCCGCTCAACAATCTCCTGAACACGGAGGCGAACGTCCGCTTGTTGCGTGTCCTCGCCGAGGTCGACGAACCGATGTCGGCGAAAGAAGCGGCGAGCCGGGCAGAGCTGACCGAGCCGGGTGCGCGCCTTGCGCTGAAGCGCCTGGTTGCGACGGGGTTCGTCACGAGGTCGGGGTCCGATCGCAACTTCCTCTTTGCGCTCCGCCACGAGGATCCGCTGACGGAGGCGGTGGTCAGTGTCTTCGCCACCGAGCGGAGGCGGTACGAGGCCCTTCTCGTCGCCCTCCGCCTGGCGGTCGTGAACTCGACCACGCCCCCGCGGTCGGCGTGGATCAGCCGGCTGCCGGGCGAGCCGGGGGAGACGCTGGAGATCGCCGCGCTACATCGAGCGGATGACCTGCCCCTCTTCATGCTGGAAATCCGCGAGAAGCTCTCGTTCATCGAGACCAGCTTCGATATCACCATCGAGATCGTTGCCTACACACGCGCAAACCTCCCGGAGATCCAGCCTGACGACATCACGGAGCTCGTCGGCCCGCCACCGCCGGGCGCCGAGCGCCCCTCGGAGGGCGAAGGAGCGGGTCCCGGCGGTGTTGACCACGAATCCGCGCGCTTCGCCCAGGCGCTTGCGGAGATGCTGGTGAGAAGTCCTTCGCTCGTTGAAAGGGCTCTACACCACCTCGATGAAGTGCTCCGGGAACGTCCGCGAGGGCGCGGCGAGGATCTACGCGAATGGCAAAGGGTCCTGAGCAGCTATCCGATGCCGCGATTGCAGCGTTTCGTCGTGTCCAACAGCTTGCGAGCCCTCCGATTACGCCGTTGTTCGCCGTTTCCCGCCGTCCTGACCCCCTCGGAGCGCGAGCGTGTCGAGAAGTTCATGACCGCCGGCGGATAACGACTCGGTTGGCCCGCGGAAGGGCTCAAGCGCCGCGCCGCCCCGCCAGCACTCGCGAAACCGCGAAAAAGATCAGCGGATACCCCACCAGTTGGCCGACGATGTACCACAGCGGGTGCGCGAAGCTCACCCAGTTCATGACGCTGCCGACGACACCGACCGCCACGATGACGCCGGCAAACATGCTCTTACGGCTTCCAGCGACCGTGCCCGCGGCGAGTGCCCCCAGGAACACGCCGATGATCTCGGAGCCGAAAGCCAGCAGCCAGGCAGTGGTCGGAAGGCCCTCCGCGTGGGCGCGAAGCGCCTCCCCGGACGCGGGGTCGAAGGGATCGAGCCCTTCGGGCAGTGGGTAGAGAAGGGAGGTGGCGTATTGAATCCCCGCCACCACGATGCCGACAACGACCAATCCTGCAGCGATAGCGCCGATACTTCTGGCCATGAAGCCTCCTGCTCTCCTTGATTACCGCGTGTCCGCTGTTGCCTCAGCTTCTCGATCGTCACGACCCAGGCGTCGAACACGTGCCCTACGGCAAGCCGAGGCGGGTGCGGTGGTGGAAATTTCTCGTTCCGTGGTCCAGGCTACGGCCATGCTCGATATCCGAAGAAGCGTCGTCGCGCTCGTCGCATTGCTCGCAACCGTGCTGATCACCATCGGCGCCTCCGGATCGTCCATAATGGCCGCCGCCGGCGTCTCCCCGCAACGCCCCGCTGCACCATTCACGGTGGGCGAGCCGTTTCCCGATCTCGCCTTTCCGTCCCTGAGCGACGGGGCCCCCACGCGAATGTCGGATTTTCGCGGGCGCAAGGTGATGCTGCACGTGTTCGCCTCGTGGTGAGCGGGCTGCCGCGTGCACGTGCCCGGGTGGCACGAGGCGACCAGGGAGTGGCAACGGGGCGGAGAGCTGCAGCAGGTAGGGATCATCCAGGAGCAGCACCCGGACCGGGCCCGTCTGTTCATGCAGTGGAAGGACATGGGATGGCCGATCCTGATCGACTCGCTCGACCTGTTGGAAACGACCGTCGTGCCGATGACGCTGCTGATCGACGAGTACGGTGTCATCCGGCAGATTCAGCCGCCGCGTGACGATCTCCAGGGTCTGCGCGAGGATTTCATCGACGCCGGGTTCGAGCCGGCGGATGCCACGCCAGCGATGAACGAGGGTTCCCTTCCCGAGATGACCTCGGAAGCGGCGGCCGCCGTAGAGGCCTATCTGTGGAGCGCATCCGACGACCCGGACGCCGTGATCGCCGCGTTCGAAGGTGCCGTCGCAGCCGATCCGGACCATGGCTACACCCTGTTTCGCACGGGCGTCGCTTATCGCTGGCGCTACGACTCCCCCGCCGCTCGTCCGGGGGATTTTCAGCGAGCAGTGCAGTACTGGGAGCGCGCCCTGGACGTCGACCCCAACAATTACATCTGGCGACGCCGCATCCAGCAGTACGGGCCCCGCTTGACCAAGCCATATCCGTTCTACGACTGGGTCACTACTGCCCGCGACGAGATCCGCGAGCGCGGCGAGGAGCCGGCCCCGCTGATCGTCGAGCCGGGCGGAGCGGAATTCGCCCGGCCCGAAGAATCGTTCACCGTCGAAGATGTCGCCATAGAGCCCCCGGAGCTCGACGATCGCATCTACCGCGACAACGGCGAGTACGTGGCGGTAGAGGCGACCGTGGTGCCCGGGACGATCGGTCCGGGTGCGAGCGCCCGCGCCCACGTCTCCTTCGTTCCCAACGAGGACATCCAGGCGCACTGGAACAACGAGGTCGACGACCTGATCTTCTGGGTGGAGGCGCCCGAAGGCTGGCAGCTCGATCGGCGGGCCGTTACCGTGCCCAACCCCCCCGAGACCGTCAGCTCCGAGCCGCGCCGGATCGAGCTCGAGATCAAGGCGCCGGACGCCGCGAGCGGACGCTACCAGTTGCCCGGATACGCCTTGTACTACGTGTGCGAGGACGTCAACGGGATCTGCCTCTATCGGCGACAGGACGTTTCGCTGGCCGTGACGGTGGCCCGGTAGAGGTTCCGCGCGGGCCCGTCCGTCGCAGAGGGATCAGTACGGCGTGTCCGGAAAAACGATTCGGGGCGATTCCTGCGCGGCGATCACAGCGTCGAGGTGTAGGAGCATCATGCCGATACCCGCGGCCCCCTGCATGTACCCCGTTTGAGCCACCAGGAACTCCGGTTGAGCGCGGTGCTCGGCCTGCACCCACATCAGACCCCCTCCCTCCGCCGTGGCGCGCGCGAGCAGGTCGTCCGCGGCCCGGACGGCGAACTCGATATGGTGGCGCTGAGCGTCAGTCGCGTGCATGGCCAGGGCGAACTCGGCAACACCCGCGGAGCCGCAGCACTGCCCTACGTTGTTCCAGAACCCCTCCGTAAGGGTCTCCGGAATGCCGCTGTCGTACACGCCGTTGGCCGACCTGACGGTCCATTCCATCCACATGGGATCGCCGGTGATCTGCCAGAGCTTGTAGAACGTGCGCGCCGTGCCTGCCGGGCCATGGCACCAGCTCAGGTATTGCAGCTCCTCACCGCCCTCCGTGTGGTGAAACACCAGGCAGACGTCCCCCTCGGTTTCGGCGAGCGAAAGCAGGCGGTGGCCGCCGGCCACCGCGGCTTCCCGAAAAGCCGCGTCGCCGGTGGCCTCGTGCAGCGCGGCCAGAAAGTAGGCCACGCCGGCGGTGCCATGGGAGAAGTTGGGCATGAGCCGCGGATATTCCGCGTTGATGCGCCAGCCGAGGCCGGTTTCGTGCTCTTCGGCCACGTCGAGGAGCCGCCGACCGGCGCGCCCGGCAAGCTCCAGCGAGGCCGGGTGATTCAATTCCCGCGCGGCGTACAGCAGGAACAGGCCCGTTCCGGCGCTGCCGCTGACGATGTCGGTGGAATCGACCCAATCAACACCGTCGCCGGCTTGGCGCGCTTGCTCGTGAATCAGCTCGACAGCCCGCTGTGCGCCGTCTAGATAGCGAGTGTCGCCGGTGGCCTTGTAGGTCTCGTTCAACACGAAGCCGACGCCGGCGACGCCGGTGTAGAGGCCGGCGACCTGCATCGTCGGATCGCCGCCGTCCGTCATGCGCGCGATGAGAAAATCGGCCCCCCCGCGCGCATCGTCGAGGTAGGTCTGATCGCGGGTGTGTGCGGCGAGCTCGAGAAAGAACAAGACGACGCCCGGTGTGCCGGTGTAGAGATTCGTGACGACGGCGGCCGTGTCGTACGGGTCGGCGGGCCATGCCGTGCCGTGCTCTGCAGGAATTGCTGTCGAGCGGAGCCACGCGGCGGTGGCCAGCGCCGCGGCGCGATAGGTGGAGCCGGCGATCGGCGGGGAAGCCGTGGCGGCATCGCCGGGGGCGGTCTTCGGGTCCGCGTCCCGGCCGGTCGAGCTCAGAGGGGCCTCTGAGACACCGCAGGCCACCGCGAGGCAGCCAACAAGCACTACGGCAAGTATCCGTCTCATGCGCCGATCCTACACCCGGGGGCGGCCCGGGTCCCCGGGCGGCGCCGGGCTCCCTGGGTGCAGGCCGGTCGAAGCGTCGCGAGTGCCGGTGACTCCCATCGGCCCCGTGAGATGCGAGGGGCCTCGACCTCGCGCGGGTCCGGCGGCACAATGCCCTGGGCAAGGATCATCGGTGGGGTCGTGGGCATGAGGGTTCTTCACATCCTGGGTCAGCGTCCGGACATGACCGGCAGCGGCATGTTCCTTCGCAACATATGGCGTTTCGGGTCCGAGGCCGGTGACCGCCTTCATCTCCTGTGCGCCGGCTACGAGGACGACGACTTCGCCGGATTCTTCGGCGAGGATCTCTCGACCGTGAGGTGTGGGGAGGCCGGGGGCTGCGAGTATGCGGATCTGATTCCCGGCATGTCCGACGTGATGCCGTATCGGTCGCGTAGGTATGCGGATCTCTCGATCCGAGAGGCTCTCGACTACGTCGACGCATTCGGCGCGCGGCTTGCCGGAATCGTGGCGGTGTTCGCCCCCGACGTGATCCACGTCCACCACCTTTGGCTGCTCGCGGGCCTGGTCGAGCGGGTCGATGTGCCGGTCGTGGTGACCGTCCACGGGACGGGGCTGCAACAGGCGCGACTCGCGCCGCACCTCCTGGAGTTGTTCGCCGACGCGCTACCGAAGGTGGCTCGGTTCATGGCCGTCAGCGAGGACGTGGCGCGCGATACCTGCAGCTTGTACGCCTTGTCGCCAAAGCGCGTCGTGGTAGTCGCGAACGGATTCGACGAGGAAGTCTTCTTTCCACCGGCCGAGTCGGTTGAGGGCTCGGAGGGCCCGGCAGTGGTGGCGGCAGGAAAATACGTCGAGTGGAAGGGGCACGACCACTTGATTCGCGCATTGGCGCATGAGGATCTGCTCACCGCAGAGCTGACTATTCTGGGCACGGGACCGGAAAGTCGCCGCGCAGCCTTGCTCGATGTCGCGGAGCGAGCGGGCGTCGGCGAGCGCCTGTCGTTGCCGGGGCATGTGGAGGCCGGCGAGGTCGCGGAGACGTTTCGTCGAGCGTCGGCGTTCGCCTTGCCCTCCCTGCACGAGCCTTTCGGGCTGGTTCTGCTCGAAGCGTTGGCCTGTGGTTGTCCCGTGGTCGCAAGCGCGACCGCCGGTCCCAAGCTCATTGTCGATCCCGCGCTCATCGAGGCAGGGCTGGCCGCGCTGGTCGAACCCCCGGCGGATTCTTCGGAGCTCGAGCGACGTCGGTACGAGACCGGTCTCGCCGAGGCTCTCGGACGCGTTCTCGATCGCGGGGCCAACGCGTCGGAGCGGCGTGAGATCGCGAGCAGTGTCCGCGGGTTGACCTGGCGGGCGACGTATCAGGAGATGCAGAGGCTCTACAAGCAAGAGGTCCCGCCATGTTGACGATCTACACCGTGTCCGACGCTTCCGGCGAAACCGCCGAGAGGATGGTGCACTCGGCGCTGGCTCAGTTCACCAGCGGCGACATTACGGTTGAGCGACTGGGCGGGGTGATCACGAGGGGGCAGGTGCTCGAGATCATCCAGGAAGCGGCCGGCCACAATTCATTGATTCTCCACACACTGGTTTCGCACGAGCTCAGGGCGCTCATGTTGTCCGAGTGCCGGCGGCGGAGCGTCGATTCGATGGATCTGATGGGGCCGATGCTCGATCGGCTCGCCGCTCACCTGCATCTGACGCCGACGGAGGAGCCCGGATTCTTCGATCAGCTCGTCCGCGAGCGCTCGCGCCAGGTCGAGGCAGTGGAGTTCACCTTTCGGCATGACGACGGCTTGCGGGTGGAGGGTCTGCGTCGTGCGGAGGTCGTGCTGGTCGGCGCCTCGCGTACGATGAAGACGCCGACGGCGCTATTTCTCGGCTATCACGGGTGGTTCGTCGGCAATGTTCCGCTCGTTCCCGAGATTCCGCTGCATCCGACCTTGAAGGCGATTCCTTCGGAACGGGTGTTCTGCCTCGTGATGAGCCCGGCTCGGCTGCGCCAGCTCCGGGTTGCGCGGGCGGACCACCTGGCGATGCGGGGCGGGAACTACGCATCGAGGGACACGGTGCGCGCCGAGATTCTCCATTCTCGAAAAGTCAGTGAATCCCATGACTGGCGCCAGATCGACGTCACCGGCAAGTCGGTGGAAGAGGTCGCCCGGGAGGTCGTCGCCCTGTTGCCCGAAGACGCCAGGGCACGCCACGAGGAGAGCTGACCTCATCACCCCCGGCGTCGACCGATTCCCTTTTCTTTCCGGAAAATTACCGGAAAAAACCCGCCGGGTGGTCGAGGAGGGTGCATGTCGCTCTTCCCCGCCGAATCACGCCTCCCCCCGCCGAATCGCGCCCGGCCCCCCGCCGAGTCGCGCCCGGCCCCCCGCCGAATCGCGCACCACCGGTGATTGCCCCAGCCATCCGGTACTATCAGAGAGGGACGTTCGCCGTCACCCGCACGGTGCGGGCGGCCCAGGATCGGTCGTCATTGCCGACGCGGCGCCGTCGGCCCAGGGGTCGATTGCCGTCACCCACCCGATATCGTCGGCGTCCTGTCGTTCGTCGCCACCCACCCAAGGAGGAAGACATGCCGGATGTGACCGTGAAGCAATTCGATGAGCTCGATAACCACGAGGGCGTCTTCCTTCATGCCGCCAAGGGCCTTGGCGTGACGGCGTGGGGAATGAACATCGAACGCCTGCCCGCCAATTGGGACGGCTACCCGGAGCACGACCACGCCGAGGACGGCCAGGAAGAGGTGTTCGTCGTGCTCGAGGGAAGCGTCGAGCTGCGAGCGGATGATGAGAGCTGGGAGCTCGCGCCCGGCAACTTGGCGCGCGTCGGCGCGGAGCAGAAACGCACCATTCTGCCCGGCGACGCCGGAGCGACATTGCTCGTCATTGGCGGTACGCCGGGGAAGGCCTTTCAGCCCAAGGGTTGAGGGCGGGTAGAGGTCGGCTGTCGGCGACCTCCATCCATCAGCGATCGTAGGCCATCACCCGCTGGGCCCACGCGCGCGTCTTCTCGCGCCCCTCGCCGAGGCTGAAGTTGTCGATGAAAAACTGCACGAGGGGATTGTCAGGCCCACCCGCCTCGGGAGGGATCATCGCGTACGAGACGAACGGGGCGGCGGTCACGTCGACCACGGTCATGTGGTCGCCCATGAGAAAGTCCTGGTTCTGCAGGCGCTCCTCGTAGCTCGCTGTCACCTCGTTCATCAACTGCGAGGCCTGCTGGCAAACCGAGAGATCGGGATCGCCCTCCGTGGTTGCCTGATGAAAGATCATGCCGGCCGGCTCGGAGATCTTGTCGCGGGCGTAGTTCTCTTCCTGCTCGAGCGCCATCATCGTCGGACGGTCGGTGGCGAACAACGACGGTGTGTCGCGGAAGTTATTGTCCAAATAGCGCAGGATGGCGCGCGAGTCGTAGACGACGGCGTCGCCGTGCTTGATCACCGGTGTCAGCGGCTGGCCGGACACCTCAACGACGGCGGCGCGCTCGTGGTCCATGAAGTCGACTTCGACCTTCTCGAACGGAATGCCCTTGTAGTTGAGCGCGACGCGCACCTTCATGTTGTTGGGGGAAGGTCCGAGGTTCCACATCTTGATGTCGGCCATCTGATTCTCCTTGTGTCCCGGCAGGGACGTTTCCGAGGACTTCGATCGGTGCGGCGATTCTGGCACGGTGTGCAATGAAAGACAGGGGGCGGCCGCGCTCAACCGTCGCGCCGCCAACGTTCGAAGGTAGCGCGGCTCGCCTTCCCCGATCCCGCGCGGCTAGCCTTCCCCGATTCCGTACAGACGATTCCAGGTTCGCACGACGATCATGCCGTCGAGCAGCGCCGGCGTTGCGAACAACGGTTCGCCCATATCGATCGTCGCGAGCAGCTCGAAATCAGGACCCACGGCGACCGTGTACATGTCGCCGTCCTCCGAAGAGAGGTAGA
Organism: uncultured Acidobacteriota bacterium; assembly: GCA_964430745.1. Taxonomy (GTDB): domain Bacteria; phylum Acidobacteriota; class UBA890; order UBA890; family UBA890; genus CBDCGW01. The sequence goes on along the minus strand of CAYSHI010000035.1, from coordinate 3,353 downwards.
CCTTGCCGTCGGCGGCGACCGGCGAGGCGCTGAAGCCGCCCTGCAGTCGTTCGCGGTCGCGCGGCGGTCCGAAACCCGGCCGATGATGCGGCGGGAGCTGTCCGCGTCGTGAACGCGGTTGCGGCGACGAATTATTCGGTGCCGGAAGCCCGGTTGCAGCGACGGATCATCGCGGTGAACGCCAAAGGATCGGTGGGGCTGACGCCGAACAGCAAGCCGGCGATGACGCGGGTCACGGCGAAGGCGCCGATGCCTGGGCGACGATCTTCTTGCGGCTCGGAATCCCGGCGTGAAGCTCGATCACCTCGCCGTCGGTTCCGACGACAACCGTCGCCGGTAAGCTACGCACGCCGTAACCCGTGGCGATGTCCCGGCCCTGCTCGCTCGATACGTTCAACCGCACCACCCGGGCGCGCCCCTCGAGGTCCTTTTCGATCCCATCAACGATGGGCTTGGCCGCGAGGCACTGCATTCACGTGTTACGGAAGAACTCCAGCACCACCGGCTGTCCTTGCCCGATGACACCGCCGAGCCCGGTGCTCGGGCTCAGCTCGGTGGCGCGGTTGCGCAGCAGCAGCCAGACGGCCGCCAGGACGATCGGTAGGAGGATGGGGATGTCGGTGTACGGAATCGGGGTCCGGAGGAGTTCGCTCATGTCGGGGCTTCCTGTTCAAGAGTGGTCGGACGAGGACATGGCTTCGAATCTATATCGCGACGCGCGGGAGATGAAACCTCGGCCCCGCCAAGCGGTGTCAACGGGCGCACGACCGGTGGGCAGGAGGCCGTCAGCGGTGACCGCGCGTCTCAATCACGACCGGGCGAGGCGAGCCTCGCGCCGATCGCCGCTGCCGGAGCCTGAACGAAGATGGCTGCCAGCACGTGCCAGGTCGGCTCGAAGGACATCCCCAGGAGGAGGTTTGCCACCCCGGCAACCGCGAGCAACGCGGCGGTCACCAGGCCGGCGGAACCTGCGGGGGCGCCAGCGATCTTCCCCAGCACGAAACCGGCCACGAATCCACTGAGAGCGAACATCGCCACGGTCATGACCACCAGCGCCGCCGTCACCTCGGGTTCGGCGTTCACGTACCAGGACATCACCCACGCGCTGTTGGCGAGCGCCGCGATCAGGTAGCCGACGACGACGGCCACGATCGCACGGGTCCAAGAGATAGCGGTCATGCCCATTCGTCCCCGTCTCTTCATCGGACCTTTCTGATCGTCGGTTGGGGGGAAGCGCGACCATCGTGGGCTATCGGGCGGACCGGCTCGGGACCGTCAGGCCGAGGACACCTACCGCGCACCGGGTGGCCTGCGCGACTCGCGGTGCGCCTTGTCACGCGGTCGATGCGGGCGCACACTGACGCCTCGTCGAACTACGTCTTTCCCCGGTCAAGAAGAGGTTGAGTCATGCGTAGCCCGTATCGTGTCCTGCTGATCGCCTTGACGATCGCCGTTCTCGCCTTCGCCCCGAGCGCGTCTGCGCAAGAAGAGTCCCAGGAGCCGGAAGGCCCGCCGTCGTACGACGACCTCATTACCGAGGACGCGGTTTCCGACGAGGGACTGTTCACCGTCCACGAGGTCGACGGTACCTTCTACTTCGAGATCCCGGAGTCGTTGTACGGCAAGGACATGCTGCTGGTGACCCGCATAGGGCGCGTGCCGACGGGCTTCGGCGGCTTCATCGTATCGGGGTCCAAGGTTGCAGAGCAGGTGCTGCGCTGGGAGCGGCGGGGTGATCAGATTCTGCTGCGCAAGGTGTCCTTCAGCCAGGTCGCGGACGAATCGGAGCCGATCTCGGAGTCGGTCGTGCGCAACAACTTCTTCCCCATTCTCGCCGCCTTCGACATCGAAGCGACCGGCCCCGACGGCGCTACCGTCCTGGTCGACGTGACGGGCTTCTATTCCGGCGATACGCCGGCGCTGTCCGGACTCTCGCCCACGCAGCGCAGCAACTACGGGGTGCGCCGCCTCGACGACGACCGCAGCTTCATCAACTACGCGCGTACCTATCCGATCAACGTCGACGTGCGCCACACGCTCACCTACGACGCCACGGAACCGCCCGCCGACGCGCAGACCGGCACCATCTCGATGGAGATGCACCAGTCGATGATCCTGCTGCCGGAGGAGCCGATGATGCCCCGGCTGGCCGACGACCGGGTGGGCTATTTCTCGATCACCCAGGTGAACTTCGGCCTCGACGAGCTCAAGGCCGCGGAGCAGACCTTCATCCGGCGCTGGCGACTGGAGCCGTCCGACCCGGAGGCCTATGCGCGCGGCGAGGTGGTCGATCCCGTGGAGCCGATCGTCTACTACGTCGACCCCGCCACCCCGGACCGCTGGCGTCCGTACGTCAAACAGGGCGTGGAGGATTGGCAGGCGACGTTCGAGACCGCGGGATTCAGCAACGCCATCATCGCTATGGATCCGCCCGGCCCCGACGAAGATCCGGATTGGGCGCCGGAAGACGCGCGCTATTCGGTGGTCCGCTGGGCCGCCAGCATGGTGCGCAACGCCATGGGCCCGTCGGTGTCGGATCCGCGTACCGGCGAGATCATCGAGTCCGACATCGTGTGGTTTCACAACCACCTGCGCTCGTACCGCAACCGGCTGATGCTCGAGACGGGCGCCTCCAACCCGGCGGCCCGCTCGCTCGACATGCCCGACGAGCTGATGGGAGAGACCATCCGCCAGGTCATCGCCCACGAAATCGGCCACGCCATCGGCTTGCCGCACAACATGATCGGCTCGTCGTCGTACCCGACCGAGTCGCTGCGCGATCCGGGCTTCGCCCGCCGTATGGGTGTCTCACCCTCGGTGATGGACTACGCGCGGCAAAACTACGTCGCGCAGCCCGGCGACGGGCTGGAGCCAACCGACTACATCCGCAAGATCGGCCCCTACGACCACTACTCGATCAACTGGGGCTACCGCGTCATTCCGGGCGCCGCCACACCGGACGACGAGAAGGCAACGCTGGATGCCTGGATCATGGAGAAGGCCGATGATCCGATATACCGCTTCGGCTCGTCCACTGGCTGGAACCCGGACGCGCAAACCGAAGACATGGGCGACGACCCGGTGGCTTCTTCGGGCTACGGCATCGCCAACCTCAAGGCGGTGGCGCCGCACCTGGTCGCGTGGACGGCGACGCCGGGCGAGAACTTCGCCGATCTCGAGGAGCTGTACGGGGAGCTCGTCGGACAGTGGGGTCGATACGTCGGTCACGTCGTCACGCTGGTGGGCGGCCGCTACCAGAACGCCAAGTCGACCGACCAGGGGGAGCCGATCTACACGCCGGTGCCTCGTCCCGAGCAGGAGGCGGCGGTGCAGTTCATCATCGACGAGGTGTT
>CAYSHI010000034.1:0-15449 GCA_964430745.1 uncultured Acidobacteriota bacterium | reverse complement strand
TGGCGTTCATGATCATCGACGAGGATTGGCAGCAGGCGCCGCGCGAGGGGCTCGGCAGCGGCGTACCCAACCTCAACTACATCGTCACCAAGAGCGAGCGCGACCTCGTCGCCATGCGGGAGATCTTGCCGTTTACGCGTGCAGCCGTGCTCGTTCAGGAAGCGTTCCTCGGTGCCATGCCGGGTGCGGCGGAAAGTGCTCGCCGAGACATGGAGGAGTATGGCCTCGAGCCCGTCCTCATCGGTGTCGGCGACTCGATTCAGGAGGCGCTCGATCGGATCCCGGAGGATGCCGAGGTCGTTTATCTGACGCCTTTGATGGCTCTGTCGCCGGATCAATTCGATCGGCTCGTTGCGGCGATTACCGAGCGCGGCTTCCCGACGTTGTCCTGGTGGGGTGAGTTCGAGGTGCGGGCCGGCGTGCTGGCCTCGCGCACTCCCGATGATTTCACCCAGCGGCTCGTGCGTCGGGCGGCGCTGAACATCCAGCGGATCCTGCTCGGCGACGACGCCGGCGAGTTGCCGGTCGATGTGCCGGCGACCGTGCGGTTGAGCATCAACATGGTGACGGCGCGGGAGCTGGGTATCGAGCCCGACTGGAAGCTTCTTACCGAAGCCGAGTTGATCGGCGTCGCGGAGGCGGAGCGCGGCCGGCAGATCTCCCTGAGCTCGGCGGTGCAGGAAGCGATCGTCTCCAACCTCGATCTACGCGTACAGGAGCAGATTGTGCTGTCCGGTGCCGAGGACGTGCGGTTCGCCCGGTCGGATTGGTGGCCGCAGATCGGCCTGAGCCTCGACGGCGGCCTCCGCGACGCCGACCGCGCCGAGGCCAGCCGCGGAATCCTGCCGCAGGGCTCCCTGAGCGGTTCGATCGGCGTCGATCAGGTCATCTACAACGACGACGTTTCCACCAACGTGTCGGTGCAGGAGTCGGTGCAGGAGGCGCGTGTGCTCGATCGCGATTCGATCGAGCTCGACATCACCTTCGACACCGCCGTGAACTATCTCGACGTGCTGCGGGCCAAGACCCTCGAGCGCATCCAGCGGGAAAACCTCAGCCTCACGCGTGCCAACCTCGAGACCGCCGCGTTGCGGGTCGAGGTGGGCACCGCCTCGGCCGGGGAGGTGTTTCGCTGGGAGAACAAGATCGCTTTGGATCGACGACGGGTCATCGAGGCCCAGAGGGTTCGAGGGCTGGCGGAAATCCGCGTGAATCGCCTATTGAACCGGCCGCTCGACGAGGCATTCGTCACGCAGGAGGCCGCCGTCGCCGATCCGTCCATCGTCCCCGGGCAGGAGCGAGTCAGCGAGTACCTCGACGTTCCCTCTGAGTTCCGCATTCTCGCCGACTTCATGGCGCAGGAGGGTTTTACGAGGTCCCCGGAGCTTCAGGCGATCGGCGCACTGGCCCGGGCGCAGCAACGCGTTCTGACATCGGCGGATCGGTCTTTCTGGCTGCCGGACTTCGCCGCTACCGCCGACCTGACCGGCTTCTTCGCGCGCGGCGGAGCGGGAAGTGACCTGCCGCCGCTGCTCGATTTTGCCGAGGTCGACGACATCAACTGGTTCGTCGGCTTCAACGCGACCTACCCGCTGTTCGACGGCAAGGCACGGTATGCCGCCCGGGATCAGGCTCGCATCGAGCTGCAGCGCCTCGAGTTCGAGCGGCGGGCCGTCTCCCAGCGAATCGACGAGGCGGTGCGTTCGGCGCTGCAGCGCGCGCAGGCGTCGTACGTCGGCATCGAGCTGGCCGGGGACGCGCTGATCGCCGCCAGCCGGAACTACGACCTGGTGCGGGCCGAATACGAGCGGGGAACCGCGACGATCATCCGGCTTCTAGACGCTCAGAACACCGCCCTGATCGCGCAGGAGAGCGAAGCCCGAGCGGTATACGAGTTCCTCATCGATTTGATGGCCGTCCAGCGCGCCGTCGGCAGCTTCAGCGTCTTCGGCACGCCCGCCGACATCGATGCTTTCTTCGATCGACTCGACCAGTACCGGCAGGCCGCCGAGCAATCCACCGTACGCCAATGAGCACGCGACGAAGGTATGACATGAGAAGGCAACAGCAGGTATCGGGCTCCCGTATCCCCCTCTTGGCGCTTGCCGTGGCGGCGGCGTTGGCGGCCGCCGGCTGCGAGCAGCCGGTCGTCGAGACCGTGGAGGTCGTGCGGCCGGTGAAGATGATGACGCTTGGCGCCGAGGCGGGGGGTGGAACCCTGGAGTTTCCCGGCAGCATCGAGGCGCTGCTCACCGCCAGCGCGGCGTTCGAGGTGCCCGGCCTGATCATCGAGCTACCCGTGCAGGAGGGGGAGCCGGTCGAGGAAGGCCAGCTCCTCGCTCGCCTCGATCCGCGTGACTTCGAGGCGCAGCGGGACGCGTCGTTGGCACAGCGCAACGTCTCCTGGGCCGATTACCAGCGCTACCAGTCGCTGTACGCGGCGGATGCCGCCTCGCTACAGGAGCTCGAGCTGGCCCGGCGCTCCTATGAGGTCGGCGATGCCAACCTGCGCATCGCCGAGAAGGCCGTCGACGATACGTTTCTGCGCGCACCCTTCTCCGGCATCGTCGCTCGCCGGCTGGTCGACGATTTCGAGAACGTGCAGGCCAAGGATCCTGTCGTCACCCTCCAGGACGACTCCGTCCTCGAGGTGAAGGTCGACGTTCCCGAAAGCGACGCGCTGCTCGCACCGCGTGGCTCCGTCGGCGAGCGCAATCAGCGGGCCGACTTCACGGTTGTGGTTTCTTCTCTTCCCGGCCGGGAATTCCCCGCCACCCTCACCGAGTTCGCCACCACCGGCGACCCGGTGACGCGCAGCTTCGAGGTCACCTTCCAGTTCGAACCGCCTGGCGACGTCACGTTGCGTCCCGGGATGACGGCCAAGGTGATCGCGCAGCTCCGCGCCGGCGAGGTCGGGGCGTTCTCGATCCCGTCCGTCGCGCTGGTGGGCGCCGAGGGCGGCGGTGCTTCCGTGTGGGTCATCGACACCGGGGCGATGACAGCCAGTCGTCGCGAGGTCCGGGTGGGCGAGATGTCGGGCGACATGGTGCAGATTCTCTCCGGGCTGCAGGCCGGAGACACGATTGCCATTTCGGGGGCTAGAAGCCTGGGGGAGGGAATGCAGGTGCGCAGGCTCGAAGACTGATGAAGGCCGACGAAGACCGCTCCGCCGAATCATGAAGAACCCTACACAAGAGCAATGAACACGGCCGAAGAGCAATGAACCTCGCCAAGATCGCGCTGGACAACAAGGTCACGACACTCGTTCTGACCGTCATGACGGTTGTCGGTGGCATGCTCACCTACCAGAGCCTCGGCCGTCTCGAAGATCCAGCGTTCACCATCAAGGACGCGCTGGTCATCACGCCCTATCCCGGGGCCACGGCGCTGGAGGTGGAACAAGAGGTCACCGACCGGCTCGAGAAAGCGGTGCAAGGGCTCGGTCAGCTGAGCGAGCTCGAATCCAAATCGGAGCGTGGGCTCTCGACACTCACCGTGACCGTAAAGGACCGCTTCGACGCCGCTTCGTTGCCGCAGGTGTGGGACGAGCTGCGCCGCAAGATCGGCGACGCGCAGGGCGATCTTCCGCCCGGCGCCGGCCCTTCGACCGTGATCGACGACTTCGGCGACGTCTACGGCATCTTCGTCGCTATTTACGGCGACGGCTACAGCTTCCAGGAGCTCGAGGATTACGCCGACTTCCTGCGCACCGAGATTCTCCTCGTGCCCGACGTTGCCAAGGTCGACTATTTCGGCCTGCGGCCCGAGGCCGTGTATATCGAGCTCGACCGCGACCGCATGGCGCAGCTCGGCATCCCGGCTTCCCTCATCATCGGCGAGCTACGGCAGAAGAACGTCATCGCCAACGCCGGGCGCGTCTGGGTGGGTACCGACTTTCTATCCGTGCGCCCGACCGGCACGATGAGCTCGGTGGAGGACTTCGAGGGGATCCTGATCTCGGGGATCGGTTCCGAGAGCCAGATCTTCCTGCGCGACGTCGCCAGCGTGCGGCGCGACTACATCGAGCCGCCGCGCCAGCTGTTGCGCTTCGACGGCATTCCCGCCATCGGCCTGGGTATCTCGACGGTTGCCGATGGCAACGTCGTGACCATGGGCGCGCTGCTCCGGCAACGCCTGGCGGAGCTCGAGCCGATGCGCCCGGTCGGCGTCGAGTTCGGCATCATTGCCAATCAGCCGGACGCTGTCCTCGAGGCGATCGACAGCTTCATCGTGAGCCTTGGTCAGGCGGTGGTCATCGTGGTGGTCGTGTTGTTGTTTTTCATGGGGCTGCGTACCGGCTTGCTGATCGGCTTCATCCTGTTTCTGACCATCGCCGCGACGTTCATCATGATGGGGTCGCAGGGGGTCACGCTCGAGCGCATCTCACTGGGCGCGTTGATCATCGCGCTCGGCATGCTCGTCGATAACGCGATCGTGGTGGTCGACGGCATGCTCATCAAGATGCAGGCCGGCGTGGAGCGCAGGCGCGCCGCCATCGAGGTCGTGCAGCAGACAGCCTTTCCGCTGCTCGGCGCCACCATGGTGGCGATCCTTGCCTTTGCCGCCATCGGCACGTCGCAAGACAGCACCGGCGAATACACACGCTCGCTGTTCCAGGTGATCCTCTACTCGTTGTCGCTGAGCTGGCTCACAGCCGTCACGGTTACGCCCCTGCTCGGTGTGATGTTCCTGAAGGTGAAGCCGGCCAAGGAAGGCGAGGAAGAGAAGGACCCTTACGGCGGAGCGTTTTATCGCGGGTACAAAGGTTTCCTGACCGCGGCGATGCGTGGCAAGTGGATCACCGTCCTGGTGGTCCTCGGCATTTTTTACGCCTCGTTGGCGGGTTTCGGCTACGTCGAGAACAGCTTCTTTCCCGACTCGACACGCCCGCAGTTCATGGTCGACTTCTGGCTGCCGCAGGGCACCCACATCAACGACACCACCCAGCAGGCAGCGGAGATCGAGGAGTACATCATGGGCCTCGACAACGTTGTCCACGTGGCGTCGGTCATCGGGCAGGGTGCCACGCGATTCCTGCTGACCTATGCGCCGCAGCAGTCCAACAGCGGCTATGTGCAGTTTATCGTCGAGGTCGACGACTTCACGGCCATGGATCGTCTGATCCCGCAGATCCAGACGGATCTCGAGGCCGCCTACCCAGCCGCCATTCCCAACCTTTTCCGCTTCGTCAACGGTCCGGGCGAGCCGGGCAAGATCCGCGCCCGCATCATGGGGCCCGATCGTGGCGAGTTACGCCGTCTGGCCGGCGAGGTGGAGGCGATCTTCCAGCAGGATCCGTTCTCCATAGGCGTGCGCATCGACTGGGGTGCTCCCACGAAGATCGTCCGACCGGTGCTGGCGGAGGAGCAGGCCAACGTCAACGGCATCACGCGGCCCGATGTGGCGCTGGCCTTGCTGCAAGGCTTCGAAGGCGCCCCGGTCGGGATCTATCGCGAGGGCGACGATTTGCTGCCGATCGTGCTGCGGGCTCCCGCCCCCGAGCGCCTCGATATCGGCAGCATGCAGAACCTGCAGATCTGGAGCCCCGGGGCGCAGAAGTCGATCCCGTTGCGGCAGGTCGTTTCGGACTTCGAGACATCCTTCGAAGACGACATCATCATCCGCCAGGACCGCAGGCGGACGATCACGGTCTACGCCGATCCGCGCTCGGGCAACGCCAGCGTGCTGCTTGCGCGCCTTCGCCCCCTCGTCGAGAGAGAGGTCGAGTTGCCTGCCGGTTACTACCTCGAGTGGTGGGGTGAGATAAGGGACAGTTCGAAGGCGCAGGAGGCGCTCGCCGGCAGCCTTCCGACCTTCGTGGTGATCATGATCCTGGTGGTCGTGGCGCTGTTCAACTCGGTGCGCCAGGCGATGGTCATCTGGCTCACCGTCCCTCTGGCACTCATCGGCGTGACCATCGGGCTGCTGGTTACCGGGCAACCGTTCGGCTTCATGGCGCTGCTCGGCTTCCTGAGCCTCTCGGGCATGCTGATCAAGAACGCCATCGTGCTCGTCGACGAGATCAACGCCCAAAGTGCGTCCGGCAAGGACACCTTCACGGCCGTCGTCGACTCGGGTGCCAGCCGTTTGCGCCCGGTCGCCATGGCGGCGGCAACGACCATCCTGGGGATGGCGCCGCTGTTCGCCGACGCTTTCTTCGTCGCCATGGCGGTGACCATCGCCTTCGGGCTCGGATTTGCCACGATTCTGACCATGGTGGTGGTGCCCGTGCTGTATGCGGTCTTCTTCCGCGCGCAGTACATCAAGCCCGAGGAGCCGGCGGCGGCGGCCGAGGCCTAGTGAGCTGTCTCCAACATGGCTTGACACTTGTAGCGAGCGCGACGGGGCAAGTCCGCGGGCCCCATATGGCGTCGGCGTCGACGCTGCCTGACCCTGCCTCATCGGATTCGTTCGTTATCAGCGGTTCTACGCGACGCGCCAGGGGCTGGGACGGTGCCGCCTTCGTGGCTCAGGCTCGGTGGAAGTACCGGCGCTCTCAGACTCCAAGCAACTCGTCGAGCAGCGTTCCGGTGCTCAGCTCTTCGGCATCGGTGCCGGGGCGGAACAGACGTCCGCCCGATGCCCCGAGCAACTCCATCCGATCCCCTTCGATCCGCAGCATCGTTCCTTCACGCAAGGCCACCACCGGCTGCTGATTGTGGACGTGGAACTCGTTGATGCGGGTCTCGCGGGTTTCGCCCTGGTGCTTCGAGTCAGGATCGGGGTCCAGGTAGTGCGGGTTGATGTTGAACGGCAGCAGCCCGAGCGCCTCGAACGTCGGCGGATAAACGACAGGCATGTCGTTGGTGGTGCCGATCGTCAGGCCGGCGATGTTGGTTCCGGCGCTGGCACCCATGTAGCGCATGCCCTCATTGATGCGCTCGCGCAGAGGCGCGACCACGCCGTTGTCGTAAAGGTCGCGCAGGAGCACGAAAGTGTTGCCTCCACCGGCGAACACGGCATCGGCGTCCCGCAACGCGGCAGCCGCGTCAGCGTGCTCGTGGATTCCGGTGACCCCGCACCCCATCTCCGCCAACGCGGACCGCGCCAGCTCGGTGTACTCGTCGTGGCTGATACCGCCGGGGCGCGCGTAGGGGATGAAGACGACCTCGAGGCCGCCGTCGAAGAACTCCATGAGCTGAGCGCGCGGCCACTCGAGGTAGCTGCCGCCGTGCATCGTCGAGTTGCTCAACAACAACATTCTGCGCATGAGCCTGCCCGCTTGGCGGTGACTGGATGGGTAGAGTCTTTTCCTCAGCGCCGCGCTTCGCAAGCGAATGGAGCGGGCCGGTGTCCATGCCGAGGGGCAGCGCTGCGCTGGTTCGAACTCGCCCCATCGCGCTTGCCACAAGTGTCAAACCATGTCGGAGACAGCACACCGGCAGAGGGCGTCGCGCCGCCTCACATCTGCCCCCACGGTGCCCGAAACGACGCCCCCGGGAGTTTCAATCGCCCTGCTAGGATGTCGTCAGCTTTCCTGCAGGAGAGACCGCCGTGCGCATCCAACTCGAGCAATGTGAGGTGCGATCGCTGTGCTGCGAGGACGCCGAATCGCTCGCCCTCCACGCGAACAATCGCAACGTCTGGATCAACCTGCGCGATGCCTTCCCGCACCCCTACTCCCGAACCGACGCAGAGGCCTTCATCGAGCGTTGCCTCCAACCTCCCGAGACGACGTTCGCCATCGCCGTCGAGGCGCAGGCGGTCGGCGCCATCGGGTTCCTTCCCGGTAAGGATGTAGAGCGTTTGTCCGCGGAGATCGGCTACTGGATCGGGGAGTCGTTCTGGAACCGCGGGATCATGACCCGAGTGGTCGCGGCGGTAACGGAGTTCGCCATGCGGGAGCACGAGCTGACCCGCGTCTACGCGACGCCCTTCGGTTGGAACGAGGCCTCCGCTCGCGTGCTCGAAAAGGCGGGGTACGTTCTCGAAGGGGTGATGCGCGGCGGCGCGATCAAGGACGGGAAGGTGGTCGACAAATACCTCTACGCGTACGTCCGAGATTCAAACGCCGGGCCGTAACTTCTCGGGGCTCCGAATTCCCCACGCCGCGTCCGTCTCAGTCATGAGAGGCGGCGGTGCTCGAGAAGCGGGCGCGTTTCCCGATCATGGGCATGACGGCGCTCGAGAGAAGGGGCTGTTGGTGCAGCCATGTTGATGTCTTGACAGTTATGGTGTGATGCTATGATGCTTCATATGCGAACAACTTTGACGCTGGAAGACGATATTGCGGCCGACCTGAAGAAGCTCGCGTACGAGCAGGACAAGCCCTTCAAACAGATCGTCAACGAAACGCTGCGGGCCGGCCTGAGGGCTGCCCGCGCGCCGGGACGCATCGAGCGCTACCGTCTTGAACCGGCGCCGATGGGACCGTCGCGTCCCGGTATCGATCTTGACCGGGCATTGCGGCTCGCGGACGCGCTGGAGGACACCGCCATCGCCGACGAGCTCGGGGCTCGGAAGTGACACAAGTGACCGGCGTACCCGTCACTCGGGCGCCCGGGCGATGATCCTCCTCGATGCCAACCTGCTCATCTACGCGGTCAACAGCGACCTGCCGCCTCATCGCAAGGCGCGCGCCTGGCTGGAAGCAACGCTCTCTGAAAACGAGACGGTGGGCTTGCCCTGGGTGACGATCCTGGCGTTCCTGCGCATCACCACGCGCGGCGATGTCTTCGCTCACCCCCTCACGCCGGAGCGCGGGCTCGCCTACGTCGATGGTTGGTTGGCACAGCCGTGCGTCCGGCCGATCGCGCCGGGCGAAAACCATTGGGCGATCCTGCGCAACTTGCTGGAGGCGTCGGGATTGGGGGGGAACCTCACTTCGGATGCCCATCTGGCGGCGCTCGCCGTCGAGAACGGGGCGACGGTCTTCTCGGCCGACAACGATTTCAAGCGCTTCGTCGGCGTGCGGCACGTCAATCCGCTGGCGTAAGGCGCCGCGTCGCCGGCGAGCCCTCTCGTGAACCGCTGGAATCCACTGCCCGGTAGACATCGCCATTGCAGTGGCGAGGCCTTTTCAATCATACGTACGTAATTTATAATCCCGTACGTACGAATGAGGGGCAACGGAATGATCGACCCCATGGCCATCTCATTGCAGATGTGAGGCTGGATCGTGCGATTGACAGCATCCCGACTGCGCCAGGACATCTACCGGATCCTCGACGAGGTCCTCGAAACCGGTGTGCCGGTGGAGATCGAGCGGCGGGGAAAGGTCTTGAGGATCGTTCCGCCGCAGGACTGCTCGAAGCTGGATTCTCTACCGCGCCGGGATTACATGGAGACCGATCCGGAGGAAATCGTTCACATCGACTGGTCCGAAACGTGGCGCCCGGGCCCGATCTGACCGTGTTTCGGGATTACGCCCTACACGCGGTCTGGGCCGTCCGCTGATGGTCTATCTGGATACCCACGTGGTGGTGTGGCTGTATGCCGGTCGCACCGACCTGATCCCCGAGGCCGCCAGATCGCTCATCGACGGCAACGATCTGGTGGTTTGCCCGGTCGTCGGCCTCGAGTTGCAGTACCTGTACGAGTCCGCCAAGACCACCGAGCCCGCGGCTCCGGTCCTCCACGCCCTGGCCCGAGAGATCGGTTTGCGGCGGTGCGACCTCCCCTTTGCCGATGTCGTTGACGCGGCCCTGCAGGAAACCTGGACGCGCGATCCATTCGACCGCTTGGTGGTGGCGCAGGCCCGCCTCCGGAGCCTACCCCTCCTGACCAAGGATCGTGACATCCGCGGCCACTACGACGGCGCCCTCTGGGACACGGCCGGCTGAGGGGGCCGGACGCTTGAGACTAGAGATCAGACTCTCGGATCACTGAGGGATCCTCTGTGGCCTGCGGAGGCGTTGGTTGCTTCGGATCCGGCGTTGCTCGGGACAGCTTGACGCAAAGCGACGCAAGCTCGGATGCCTGCTTCAATCGCGCAGTTACCGCCTCGGGGCTCATGTCAGCCATCGTTGCTCCCCGAGAGGTGCTCGATGTCCGCGAGATCCTGTTTGCTACCGCGCAGTCTCTTGAGGGCGATCATTCCTTCGCGCGAGGCGACCCACAGATCGCCCGCCTCCCAACTCACCTTCCGGCGATCGTTCCACACCCCAACGGTCGCGGGGGTGATCAAAAGGAAATCGAGGGGGATGGCTTCCCCGGTGTCCGGATCGATCTTGGAAGCACGCCGAATCTCGACGTCTCCGTCGGAGAAGGTCATCGGTTGAGCCCGAAACGCATATCCTAGTGACTCCGCCGCTGCGAGAGCCGAATCGGCATCCTTCGCAAGAATCAGAAGATCGATATCGACGGTGGCCCGTGGATAGCCGTGAACTGCCATTGCGAGCCCTCCGCACAGAGCGTAGTCGATTCCCTCCTCTCTCAGGGAAGACAGTAGGCTTGTCAGTTCGCGGAAAAGGTCGAAGGCCATAGACCGATACTATCGCGGAAGCGGCGAAACGATCGATCTTGCTGCGCACGGTTCTCGGGCTCGCTGACGGCAGCTATTCCGGCGATGGCCCGCAACCCAGCTCGGACGTCGCCCGCCGTCTTCCGACTCAGACCAGATCCACCTCGCCGGTAGCCGGATGATAGAAGGCGGTGATGATGCCGACGCCGTCGTTCTCCACGCCGTTTCGGATGATGCCCGACTCGGCCACCATGCGCCGCACGTTCAGCTTGGCGCTCAGGCGGGCGACGGCGTCGACGTCGCGGTTCGCGGAGCATTCGACGGCCGGCTGGATGTGATCGAGCAGGTAGCGGAGGTGGGGGCTGGTGTCGCCTCCGGCGAGCGCGGCGGTGACGGCGCCGCAATTGCCGTGAGCCATGACGACGACGAGCTTGGTGCCGAGGTTCGCGACCGCGTACTCGATGCTGGCGATGGTCGCCTTGTTGGCCACGTTACCGGCCACGCGAATGACGAAGAGCTCGCCGAGCCCGGCGTCGAAGACGATCTCCGGAACCACCCGGCTGTCGGCACAGCAGAGGATGACGACGAAGGGGTCCTGGCTCTTGGCGAGCATGGCGCGCGCCGCGCGGTCTCTGCCGCCGGCCTGCGGGGTGTCGTTCAGGAAGCGTTGGTTGCCCTCGCGCAGGCGCGTGCGGGCCTCGTCTGCGGTCAAGTCCATGTCGTCTCGATGACCCTGGCGGGCTGTTGTCGAGCGGTCGTGAGGGCCGCGGAGTGCGGCGTCGGGGGCAGAATAATCTCTTCGTGGTTCCGTGCCAATCAACGGCCCGACCGTTGCTCCGATGAACTCGCCGGCATCGAAAGGCAATCGATCATCAACGAGCCTTTGAAGTTTGACCCGCCGCCGGGTCACAATCGGTACGACACCGTGTCTTTTCGTCACGATCTGTTCATCACGCAGCTGTCCACCTACGGAGCATTGGCACATGGAGCCTCGCGCGACGGTCGATTCCTTTGGGCTGACCGACCGCGGCAAACGCCGCGAGACGAACGAGGATCAGTTTCTGCTCGCCACGTTCCGCAAGGTGATCGAGGTTTCTTCGACCAGCCTGCCCGACGAATATCAGCGCGAGTTCGGCAGCCGGCCGCGGGCGCACCTGTTCATCGTTGCCGACGGGCTCGGCGGGATGGCGCGCGGCGAGCGCGCCAGCAGCGTCACGTTGGACGCGGTGGCTCACTACATCACGTGCGGCATGCAGTGCTTTTACGATCTGGACGAAGCCGCGGAGACTGACCTCACCGACCAGTTGGCGGAATCGGCGCGGCGCAGTCACGAGCGGGTCCTGGCCGACGCCGAAACGACTTCCGGGGCCAAGGGCATGGCCACGACGTTGACGATGGCGTACGTCATCTGGCCGCGGGCATACGTCGTCCACATCGGCGACAGCCGCTGCTATCACCTGCGGGGATCGAGCCTGACCCAAGTCACCACCGATCAGACGGTAGCCCAGCGGTTGGTGGAGAAAGGTCTCCTGGATCCGGAGGCCGCCAAGGACGACCCGACGAGCCATGTGCTCACGCAGGCGGTGGGTGGCCAGGTGACTCACATCAGCCCGGAGATCGCCACCATCGATCTCGAAGTCGGCGACGCCATCGTTCTTTGCACGGACGGTCTGACAAAGCACGTCGCCGACGAGGACATCGCCCGGCACACGGCGCAGGCTTCCTCGGCCCAGGCGGCCTGCGAAGCTCTGGTGCAGGATGCGCTCGACGGCGGAGGCACCGACAACGTCACCGTCACGGTCGGTCGGTTTTCCGAGCGCGTGACCTGACTAGCGCAGCCGCTCGAGCACCGCCTCGAAGCGCCGTTTCGTCTCGACCCCGTCCGCGGAAAGCTCGCCGTCGATGACGGGATGTTCCTCGTTCGGGTCGTCCACGATGCGGTAGAAGGCGCCGTCGTCGTACAGCTTCCAATCGCGATCGTAGACGAAGCGCCGGTGGGGGAGGTTGTTCCAGTTCGGCGCGTAGTGGCAGAAGATCCACTCCCTCGTCGCGGCGTCGGCGCCGATGAGTTGCGGGTAGAAACTGAGCCCGTCGGCAACGAAGCCGTCCGGTATCTCGGCCCCGGCGGCCTCGATCAGGGTCGGTAGGAAATCGGTCAGGTCGATCAGGTTGCCGTTCACCTGCCCCGGCGAGATGGTTCCCGGCCAGGCGGCGATCATCGGCACGTGCGTGCCGGCCGCGGTTGTGTAGCCCTTGTTGCCGCGAATCTCCCGCTCGCCGAGCATCGATGTGACGCGCCGATGGGTGCCGTTGTCGCCGATGAAAACCACCAGTGTGTTGTCCTGCAGCCCGAGCCGGTCGATCGTCTCGACGAGGCGACCGACGAGCTTGTCGACGTAGCTCACGTAGCTGCCGAAGTAGGCCGGGTCGCTCGCGGCGCCGGTTGCCGAGCCGGCGTAGTCGGCGTCATCAGGCGTCGGATGAAACGGCGAATGCGGCAGGATCATCGGGTAATACGCGAGAAAGGGTCGCTCGTCGTCGGTTTCCATGAAGCGTTCGATGTTTTGCACAACCTCGTCGGGACCATAGGAGCGCTCGTAGGTCGCCGGCGGCACGCCGGAAACTTCCAGGCGTGGGTCCTTGTATCGCGATCCGAGCTCCGTGACCTGCCACAACGCGTACTCGTCGAACCCCGCCTGCCGCGGCAGACTGCCGCCCCGCCCGCCGGCGAGCCGCCGCTGTTGCGCGTTGCCCCAGAGCTGCCACTTGCCGAACACGCCGGTGCGGTAGCCGGCCGCCTGCAGCAGGTGAGCGAACGTGCGCTCGCCGGGATCAAGCAGGCCGAAGCCGATGTAGTTGCGGAAGTTGTACTTTCCGGTCATCAGCTGCACGCGAGACGGCGTGCACAGGGGTGTGGCGTGAGCCTGCGTGAAGCGCATTCCGGTGGCAGCGAGCGCGTCGAGGTTGGGTGTGCGGTACGAGGAGCCGCCGTTGACGCTCAAGGTCTCGTAACCCATGTCGTCCGCCATTATCAGGAGGATGTTGGGCGGCGCCTGCGTCGTCAGCGTCGTCGGCGAAGTCGCCGTCCGCGCGATCCCCACGGAGGGCCCGCCTGTGGACAAGACGGTTACCAGCACCGCGATCGAGAGCAGCGTTGCGCCGGCTACGGGCGCCTGCGGCCGGTACCGTCTCGCGGACGTTGTACCCCTCATGATCCTCACCTCGTGCGGTCTGCTGGAGCGGGCGCCCCGTACTGTACTACGCTCCTGGACCTGGCCATTGATGCTTACAGCCGTCGCCGAAGGAGGCAGGCATGGAAGGGAGACGAACACTCTTGTCGCGAATAGAGGTTGGGTTGCCGAAGCTGGTCTGCCTGCTGCTGGTGGCGGGTTCTCTCGTGCTCGCCCAGACGCCCGCGGACGCGCAAGGGCGGCAGCGCCGCCCGGATCGCCACGCCGAGGAAAACAACCAGATCCGTCAGGACAAGTTCGACACCGTTCTCCCCGAGATCATGCGGGAGCGCGGCATCGACATGTGGATCCACGTTGCGCGCGAGGCGATTCCCGACGCCTTCGGTGCCGACAAGCTGGGCAGCACGTCCGGCGTGTTCGTTTTCACGGACCGCGGCGGCGACCACATCGAGCGAGCAATTCTCGGGCGTCGGTGGGGCGCCGAACAGCGCGCTCGGGTGGCTGCCGAATACACGGATCCGATGGAGGCGCTCGACGCCTACGACATCATCGGCGAGCCGGTCTTTATCCGCGAGCCGGTGTCGAGCCCGATGACCGAGTACGACTACCGCTTCGAAGGTCTCGGTGAGTTCGTCGCCGAGCGCGATCCTCAGGTCATCGCGGTGAACTTCCTCCGGGAGCTGGCGCCCTGGCCGACGTACCGCGGCATCGAGGACGGCCTCTCGCACACCGACTACGTGCTGCTTGCCGAGGAGCTGGGAGAGGAATACGCCGACAGATTGGTTTCGTCGGAGTGGGTGATGATGGACTACATCCACCGCAAGGTGCCGAGCGAAATCGAGCTTCTCAAGCGGATGCGCGCGGAAGAGGTCGAGCGCGCCCGGCAGGCGTTTGCGGCCATCGAGCCGGGGGTGACGCCGGCTCGGGAGAACGGTGTCACCGTCTTTCGGCGCATGAGCACCGGTTTGTCGCAGCGAGGAAGAAGCGCGGGCTGGGAAGACGCGGTGATCGAGGGGGGCGACATCGTTGCCGCGCCCAGCGTCGGGATGTACGCCTACGTGCTTCGCGACGGGGAGACGGAGCCTCCGGCCGAGATCCAGCGGCTATGGGATGAGTACCGGAAGGTCGACGCTATCCTGGCCGAAAGCGTTCGTTCCGGGCTCACCGGGCGCGAGGCTGTCGAGGAATACGAGCGCCGGTTCGAAGCCGCGGGCATTGTGGTCAAGGACGAGCAGTTGCACATGGCCATCCCGAAGAACGACTTCGGTGCGTATTCCGCGGGATCGGATCCGAGCAGCACGCACATTTCGGTCGATGCGCACGGCCACATGAAGGGTGCGCGCCCCGAGTCGATCGAGACGTACTTCGGCCCCAGGATCGGCTCGTACGGGCCGGATTGGGCGCTGGACATTCCCATGCAGCCGAATCACCATTTCGTCATCGAGTACTTCTTCTACATGCCGTCGCCCGGGCCGGAAGGCATGGACCAGTACCTGCTCTGGTGGGACCATGAAGAGGCAATAGCGACTTCGAGTGGCATTGAGTACCTTACACCGGCGCAAGAAGAGCTGATTCTGATTCGATAGCTCTTTGAGTGTGTTGTAGTAGCTTTAGTTTCGCCTTCGATCGCACACAACACCTGCGTAGACTGGGATTGACAACAAATGGTTGCCCCGGAATGCGCGATGACCTGGCTTTGTCTCGTCGCGCCGGTCCGTATCGCCTCGTGCGCCCGATCGGATCCGGCGGAATGGCGACGGTCTACTGCGCGGAGCGCGACGACGGCGCGTTCGCGCAGTCCGTCGCGATCAAGCTCATCCGGCGCGGTATGGACACCGACGACATCCTCCACCGCT
>CAYSHI010000033.1:0-14660 GCA_964430745.1 uncultured Acidobacteriota bacterium | reverse complement strand
AATGACGCCAGAATCGCCACAGCCATCCGGCCATCGCGGGAACGGCTCCGGGGCGGATGTACACGGGGCTATCGGCGCTCGCCATCCACCGGAGCGTTTGCGCGGCCATACCGGGGCCCGGTAGAGGCGATGAAAACGATGGCACCACCCAGCCTGTGTTCGCCCGCGAACACGCCCCCCCGGGCTCTCCCTTGTCGATGACGATCACCTCGCCACCGCGGCGGCGAATCTCGTAGGCGGACAGCAAGCCGATGACGCCGGCGCCCACGATGACCGTCGTTTTCAACGCCGGTTCGCTTCCGGCGCCTGCCGGGGCAACAAAACGCCCGGGACACCGTTCTCCTCGAGCGCCTCGTTGAAGCGCGCGACCTCCCCCTCCAGCACCTCGCTCAATGCCCCCGCCTGTTCCGCCAACTGCGCCGCGAGGTCCTCGTAGCGCTCGTAGGCCGCGTCCGTCGGCCGCCCGTAACCGCTGTTCACATAGCGGTACAGATAGCCGATCTGATTGTCGAGCATGGGCGGGAAATTGATGGGGTCCTGCCCCGCCTCGCTCTTGGTCTGAACGAGAACGTTCTCGATTGCCCCGAGACGTTCTCCGATGCGCGCGGCCATGTCCACGAAGTCGTCGCCGTAACCCGCGCCCGCGGCCCGGCGTGCGACCTCCGTTGCCTGCCCGCGTACCGAGCGGATGGCCTTGATGGCATCGTGTGATCGGGTCAGGAGGTCGCGAACATCGACCATCAGGTCGAACTGCGCTTGCAGGTCGGCACGAGATACGTCGGGGATGCCCGGATCGGCGCGGATTTCCAGGTCGCGCTCGTGGCTCTCGTCGCCGGCTTTCAGGCGCACCCGGTAGCGGCCGGGAACCGCGCTCGGCCCTCCTCTGTAGCCGAGGTAGATGAGCGCATCGTCGGTCAGCTCGGGCGGTAAGTGCTGCAGGTTCCAGACAAAGCGGTTCATGCCCGCTTCGGCAGGGATCCGAGAGCCTCGTCCGCCACGCGACGAAAACGTGCGCACGGTGTCGCCCTCGGTGTCGAGGATCTCGAGGCTCACCGGCTCAACCGGTGTCTCCGCCAAAAAGTAGTGCAACGCCGCAGGCCGGGCGCCGCGACCGCCGGACCGAAGGGCGTCGCGAGGTTGAAAGAGATGCGCCGTTGCCGAGGCCGTCGCCTCATCGAGCTCGTGCAGCGGCGTCAGATCGTCGAGAATCCAGAAGCTCCGCCCTTGAGTCGCCACGATCAGGTCCTGTCGGTGCACCGCCAGGTCGGTCACCGGCGTCACCGGCAGGTTGAGCTGGAAGGGTTGCCAGGCCATCCCGTCGTCGAACGAGATGAACATGCCGAACTCGGTGCCGGCGTAGAGGAGGCCCCGGCGATCCGGATCTTCCCGCACGACGCGCACCGGATGGTCGGGCGGAATGCCGTTCGCACCGTCGGTCAGCAATTCCCACGAGGCACCGTAATCATCGGTCCTGAAGACATACGGGGCGAAGTCGTCGAGGCGGTAGCGATAGACGGAGATGATCGCCCGCCCCGGCTGGTGCGCCGAAAGCTCGATGGTGTTGACCGTGCCGTCGAGCGGCATCGTGGGCGGCGTGATGTTCGTCCAACTGTCGCCGGCGTCGCGCGACAGGTGGACGAGGCCGTCGTCGCTTCCCGCCCACAGCTCGCCCGGCGCGTGTGGCGACTCCACGAAGGCGAAGATCGTGTTGTAAACCTCGACCGACGTGTGGTCGTGCTGCAACGGGCCGCCCGGCAGCTCCTGCTTCTCCTCGTCGTCGGTGGTCAGGTCGGGGCTGATGGTCTCCCAGCTCATGCCCTCATCGGTGCTGCGATGCACGTGGTTGGAGGTGTGATAGAGGATGCCGGGATCGTGCGGTGACAGCAGGATGGGCGCGTTCCACTGGAAACGATAGTCGAGCTCGCGCGGCGCGACACCGTCGACCAGCACCGGATAGACGCTGATCGCCCGACGCTCGCCGGTGCCTCGATCGAGCCGGCTGATCTCGCCGATGTAGCAGCCCGCGTAGGTGACATCGGGATCGCGCGGGTCCACGGCAATGTGCCCGCTCTCGCAGCCACCGACGGAGTACCAGTCCTGCACGTTCCCTCGCGACGAACTGGCCACGCTCAGCGTACTGTTGTCCTGTTGCGCTCCGTAGACCCGATACGGGTACTGCTCGTCGACGAGTACCCGGTAGATCTCCGATGTCGGCTGGTTCATCAGCGTCGACCAGCTACTTCCCGCGTTGCCGCTCACCTGCGCGCCGCCGTCGTTGCCGACGATCATGCGGCGCGAATCCGCGGGGCTGATCCACAAGTCGTGCACGTCGCCATGCCCGACGCCGACGCGCTCGAAGGTTTCTCCGCCGTCGATCGAGCGATACATCGAGGAGTTCAATGCATAGACGGTGCCGGGATCGACCGGGTCGGCGATCACGTGGGAGTAGTACCAGTGTCGCGTCCTCAAGTTGCGATCCCGGTTGATGCGCGACCAACTCTCGCCGGCGTCATCCGAACGGTACACGCCTCCCTCGGGATCGGCGGCACTGACCAGCGCCCACACCCGATTCGGGTCCGCGGGAGAAACGGTGACGCCGATGCGTCCCGTGAGCCCCTCCGGCAACCCGCCGCCCAGCTTCTTCCATGTCGTTCCCCCGTCGACCGTCTTGTAGATGCCACCGTCGGTCGACGCATCGATGAAGGTCCACGGCTTGCGCTCGAACCGCCAGAAGGCCGCGTACATCTCCCGCGGATTGCTCGGGTTCATGGCCAGGTCGACGGCGCCGGTCGTGTCGCTCACGAACAGCACCTTCTCCCAGCTCGCCCCGCCGTCGTTCGAGCGAAACACACCTCGCTCTTCGTTGGGCCCGAAAGGATGCCCCAGGGCGGCGACGTACACGAGATCAGGGTCGGCCGGATGTACGATCACCCGGGCGATCGCGCCCGTGTCCGGCAAACCGGCAAAGCTCCAGCTCCGCCCGGCGTCGACCGATTTGTAAACGCCGCGACCGGTGGAAGCATTGCCTCGAATGCATGCCGAGCCGCTGCCGACGTAGATCACGTTGACGTCCGCGTCGGCGACATCCACGGCGCCGATCGAGGCCACGTCGAAGAAGCCGTCGGAGACGTTTTGCCAGCTCACACCAGCGTCGGTCGTCTTCCATACGCCGCCGCCGGTCGTCCCCATGTAGAAGACATCGTCACGCCCCATCGTGCCGGTGACAGCCGTCACGCGACCGCCTCGCGTGGGGCCGATCGAGCGATAGCTCATCGAGCCGAACAGCTTCGGATCGACGTCGGTCGCCGGGGCCGCCACGGCGGCACCGATGAGCAGTGAGAAGCAAAGAGCCAGAACAGCCGAAGAACGCGAGGGACCGCGCATGAGAGCTCCTCCTGGTGTTCTCTGTGATGCGGCCCATTCTCGCACGGCGGCGCACCGGTGCGGGCCGGAGTATCTCTAGAAGCAGCCGTCCACATGTGGTTCCATAGTGGTGTCGTCACCGTGACCCCGGCGGCGGACTCGCTCGTCGGTGGCGGTCCGGAGCCTACTTCCTCAGAGCCTGACGCCAAACGCGGGTTCGGGGCCCGCCGGTTAATTGGTACGATTTTCGGGATCCCAAGCGCCGGCGATGGCGCGCTTGCGCATACTCGATCGAGGGGAATCCGATGCAGAAGCCCGGAACTTTCACGCGCTCTCTGTTGTCCGGCGCCATGGCCGGCTTCTGGGGCGGCCAGCTCTTCCTGGCAATCGGGCTGCTGCGCTACTCCGATGAGCTTTTCACTCCCTCCCACCCAGGATTCCTGACGCCCTGGATCCTGGTTCGCTCCGTCGCGTTGTACGGGCTACTCGGGGCGGTCGTGGGAGTGATGTGCGCGGCGGTTTTTCACCTCCCGCTCCGGCGTCTCGGCCGGGCACAGGACATGATGTTCCCGGCGGTTTTCAGCCTCGCCGTCGTGGGCACGACGGCGGCATACCTCACCGCTTGGCGCCAGCTTGAGGTCTATGTCGGCCTCCCGTTCGACTATCCCGGACGCATCCGCTCTTTTGCCCTGGATTCGCTGAGCGCCTTGGTGGTGGGAGCAGCCCTGCTGGGCTTGCTCATCTGGGTCCGCAAGAGCTTGGCGGACCGCGGCCGGCTCGACATGTCGGCGCGCCCGGCCGTGGCGGTGCTGCTTGTCGCCGCGGGCGCGTTGCTGGCATCCAACTATGCCCTCCGCTTGCGGGCTCCTCTGGAGGAGGCTCCCGCCGGCCGGCGTCCATTGCTCGTCTTCGGCGTCGACGCGGGCACCCTCCGCGTCATGGGCCCCATGATTCGCGCCGGCGAGCTGCCGACATTCGCCAGGCTCGCGGAGGAGGGAGCGTGGGGGACGTTCCTTGCCTACGGGCCCGCCTTCTCGCCGGTTCAGTGGACCTCGATGGCAACCGGAAAAAAGGTCGAGGACCACGGGATCTACGACTTCGTCGCTCCCAAAGAAGGAACTTCCGAGGCCCGTCTCCTGACGAGCCGTGACCGGCGAGTCGAAGCTGTCTGGCACATGCTCGGCGAGCACGGTTTCCGCGTCGGCGTGCTCGACTGGCTGATGACCTACCCGCCCGAGGAAGTAAACGGATACATGGTCACGCGCCTCCAAACCAGAGGAGGCGCCCGCAGCTATCCCGAGGCGCTCGACGCAGCCGTAGAGGATGTCATCGCCGACCGGGAGGACTTCGGCGACCCCGTCAGGGATCGCCTTCTGGGCGAGATCGACCGCCTCTTCAAGCTCGCAAACAAGCTCGAGCAGGTCGACCCCGTCGACGTCATGTTGATGTTCGAGGCGACAACGGACGAGGCCCAACACAACTTCTGGAAGCACTTTTCGCCCGGAGACTTCGATCCGGAATCCTGGAAAATCCGCCCGCAAGAGGTCGAACGGTTCGGTTCAGTGATCCCGGAGCTGTATCGACTGATCGATCAAAGGCTCGGAGAGCTACTGGAGAATCTGAGCCCCAACACGTTGGTGCTCATCGTTTCCGACCATGGCCAGCGCGCCTCGCTGGGCGCGCCCGTCTGGTTCGGCGTCGACCACATTCTCGCGGCCATGGACATGCTCGAGTTCAGCGGCTCGACAGAGGGCGATCACGAAGAAGAGTCATCGCCCGAAGTTACGCGGAGCGGCCAGCAGATCGACTTCGAAAACACGCGCGCTTACTCCGCGCTTGCCGTCGTCGGCTCACCCGTCATGGGGATCAAGCTCAACCTCGAGGGACGGGAGCCGGCGGGAACGGTGAGCCGGCAGGAAGCGGACGGTCTCATCGAAGATCTCGCCGAGAGACTTCGAGGTATTGCGTTCGAAAACGGAGATCCGCTCTTCGGCCGGGTCAGCACCGTTGCGATCAGCGACGAGGCCGACAACCCCGGCCGTGTAGACATCAGCGTGCAGCACTCCGAGTTCACCCGAGGGGCGGGAGCTCGCGATGCCGCCCGTGCCGGGCGAAAGATCGTTATCGATGGCCATGCCCAGCCGCTGAGCGATTTCATCGCCACCGATCAAGGAGTTTCCGGTCGCCACGAGCGCGAAGGCATTATCTTCGTGGCGGGAAAGGGCGTACGCAGGGGCTACATCGGCCAGACGGTCGCCACGACGGCCGTACAGGCGTTGTTCCGCCAGATCACCGACAGGCTGAGCGTGGCCGACATGGCGCATCCCGTGCTCCGCAAGCTCGGGATGGTCGATCGAGCAACCACGCTCGACGTAACACCGACGGTCCTCTACGCACTCGGAGTTCCTGTGGGCGAAGACATGGCCGGCCGCCCCTTGACCGACGTGATTACCGGTCCGACGCCGAGCTGGATCGCCTCGTACGACGATCCGAATCGGGTCAGGACACCGGTCGGCGACGAGGAGGCCGATGAAGAAGTGTTGAAGCGCCTCCGGGCACTCGGCTATATCCGATAACGTCGAGTGGGTCGGGACTCCGTCAGGGCGATGAGGTCATCAACGCTGAGTGGTCGGAAGCTGCCGAAGTCCTGCGGTTCGCCGTCGGCAATTTCCGCGGGCACATGGTCGGCCAGGCGAGTCCATTCCGCGTCGCTCATGTTCTCGATGAGGTCGGCCAGTCGTTCGCATTCGGGCTCGGGCGGCAGGTACTTTCGGTACATGGTGACCATCGCCTGCAGCATCGGCAGGTACGGCTCCAGGTCGGTGGTCGTCGAGGCCTCTTCGCTGTCGATCCAGGCGATGGGCACTCTGCAAATCGAGCCTTTCCGATGGAGCTCCGTCTTGAGCAGTAGCTCGATGTCGAAGGCGAACTTTTTCTCGAGAAGCCCGGTCAAGATGCCCCGCAGCGCCGCGGCCGAAAACGCCTTGAAGCCGCACTGGGTGTCGGTGATCTCCTGCAGCGGAAGCATCAGCCCCTTCCACAGATAGATGAAGAGCTTGCCGCGGGTGTTGCGGTGCCCTTTCTTGATGACGACGGAAGTCGGCTCCCTCCGCGAGCCGATGGCCGCGTCGTTTCCGCCCCCAACGATGCCCTCCACGAGAAGTCCGGTCTGCCCGAGATGGGTCGACAGGTCGGCGTCCGTGTACACGATGACGTGCTCGTCGGGCTGCTCAGGCAGAGCCGCGACCGAGTGGGCGGCACTCCACATCCCGTACACCACCGAACCACCCTTCTGGCTCTCCGCCGTCGAAGTCATCGGCTCGATAATCGACTCGCCGCGATCGATGGCGTCCTGCAGAAACATCACCTCGACGGGGGCGTCCGGGCAGCGCTCGGCCAGAATATCCTCCGCCATGTGCCCACTGCCCTCGGGGCAACCGTCGTCGACGATGTAGACGCTCCAGGTAATCGGCTCGACGTCGTCGAACAACCACCGCAACTGCTCCACCTTTCTCGCAATGCAGTCTTCACCGTGCGGATGCTGGTCCGGACGCTGCATTCGCGTGCGCTCCTTGTAAACAGCGAACACGATCGAAACGTGCATCGGCTGGGCAACCGAGCGCGCGAACGCCTTGGAGCGCGCCAGCTTGACCGCCAGGTGGGTCGCGAGGGGCACATCCGCCTCCTGACCGACAAGACGTTCTTCGAGCGCTGCCAGGACGTGGATGTCCGGGCACTTCTCGAGCAACAGATCGACCACGCGGGCCACGGCCTCGTCGTGGGCCGGCACGCGTGGGTCGTAATCGGGCAACCGCAGATCAACGGCCCGCCGGGTGATCTCCACAAGCTGGTCGAGGATGTCCATCGAGTCGGTTCGCCAAACCTCGGTGCGCGGATTGTTCAAGAACGCCCCTCGGATAGTAGTCGCTCGCTTCCGGTGCAGCGAGCAACGCGCGGGACAGGTCCGTTCGAGCACCGTCGTCGCGTGGGCGCGGTGAGTGTTGCCTAGTGTGACGCGGCACACTACTCGAGGACTTCGGCAAGGCTCCGCGAAGGCGCGTTCGCCGGATCGTGACTCACCTGCCGCAGCAGGCGATGGAGCTCAGCCTGCTCGAAGGGCTTGCTGAGGTAGTCGTCCATTCCGGCTGCGAAGCACCGCTCGCGCTCCTCGGCAAGCGCGTGGGCGGTGAGCGCCACGATCGGGATCTTCTCGCGCCCGTCGCATCGAGCGCGGATCCGTCGAGTCGCCTCGTACCCGTCCATCTCAGGCATACGGCAATCCATCAGGATTACGTCGTAGCTGGATCGATCCAGAGCACGCAGCGCTGCGCGACCGTTCGTGCAAACCTCCACCCGACAGCCGAAGAACTCGAGCGTGCCGACGGCCACCTCGATGTTCACCGCGTTGTCCTCGACCAGGAGAACGTGCAGGTTCAAGGGCGCCATGGGCGACGCCGCGGATTCCCCTCGCTTCTGCGCCGCCGTCTCAACCTTGTCCGCTGGATCTCCGGGAGACAGCACTACCGTGAACCAGAACTCGGACCCGCGGCCGACCTCGCTTTCGACGCCGATCCGCCCGCCCATGGCCTCGCAAAAACGCTTGGCGATAGCCAACCCCAGACCCGTCCCGCCGTACCGCCGCGTAACGGAGTCGTCGGCCTGGACGAACGCTTCGAACAGCTGCTCGCGCTGTTCCGCCGAGACGCCGATGCCGGTGTCCTTCACCTTGACGAGAAGCGTCACCGGGGCGCCGGTGATTTGCTCCGCACTGACCGAAATCCGCCCGCAGGACGTGAACTTCACGGCGTTGCCGATAAGATTCGCGAGAATCTGTCGGAGTCGCCCCTCGTCGCCCACGAGGTACTTCGGCACCGACTCACCGATATTGCAGACCAGCTCCAGACCCTTCTCGCTCGCATCCTGCGCGAAGATCTGCACCGTTTCGTCCAGCGCCTGCCAGGCGTTGAACCTGTCGTTCTCGAGTACCATTTTTCCCGCCTCGATCTTGGAAATATCGAGGATCCCGTTGATGACGTGCAGCAGATGCTTCCCGGCCTGGCGGGCGGTGTTCGCGAAACCGGTCTGGCGAGGGGTCAACTCCGTGACGGTTAGCAGCTCGAGCATGCCGAGGACGCCGTTGATCGGCGTGCGGACCTCGTGGCTCATGTTGGCGAGAAACCGCAGTTTGGCATGGCTGGCCGCCTCCGCAGCGTCGCGCGCATCCCGTGCCTCCGACAGTGCCGCTTCGTGCTCGTGCGCAAGCAACCTCTGTTGCGCCAGGGCCATCGTCGACAGGATGAGCAGGAACGCGAGCGTAAAGGCATCCTCCGCGAATCCACTGCGGCGGTCGAAAATACCCATACCCGCGACGCTGAGATGGAGGAGGGGCACCAGGAAGGCGTAGGCAACAAGGGGCGCGGGCCCCCCCGCGGCCAACGGCGTCAGCTCGCCGGACGATGCGTCTTCGCTTTCGGCGAGCAGCAGGGACGGCTGATGTTTGACCAGCGCGAAGACGGTCAGCGTCAGGTACGGCAGGTACCACAACAGATCCAGAGGCGTCCCCGGGGGGAAATCCGGTAGAACACCCGCGTAGATCAGTGATTCGGCGAGATCCAGAGCCGCCCAGAGGACGAACGAAATGGCCAGCCAGTGGTAGATCGCCCTCCACCGACAGCTCGAACAACGGCGCGCGATGCTCCAGGCTCGCCAGGCCAAGGCGCCGTCGAGAACGGCGAACGTCAACATCGCGGGGCCGAAGGCATCGTACTCGGCGTCCGTGAAGGCGGGGATCGCTATCAGGTACGTGCACAGACCCAACGCGAAGATCAGAGTCGCGGCGATCTCGATCTTTCGACGGAGCGGCGTGCCGACGCGACGGTGGGGCTTGAGCTCGACGGCCGCGAAGATCATGCCGTAGGAGATCAACGCGACAATGTCGGTGCTGAAAAGCGGCAGCCGCGACCACGTTTCGTTGCTCATCACCGCGTACGCCACCTCGCTGCCGAACATCAAACCTACCGCGATCGTCACGAGGTTCCAGAAGCGCCGCTCGTGCTTGCCGCCGACGGCCCCGAGGCGATAGCGCAACGCTACCAGGACCAGGAAAGCCAGCACCGTCTCCGCCCAGAGCTCCGTCACGAGGCCACGCGACTCCGGGGGCACGACGGGAAACACCTGCACGAGGACAAGGACGGCGAGGACCGCCAGCGTCAGCTTCGCCACGGGGTCGCGAACGGCCACGAGCAACGCCTGCCCGCATGTCGCTGGCGTGGGAGCAGAAGGAAGTTCGTCGGCTGCTGCGACGTCTTCGGGGCGCTGGTGGAACGAGGGCATGTCGGCTGCAGGTGTCCCCTTCGGGTCGGCGGCGATCCGCACGGGTCGGCGCGAGCCGGTACAGGGCCGGCTCACCGACCGCGGAACGTGCCGCGCCGTTCTGCACTCCATGAACTATTATTAATCATAATAGGACATGATTAGTGCGTTAAAAACAGGTTTCGACACACCGAGTCACTACCCGAGGTCCAGCTACGCTGCGGGAGCTTCTCCGTTGATCGCTGCGGGTCGCTCTCAGACGCCACTGCGGGCGCGTGTGGCCCCGAAACCCCGCAAGACCACGTCCTTGCCGTCGACGTTCGCGGTGGCGTAGGCGCGCACGCCGGACAGTTCGTCCCGCATCAGGGTGACGAACACGCCACCGAGGCAAAGCATCGCCACCAGGTTGGGGATCGAGACGACGGCCACGGCGATGTTGGCGAAGATCCAGAGCCGATCCACATCCGCCACTCCCGCGAACACAACGCCGGGAAGAAAATACGTCCAGCGCAGAACGCGGAACGCGCGCTCCCCCACGAGGCTCACGAGGCAGGTCTCGAAGTAGACGTAGAATCCGATCTGCGTCGAGAGACAGAACGTAGCGATGGAGACGGAGACGATCAGCGAGGCGACAGGCAGCGGCAAGACCTCGGCGAAGGCCGAGAGGACGAGCTCGATTCCCGACTCGCCTCCCGCCATCGCGCCCGTCGAGAGAATGGCCAGCGCGGTGATCGAGCAGATTACGATGGTGTCGAAGAAAACCTCGAAGGCGCCCCATACGCCCTGCTGAAACGGGTGCGCGGTACGTGCCGTCGCATGAACCATCGGCGCCGTACCGAGCCCGGCTTCGTTCGACAGCATTCCCCTCGCCATGCCCTGCTTGATGGCCGTGCTCACCGCCACGCCGGCAACGCCGCCGGCCCCGGCCGTGGCCGAAAATGCGTGGGCGAGGATCGTTCGCATCACCTCCGGCAGCGCCTCGGCGTTGACGACCACCACCACCAGCGCTCCGGCCAGATAGGCCAACGTCATGAACGGCACCAACGCCTCGGAGAACCGACCGATGCGTCGCGCGCCCCCGAGAACCACCAGCGCGGTGATGATCGCCATGACGCCGGTGACGAGATAGGGACTCAGCGAGTAGCTGGCCAGGAACGCCCGCCCCACCGTGTGGGCCTGGAGCAAGGAGGCGGCCACCATGGCGTTGATCAACATGCCGATGCTGAACAACACCGCCAAAGGGGTCCAACCAAGGCCCCGGCGAATGGTGAACTGCGGACCACCCCGCAGGCGGCCGTCCGCGCCCCGCTCGCGGTAGTACACCCCGAGGGGGATCTCGGCGGTCTTCGACATCATCCCGAACACCGCCATCACCCACATCCAGAAGATGGCACCCGGCCCCCCGACCGAAAGCGCCGTGGCGACCCCGGCCATGTTCCCCATGCCCACGGTCCCGGCCAGCGACGTTGCCGCCGCCTGCACCGGGCTCATGAGTTGCCCCTCCGCCACACGCGCCTCGCCGCGCAGACGTCCGATGGTATGGCGGACGATGTAGCCGAGGCCCGTGAACTGGAAGAATTTCGATCGAACGGTGAAAAAGACCGCGACCCCGGCGATGAATGCCATCGTCCACGGGCCCCATAGAAAGGAATCGATCAGCGACAGGCTGTGGAGGATGGACTCGAGCATTCGACCTCGTCGGGCGTGCCGAGAAGACGGCGCGGGCCTTCCATGCTATACCGACAGTGATGAGCGAAACGCCAGTGGGAATCTACACGATCGGCCAGACCCCGCGTCCCGATCTCACGGCGAACCTCACGGGAGGTCTCCGATCGTGTCGCCTCGAGCTTCGAGGTGCGCTCGACGACCTGCCGCGGGATCGAATTCCCTCCCGCCGGGCGGGCGATTACCCGCTCGAGACCCTCCTGCGTGACGGAACGCGGGTGGTCGTCGGTGCGGACTCCGTGCGGCCGCGCCTCCAGGAAGCCATCGACGACATGGACGATCGCGTGCGTGCCCACCTCGTACTGTGCGCCGGCCCTTTCCCGGGGCTGACGGCGCGGAAACCGCTCGTGCTCCCGTTCGATAACGCCGTTATCGAGATGTGGGATCGCGGATTTCGTTCGATGGAAGTAGTGGTGCCCTTCGTCGCCCAGGCCGGGCCCGCGGGCCATAAGTGGGAGGCGGCGGGTTTCTCCTGTCGTATTCACGTTCTGGAGGAAAAGCCCGAGGCACCGCCCCTGGGTCGCTGGCTCGCCGACCGGTTGGCCGG
Source organism: uncultured Acidobacteriota bacterium (assembly GCA_964430745.1). GTDB lineage: Bacteria > Acidobacteriota > UBA890 > UBA890 > UBA890 > CBDCGW01. The sequence continues at coordinate 2,713 of CAYSHI010000033.1, read as the reverse complement.
CTCCCCGAACGAGGTCATTCTGTTCGACTACGTCGGTTTTCCGAAAACGCTGCTGGAACAGGTGCAGGCGGAGGTCGGCATCCCGGTGCACGACGCCGGGCACCTTGCCGTCGAATCGCTCGAAAAGACGCTGAGCGCCGATGAAGACAGGAGGACGGAACGGTGAGCGAAACAACCCACGACCTCGTCGTCCACGGTGATGTGGCGCTTCCGGACGGCACTCTCCTGACGGGTGGCTGGCTCGGCATCACCGAGGGGCTCATATCCGTGGTGTCCGAGACACCCCTCGAAGGGGCCGAAACCATCGAAGGCCACGGAAAGCTCATTCTCCCCGGGTTCGTGGATGTCCACGTCCACACCCGGTCGTCCATGGAGGAGGGAATCACCACCACCACGACCTCTGCAGCGGCCGGCGGCACGACGACGATCGTCGACATGCCGTTCGATCGACCGGAGCGACCGGTCAACTCGACAGAGCGGCTCGAAGCGAAGATCGCGGACATCGGCCGTGAAGCTCTGATCGACGTCGGCCTCTATGCGACCTTCCCTCCCGAGGGCGACCTGGCCATCATCGCCGACATGGCCGCCGCCGGGGCGGCGGGATTCAAGGTCTCGACGATCGAAGTGGATCCGATCCGTTTTCCACGCATTCCCGACGGTCGCCTCTACGAAGCCTTCCAGGAGATCTCCCGTTGCGGCCGCCCGGTCGCCGCTCATCAAGAGAACCAGGAGATCGTCTTCGCCCAGGCCGCCGCCTTTCAGTCGCGCGGCGACACCGCGCCGATCGACCATGCGCTGAGCCGGCCGGCAGCGGCGGAGGCCGAGGCCGCGGGCCGGTTGCTCGAGCTCGCCTACTGGACGGGCGCCCACCTGCACATGGTCCACGGCACACTGCCTCGAACCTTCGACCTCATCGCATGGAATCGCGAACAGGGCGTCCACGCGACCGGGGAAACGTGTCTTCAGTACCTGCTGCTGAGCATGGATGCCCTCCGCGAACAGGGGGGTCGGGCGAAATGCAATCCGCCGCTGCGGTCGCGTGACGACGTGGAGGGGCTCTGGTCCCAGCTGCGGGAGGGCCTGATCGATATCGTCACCTCGGATCATTCTCCCTATCCGCTTCACAACAAGGAAACCGAGGACATCTTCGAGGCCTACGCGGGAATGCCGGGAGTCGAGACGCTGGGAACGCTCCTGTACAGCGAAGGCGTGGCGGCGGGCCGCATCGGGCTCGATCGATTCGTGCGCCTCGTGGCCTCCGAGCCCGCGCACATCTTCGGTTTCGACCGGAAGGGACGCCTCGAGGCCGGCGCCGACGCCGACTTCGTCGTCTTCGATCCGGAAGCTACCTGGATTCTGAACGAAGGAAAGCTCCATCATCCCGTCGGCTGGAGCCCTTATCATGGTCGCGAGGTCCGCGGCCGCGTCGTCTCGACCTGGTTGCGAGGCCGCCGCGTCTACGACGGCGGCCGCATCGTGGCCGAACCCGGGAGCGGCCGTTTCGTTCGCCCGACATAGCGGGCGGCGACTACCACGAGAGACTTCGGAAACCGGCAACGACAACGAAGGAAACAGCGCCACCGCTGAAACACGGAGCCGATTAGACCATGCAACTTCAAGGCGTTCTTCCGATCCTGCCCACTCCGTTCACCGACGACGGTAACGTCGACAAAACCAGCCTCCGGCGCCTCATCGACTTCGAACTCGAGGTCGGCGTGCATGGCGTCAGTATTCTCGGATTCATGGGCGAAGCTCATCGGCTCGCGACCACTGAGCGCAGGCACATCGTGGAGACCGTTGTCGAACAGGCCGGCGGCAGGTTCCCGACCTGGGTGGGGGTCCTGGCCTTCGGCTCGGCCGGAGCCATCGAACAGGCTCGAGAAGCGCAGGAGCTCGGCGCGGCAGGAGTGTTCGTGGCGCCGATCGCCGTGCAAAACGACGACGTGATCTTCGACTACTACGCGTCGATCGCGGAGACGCTGGAGATTCCTGTTGCCATCCACGACTTCCCCGAATCCTTCGGCACCATTCTCTCCCCGGCGCTCATCGCCCGCATGGCCAATGAGATCGACGGCGTCGACTACGTGAAGCTGGAAGAACACCCCGTCCTCGCCAAGATGAGCCGAATCCTGACGATGGCGCCCGACTCCATCGGCATCTTCGGCGGCCTCGGGGGGCTTTATTTCCTCGAAGAGCTGCAGCGTGGCTCCCGCGGGATCATGACCGGCTTCGCCTTTCCCGAGGTGCTTCTGGCCGTGTACGAGACCTTCCGGGCGGGCGACACGAACGCCGCGTCGGCGCTGTTCGACCGCTATGTGCCGTTGATCCGCTACGAGTTCCAGCCGAAGATCGGCCTCGCCTATCGGAAGTTCGTCTATCAGCGCCGCGGCATCATCGACTCGACGTTCATCCGCCCGCCGGGCTCGCAGATCGACGACTACACGCGAAACGAGCTCGCGGCGATCGTCGAACGAACGGGGCTCCGCCTCGACGTCACGGGAGTCCAACCCATCGGAGCCGCCGCTCCCTGACGGAAGCTCGGGGATAGGGGACGCGCGGGCACGGGGTGTTAGACGGAAGCCTGGTTGCTGGGCGGGTCGGGACGGGGCAGCGACGCCCTTCGGCGTGAGCTGCGGGTTCTTGAGATAGACGGGAGCCTGGTTGCTGGGCGGGTCGGGACGGGGCAGCGACGCCCTTAGGCGTGAGGTGCGGG
>CAYSHI010000032.1:0-3670 GCA_964430745.1 uncultured Acidobacteriota bacterium | reverse complement strand
GTCAGGCCGAGCCCTCCGTCGCTTCCGACCCAAAACCGCTTGGCGTCGTGCGGGTCGAGCCACATCGCGTGGTAGCAGTGGCCCTCGCCGCCGTTCATCCTCTCCAGCGTGCGCCCGCCGTCCGTCGAGGCCTGGAAGTTCTGGTTGGGGTGATAGGTAGTCAGGTCGTTCAATGGGCTGATGGCGACGTGGTTGTAGTAGAAGGGCCGGCTGAAATACCGGTTGCGGAACGTCCACGTGGCGCCGCCGTCCTCGGAGCGGTACACCCCCGTGCCGAGCTGCGACATGTCCTCGTAGGCCGGATCGTCTCGGGCCGGCTGGAAGCCGTGCTCGTAGTGCGCCATGAGGACATTCGGGTTGCTTTGCGCGATTGCCAGGCCGATCTTCCCGGAGGGCCCTTCGGGAAGCCCCTGCGTGAGCTTCGTGAAGCCGGCGCCGGCATTCGTGGTCTTGTAGATGCCGCCGTGCTCACCGCCGCTCAGCAGCAAGAACGGGGTGCGATGGCGCTCCCAGAAGGAGACGTAGAGCGTGTCTGAATCGGTGGGATCCATGACCGCGTAGAGCGCCCCGGTGTTGTCGTAGTCGTCCGGGAGGCCGACGGTGAGCTTGTCCCACGTCTCGCCACCGTCGGTCGTCTTGAACAGGCCACGATCACCGACGTTGCCCCAAATGTTGCCCAGAGCCGCGACATAGGCGATGTCCGGATCGGTGGGATGGGTCACCACGGCGCCGATCGTGTAGGTGTTCCGCAGCCCCATATGGGTGAAGGTCATGCCGCCGTCGGTCGACTTGTAGATGCCGTCGCCCCAGGCAGAGGAGTTCCGTCCACACTCCTCGCCTGTCCCCACCCAGATGATGTTCGGGTCGGCCTCGAAGATGGCGACGTCGCCGATCGAGGCGGCGCCGTAATCCTCGAAAATCGGGTCCCAGGTCGTGCCGCCGTTCGTCGACTTCCAGACGCCGCCGGAGGCCGTCCCGACGACGACGTGCGTCCAGTCGTCGGCGAGGGCGTCAATCGTCGAGATCCGGCCCCTCTGGTTGGCGTTGCCGACGTTGCGCCAGGTGAGGTGCTGGATGAGAGTCTGCTCCAGCTCCTGGGCCAACGCCGGCGGTTGCACGACGAACGCGAGCACCGAGATGATGGCGAAGGTGGTCAGGGTGGAGAGTGAGCTCGAGCGAATCATGACGGTCCTCCTCGTCGTTGCTTCGGCCTGCCTGGGAAGCGAGCCCGGGATTGTACGTCTGATTCCAGACACTGACCAGGACACCCTCAGCTTGACGGAGCTGTGGTCAGGGCGCCTCGATCGCGACGTCCGCGTAGATGCTTTGACCGTCGGGTTTGCCGTTGGGTGCTGCGTCTTCGCGTAGTGTCTCCTTGATGCGGCGGCGCAATGATCCCGATGGGCACCGTTGTTGTCACGGCGTTTGTGCGAGTAGAGTTTCCCCGACCCCCCTCGATGGCCCGTGCGCGCCTCGAGACAACTCACGGAAGCTCATGCTCGAAGCGGGCCACAACATCGGCCGTTACCGCATTGTCAATCTCATCGGCATCGGAGGAATGGGCGAGGTGTATCTCGCCGAGGACACCGAACTGCAACGCCGCGTCGCCATCAAGCTGCTCACCGGTGATGAGTCCGATAGCGGCACGGCCCGGGACCGTCTGTTGCACGAGGCGCGCGCCGCGTCGTCCTTGTCGCACCCTAACGTGTGCACCGTGTTTGAGGTTGGCGAAGTTGACGGCCTGGCGTACATCGCCATGGAGTATGTCGACGGCCGCACGCTCGACACGCTGATCGCCGGTCGCGACCTGCCCGGCGAACGCGTCGTCCGCTACGGCGCGCAGATCGCCGGGGCGATCGCCCACGCCCATGAAAACCACGTGATTCACAGAGACCTAAAGAGCGTCAACGTGGTGATCACCCACGACGGCCGCGCCAAGGTGTTGGACTTCGGTCTGGCCTCTACTCGCGCCGATGGGGCGGGCGCGGTCACCCGTGACGTCACTTCGGCCGAGGTCGATCGCATCTCCGGCACCCTCTCGTACATGGCGCCGGAGACGCTGCGCGGCCGGCCCGCCGACGAGCGCAGCGACATCTGGGCCATCGGCGTGATCCTCTACGAGGCCACGACGGGCCGCTTGCCGTTCACCGGCGAGACTGCCTTCGAGGTCAGCGCCGCGGTGATGAAGGAGTCGGCCGAGCTGCCAGCCGAAGCCTCCCTCGGCCTCAGGGCCGTGATCGAGCGCTGCCTGCAGAAGGCGCCGGGCGAACGGTATCAGTCGGCGGCCGAGGTGCGTGCGGCCCTGGAGATGCTGCAATCAGGGGCGACCGCGAGCGCTGACGCTCTCTCGGCCGATGTTGCGGCGGCGGTGCGCGCCTCCCGCACACCCGGGTGGCTTCCGTTCGCGGCGGCGTTCTCTGTCGTGGCCGTCATCGCCCTCGCCGGGTGGGTGATCTTCGGGCCCGGCAGCGGGCGAACGGGAGACCAAGCGACGAGTGCGGCGACGGATGCATCCGGCCCTGCGATCGGCGCCTCGGGGCGACCCACCGTCGCGGTCCTTCCGTTCAGCGATCGCACCGGCTCCGAAGAGCTCGCCTGGCTCGCCGAGGGTGTTCCCAGCATGCTGCTCACCAGCTTGGCCCAAACCGAAGGGCTCGATGTGGTTAGCAACGGCCGCGTCCAGCAGCTCGTTTCCCAGCTCGGCGAGGAGACTCTGCAGGGCCTCGATGCCGACACACTGGCGGAATTCGCGCGACGCTCGGGCGCCGGAGCGGTGGTCGCGGGCAGCCTTTACTTCGCCGGAGCCGAGTACCGATTCGACGTGCAGGTCGAGGACGTCGAAGGCGGTCGCCTCCTGAACGCCTACACCGCCACGGGACCGGCCGTCTTCGCGCTCGTCGATGAGCTGTCGGAGCGTATCGTCGCCGGGCTACAGCTCGACAACGCCCCGGCGACGGCGAGCATCGTCGACGTCACCACCGATTCGCTCGAGGCCTGGCGCCATTACGACGAAGGTCTGCGGGCGCAAGACAACTCCCGTCACCCTGATGCCGTTCGGGCGTTCGAGGAGGCGATCGGCGCCGACCAGGACTTCGTCATGGCGCACTATCAGCTGGCACGCCTGAGGGACTTCCTGCCTGACCCCGGGGCCGCCGCCACGTACGACGACTACGTCATGGCCAACATCGAGCGGGTTCCCGCGCGCGATCGCCTGCTCGTCGAAGGGATGTACGCGGCCCGGCGCGACGAGGACTTCGCCCGCGCCGAGCAGCTCCTGCAGGACCTGGTGCGCCAGTACCCCGATCATGTGACCGGATGGTTTTCGCTCGTCTACGTACAAGGGCAGGGGCTGCTGGGCGTCAGCGATCAGCAGATCGAGACGCTGAAACGCGGCATCGAGGCAAATCCCGCGTCGGGCTTGCTCCACAACCAACTCGGCTACGCCCTCGCCGACCACGGCCGGTACGCCGAGGCGGTGCGTGCCATCGAGCGCTCCGCGGAGCTCGACCCCGAAGAGCCCAACGCCTACGACAGCCTTGCCGAGATGTATGTGCTGAGCGGCCAACCCGAGGTCGCCTTCGAGAAATACGGCGAGGCGCGCGATCTCGACCCGCAATGGTACAGCCCGTACTTCGGGCGCACGCTGACCTCGGCCATGCTCGGACGCTAC
>CAYSHI010000031.1:0-14128 GCA_964430745.1 uncultured Acidobacteriota bacterium | reverse complement strand
CTCGCGGACGGAATGTTGCGTCGGCTTGGTCTTCAACTCTCCGGCGGCACCGATGTACGGAACCAGCGTGAGGTGGATGAACATGCAGTTCTTACGACCCACCTCTTGCGAAAGCTGCCGGATGGCCTCCAGGAACGGCAGACTCTCGATGTCGCCGATGGTCCCGCCGATCTCCACGATGACGATGTCGGCCGTCGAGCGCAGGTCGGTGATGCGATCCTTGATCTCGTTGGTGATGTGGGGAATCACCTGCACCGTCTTGCCGAGATAGACGCCCTGCCGCTCTTTCTGGATCACGGATTCGTAGATCTGCCCGGAGGTGAAGTTGTTCTCCTTCGCCATCCGTGCGCTGGTAAACCGCTCGTAGTGGCCCAGGTCGAGATCGGTTTCGGCGCCGTCGTCGGTGACGAACACCTCCCCGTGCTGGAACGGGCTCATCGTGCCCGGATCGACGTTGATGTACGGATCCAGCTTCAACAGATTGACGGAATAGCCGTGCGCCTCCATGAGACGCCCGATCGCGGCTGCAGCGAGTCCCTTGCCGAGAGACGACACCACACCGCCGGTCACGAAGATGTACTTGGTCGACATTCCTGTACTCGATCTCCCGTCTGCCGGCACTCGTCTAGCCGCCCGACCCACGAGCGGCCAGCGCGACGACGGCTCGCTCCAGGTCTTCCGGCGTGTTGACCCCGGGAATAGCTTGGTTGACCAGATAAGTCTGCATTTGCTCCCCCGCCTCGATCACCCTCAGCTGCTCGAGCCCCTCGACCTTCTCCAGGGGCGAGGGCTCCATCGTCGCCCAGCGACGGAGCGCCTGCGGGCGGTACAAATAGACCCCTACGTGGACCCACGCGGAACTCGGTTGCGCCCCTGCGGCTGCGGGAAAAGGCCAGCTCACCGTCTTGCCGGGATCCTTCGGCGATTCCTGTAGCGCAACATCGCGGGCCGCTTGCCAGTCATCGCGAGGAAAAGGGAGCGGCGCCCGGCTGAAGTACAGGGCCCGTTCGCTGTTGTCGATCACGACCTTGACCACGTTGGGATCCCAGAGATCATGTCGTTCCGTGAGGCTCGCGCGCAGGGTGCCGAGCTCGAAAGCCGACTCTCGGAAGCGCCCCAGCGCAACCCCGACGGCGTCGGGATCGAGCAACAGCTCGTCCCCTTGGACGTTGACGATGACGTCGGCGGAATACTGAGAGGCGGCGGCGGCGACGCGATCGGTGCCCGAAGCGAATTCACCGCTGGACATTACCACGTCGGCGGAGGTCGCCCGGGCCGCCTCTCGGATGCGTTCGTCGTCGGTGGCAACTACCACGACGTCGATGCCGGGGACGCCTTGCGCCGCCTCGACGACGTGCTGAATGAGGGGCCGACCGGCGATCGGGGCGAGAAGTTTCCCAGGGAATCTGGTGGACGCGAACCGCGCTGGAATGATGGCGATGCAATCCATCCGCAGACCCGGGTAAAAGAACGGCAGGAGAATACCACCCGCTCCCGCGACCGGCCAGCATGGCCCCGGGAGACCCTACCAGGTGCCTCAGCGGACCCCGCTACTCGCCGACGAGGCCATCCACGCGGCTGGCCAGCTCCGCTACGGTCGCATCCATGAGCTCGCCGGTGTCGTCGTCCGGGATCTCGATCTCGAACTCGTCCTCGGCGGCGAGCACCAGGTCGATGATCTCCGTTGAGGTGAGGCCGACCTCGCTCTGCAGGCGGGCTTCGCCGCTCACCTTCCCCGCGGTCTCCGGTTTGAGCTCGATGATCAGGCGGCTGATGGTCTCGACGGTATCGTTTGTGCTCACGCCAGTTTTCCTTGTTCGTAGAGATCTCGGCAACGCCCACGACAGAGCTTGCCGCTGGTGGTGCGGGGGATCCGGCCGCTCTCCAGCAGAACAACGTCCAGAACCGGTAAATTGAGGGTCTCGGAAACAACACTTCGTACGCGGGCGCCGATCGAATCGCTGTCCTGAGGGTTTCGCGGCGCCGCGACCACGACGACCCCTTCGTCGCGGCCGTTGAGAGTGCCGAAGGCGACCACGCTCCCGGGCCGGACCAGCTCCAGCCCGTGCACGGCTCTCTCGATGTCCTGCGGGTAGTAATTGCGCCCGCCGACGATGATCAGCTCCTTCTTTCGACCGGTAACGAACAACCGACCGTCCTGCACGTAGCCGAGGTCGCCGGTCATGAGCCATCCGTTGCGGAGTGTCTCCGCCGTGGCCTCGGGATCGTTGTAGTAGCCACGCATGACCGAGGAGCCGGAGATGGAGATCTCACCGATGTGCCCGTCGGGCACCTGCTGGTCGCTCTCGTCGACGACGCGAACGGAGGTCTCCCGCACCGGCACGCCGCAACTCACGATTCGCGCCGCAGCGCCGCCGGCGGCCGGCCGGGCCACGCCCTCGCCCTCGAGAGCCTCGCGGTCGACCTCGATCGTCTCGTATTCCTCGCTGGCGCGCACACCGGTGACCATCAAGCCGACCTCGGCGAGGCCGTACGCCGGCATGAAACCCGACTTCGGAAAACCCACCCGCCCGAAGGCCTCGGTGAACGCGGCCAGGAGCTCGGGATCGATGGGCTCGGCGCCGATGATCGCCACCCGCCAGGCACTCAGATCGCGGCCCAACAGCTCGCCCCGTTCCAGCAGGTGCCGGTAGCTGACGTTGGGTCCTGCGGTTATCGAAACGTTGTGCCGCTCCATGACATCGAGCCATCGTCGCGGGCGCCGCAGAAAGTTGAAGGGCGTCGTGAGCACCAGGTCGATCGACCGTGCCGTGGCTCCGAGCAGGTTACCGATCAGGCCCATGTCGTGATACATCGGCAACCACCCGCCGCCCACATCGTGCGGTGCGACCTCGAGATGCTCCACGATGGCGCGCACGTTGGCGGCGATGCCGGAGTGCGGCAAAACGACGCCACGAGGCGAGCTCGTGCTGCCGGACGTGAACTGGATCACGGCGATCTCGTCCGGGCGCGGATGGTAGGGGTGGAACCGAGCAGGCGTTTCGAGAAGGTGATCATGCCGCACAACACGCGCGCGACCCTCGAGTCCGGCCTCTGCGAGCAGCGGTTCACCGACCTCTTCGACCTCCTCGTCGACCACCACGAACCCGGGTTGAGCCACCTTGACGATGGCGCCGATATGCCCCAGGTAACCCTTGAGTCGCCGGCGACTGATCGGCGTCGGCAGAATCGAGGGGTGCATCCCGGCAAGGACGGCGCCGAAGAACGACGTCACCAGTGGTCGCAGCCCCTGACAGACGATGGCCACGCGATCGTCGGGCTTGCCGCCGGCGTCCTGGAAGCCGGCGGCAACGCGCTGCGCCTGTTCCTGGATCTCCGCCCAGGTGAAGCGCTGCTCGTCCTCGTCGACGAAAATCAGGCCGCGCCGCCCACAGGTTTCGGCGGCCTGGGCCAAGATGTCGGGCAGTGTCTGTGGAAATTCTGATGCGGAACTCACGACGGACTCTCGCGGGCGGGCGGGGGGAACGAACCGCAGCCGATCAGGAACCCGCCGGCTGGAGTGCCGGCAGCTTGGCCTCGATCTGCGTCCAACAGTCTTCCAGGTCCGCGCCCGTCACAATGATGCCGTGATTGGCCAGCCCGAGGATGGTGCGCAACGGGTTGTCCGTTTCCTTGAGCCCGTCCAGCGTCGACTCACAGAGCTCGATGGTGCCGCACGGATAGTGCTCGTCGGTGTAGACGATGCCGTCGACAAACCAGTGGATGTGAATCATCGCACCGATCTCGGGGAACTCGCGGTAGATCGAAGCGTGGATGCTCGAGTCGATGGAGACCCGCGAATCATCGAAGCCGGGTGGCACCGTGATGTGCACCTCGCGAGCGCCGGGATCGAACTTGCTCACCAGCAGGATGTCCTTGCCGATGACATCGAGCTTCGCCTTGTCGACCCCGCGCCCGGTCATCCAGAACACCTCGTCGTCGTGCCGGGCGCTCATGTTGCCGTAGCTGACCTGCTTCTGCCCGAGAACCTTGAAGAAACGCCGACGTGCGCGATCCGACAGGCCATCGAGGGCGACCGCCGACGGCACCAGGTCGAGGTTGTCGAGTCGCTTCGCCATTTCCTGCATCTTGGCGGTGACTTCGGTGCCCGCGCGCAGCTCCTCGGCGAGATCCGCGTGGACGATGTTCTCGTCGATGTAGGTGACATCGGAGCGCTGCAACAAGAGGTTGAACAACCAGTCGACGGCATCGTCAGCCCCCTCGAGCACCTCGTGCCCGCGCTCGGGGGTGATCAAGGTCATGCGGTAGTCCTGGGGCCCGTCGCCCGTGAGCTCCGTGTATCCGGCGAGGTTGGCCATGCAGCGCAGACCGATCTCGTACGAACGAACCACCCGTTGGGCGTCGGATTCCACCGGCTCACCAAGAAAGAAGATGCCGACGAAATCCTGGTAGGTACGCCGCTCGATACCGAGCTGATCGATGTCGTCGCCGTTGGGCATGAAGGCCAGGACGATGTCGGCAGGCTCGGCGGTATCCTCACCCAGCAAACGGTAGTCCGACGACTCCGCGAACCGTTCTTCGAGGGGACCGAACAGCCCGTCCAAGACCGGGTGCGATCCCGTGCGCAGCATCCGCACAGTCTTCATTATTGATGTCCTCCATAAACTCGGCAGTGGCCAGCCGTATCCTCATGAAATCCGGCCGCTCTGCTCGAAGGGGATCCCGATAAGCAATATGAAGGGGTCGGTAGATCCCGGGCGGGTCCGGAGAGAGTAACGATGAAGCCCCCGGAGCCCACGTGACCGTAAAGGATACACCTCGGAAACAAACTGTGCAGGTTCGAGAGACCGATCCGGCGAGCAATCCCCTCGCACACGAACGGACCCGCCGTGCGACGTTCTGCGAGGCTTCTCCTGCACTCTCGACGCGCGGGCGGCAGCCCGTCAGGCGGGCATGCGAACAAGCAGGCCCCCGGGGCGGAGCGACAGCCGAGCAGGGAGCCCGCCGGCAACTTCGCCGTCGGTCTCGACGTCGATCGCGGCGCCGTCGAGGTCGATCGACCGACACGCCAGGCTGGTGATCTGAGGGTGGTCGAAGGGAATGCCTCGATCCAGCCTGCGGAACTGGCTCAACGCCACCGAAAGACTCAGCGGGCCTGCCATCACGACGTGCAACTCGCCGTTGTCGAACGAGGCTTCCGGCGCCGGCCGCATCCCACCGGCGATCGACGGACCGTTGCAGATGAACATCTGCAGCAACAACGTATCGCCGCGGCGGCCGTCGTCGGTGTGCCACGACACCTGACGCGGCCGGGCACCGATGATCTCCTGCAGCGAGGCCAGGGTGTAGGCATGCTTGCCGAGCCGTTGCAGCCACCGGCTGCGCTTCACCCGTAGGGCGACCGCGGGACCGAGGCCGATGGTGGCGACGTTGAGGAAGTAGCGGCGTACCGTCTCAGCGTCGGCGCACATGTCCGCGACACCGATGTCCAGATGGACCTCGTGTCCCTGCCGCAGTCCTCGCAGGATCCCCTCCGGCCGGGTGGGCAGGCCCAATCCCCGGGCAAGGTCACATCCGGTTCCCAGCGGCACGTGGGCGAACGCGGTTGCGCTCGCGCCGGCATCCCCCTCCATGAGCCCCTGCACCACTTCGTGGGCGGTACCGTCGCCGCCGGCGGCAACGACAAGTCCGGCCCCCCGGCCCACCGCGGCGCGGGCGATCTCGGTGCCGTGTCCGGCTCGTTGGGTCTCGACGATCTGCGGCATGCTCGGCCAGCAGCCCAACTCTCCGCTCACGCTCCGCCACATCCGCCCGGCCCGACCGCGACCCGCGGTGGGGTTCAGAACGATCACCGTCGGCCTCGACGAAGCGTTCTCCGGCGCCGCTTCCGAGGCGACCGAATCGGGCTCGGGTGACGACGTGCGCGGGCTCGTTGTACTCGTGGCGACCATGGGTCTTTCCTTTTACCGCGGCCAGCTTGCGGTCGCCACGTCTTCGGGACAGACTCCCGAAACTATGGAGGCTCCGGAATGATCAGCGAGGTGATCGAGCGTGGCGTGCTGGGCCTGAAGGCGGCCGTGACCAAGGTCGTCGGAGCCCTGCCGATCTCCCCCAACGTGCTCACGGTTTCGTCGATCATACCGACCGCCCTTGCCACCTACTACCTGGCGCAGGGCCGCCTGGCGGTCGCCGGGCTCTGGATCATCGCGGCGGGGTTCTTCGACGTCATCGACGGCGCGGTCGCGCGGGCGACCGGCAAAGGCTCGCCCTTCGGCGCCGTGCTCGACTCGGTCACCGACCGCGCATCCGACGCCTTCATCTACGTCGGCGCCGTGCTCTATTTCTACCGTATCGAGCAGCCATTCTACGTCTTTCTCACCATGGTGGCGCTGGCCGGAGCCCTGATGGTCTCCTACACTCGGGCGCGGGCGGAGAACACCGTCGTCGACTGCAAGGTCGGGTTCGCCGAGCGCGGCGAGCGCATGGTGCTGATGCTTCTGGCCCTATTTTTCAACAAGCTCGGCGCGGGCATCTGGATGCTCGCTTTCCTCTCCTGGCTCACCACGCTGCAACGGCTCGTTCACACCCATCGCGCGCTCCAGGCGGGCCAGCACCGGGCGCCGGCCGAACCGGCTTAGTGCCCTGTCCCAGGAGTTGGTTACATTTTGCAGGAGGCAGATGCAGGTGAGATCAAGGAGGGGCGAAGTAGGCGATGCTCGAGTCATCGTGGATGAGCCGCGACGCAGAGATCACCTGCATATCCCTCCTGCCCGCAGGGTGGTGGCGGGAGCGGCCGCCTTCGGCGTCGCAGCGCCTCCACGATGCGCACGGCATCGCGATCGGCGCTGCTCCTTGAATTCGCCTCGCTCACGCCACCACAAAATGCAACCAACTCCTGGGACAGGACACTAGCTCCTCGCCGGTTGGGCACGCCCGTACCGGTCTTCGTCCCCGGGGCGAGCCCCGGCGCCTTCCGGCGGTCCGAAGCGCCGAGACACTGCGTCAGTGACGCCGAGGCTCCTTCACGGCGTCCTCGTCCGGCGAGGCGGAGTGGCCGCCGATGGCGATCTGCTTGCCCTCCAGATAATTGCCGGCGACCGCGTTCCACGGCGGCACGACAACGCTGACGTTGCCGCTCGCCTGTGCCTTGCACGCCAACCGGATCAGTGGGCGTGCCTCGTCGGTGTCCGTGTAACCGAATCGCGTCAGGCGGCGGCGCTCCAACGGGTTGACCACCGAGAGACGTTCGTTGCCCCCGACAACACCGACCCAGCAGGTGCCGCACGCCGCCGAGCGACACTCGGTCGGAATGGGGCCGTCGCCGGGCTCGCAGCGGCTGTCGGCGTACGGGTGGTCGGCCTGGTCGGTCATCGACGCCTGGGTCAACTGGACCCCCTCGATGAGCTTGAAGGTCGCCGTCTTGAAGCCCTCGTTGAAGGTAACCGTGTAGTCGCGCTTGAGCCCCTTGAGCCAACCGAGAAGCCCACCGGTATCGTTCTTGGCGCGATCCGCGAGTGCTTTCTGCGGCGTGCGACGCGCCGCCCAGTCGCTGATGTGCAACGTGCCCGGAGCCGCATCGAAGGCCTCCGGCCCGACCTGTTGCAGGGTCATGAAGCCGATGGCGGCGATGCCGAGCACCAACGAAAGATCGACGCTCGACTCGTTCCCTACCTGGGTGGCGACCGCGCGGATCTGGTCGGTGAGGTCGAGGCTTTCCGGCGCCGTCTGCGACGCGGCGTGCGCGCTGATCGCGGCCTTGACCTGCGGCCAGAAACGGTGCCCGTAGACGAAATGGTGCGAGCTGTCGATCTGTTCCGAAAGGCGCGCGTTGCCTTTGAGCTCGAGTCCCTGCAGAACATACGGATTGGTCTCGGCTTCGGCCAGCGCCCGCTGCAACCAAAGCGGCCAGAAGTGGAACCAGATCTTGGTGGCGTCGCGATCGACGTCGTGAATGGAGGGCGCCAGAGCGTGCACCGCCGACCACCAGGCTTGCTGGTCGTGCCGGCTCAGAAACGCCATGAACGGAGAGTTGGTTTCGCTGCTCATGAATGTCTACTCGAAACTCGTCGTATGAAGAGAAACATCGCTGCCAACCGGGGCGCACAACGAACTGCGGATCGGCCCGCCGAGCGATCAGGAAAAGCGTACAGAGATCTTCCGAAGAGAAGTGTGCACGTGTCGGGAAAGGCCTATTTTTGCACATGAAGGGCCGGAGCGAAACGCGATCCTCGCCGCTACTTCCCGCACGGCGAGCCGCTCCGGCCGCCCCTCGTGCCGGTGTTGAAATCCCACAAAAACCGTGTAATTTCTCTCCTGTTGCGACCACCATCATCCGGTCGCCGAGCGCTGCTGGTTCGGGTGGGATTCACGTCATATAGAAAGAAGCCGGCCGCTCTGATCGCTAAACTGCGCTCTTTGAGGTTCGCCGTGCACGTCCCTCTCGTGCACGCAAGACCCGATCCGTACCGAGATCCGAGGACCTGAAAATGACCAACTTCTTGATGATCGCCGCCGGCGTGATTCTCGCCGCCGTCGTCATCGGCTACCTCTACTTCCAGTCCGCCAAGAAGAAGTTCGCCGAGACGAAGGAACAAGACCAGAAGAGCCGGCAGGAGCGCCTCGAGAAGCTCCCCGCCATTCCTCTTTCGGATCGCGACGAAGACGGCATCTATCAGTGGAGCTTTCACCACGGAGACCAGCTGGTAGCGCGCGTGGTCAAACCTCACATCGACGAGTCATCGAAACGGGTAACGTTCATGGAGGTCACTCATAGCGAGCTCCTGCTCCTTGCGGACGAATGCCAGTTCGAGAAGTACAAGCTCGAGATCGACGCCGTCGGCGACGCCATCAAGGTCGACAAGGGCGAGCCGGAGAAGGGTCGTATCCTCCGTGAGGTGACCGCCCACATCACCGGCTACATCGAACACTGATTGCGGATCGTTCCCTGACGACATCGACCATCACCGTCACCGCGGCCCGCGCCGGCCTTCACGAAATCTCCGACCGGATCTCTCGGCTGGTGAGAGAAAGCGGCGTCCGCGACGGACTCTGCACACTCCTCGTCAGGCACACTTCCGCGAGCCTGACGATCCAGGAAAATGCCGACCCGTCGGCACGACACGACCTGGAGAGGTGGCTTGATCGGCTCGTGGCGGAGAACGACCCGTTGTTCACACACACAGCCGAGGGCGCCGACGACATGCCGGCGCACATCAAGGCGGCCCTGACGTCGACGACACTCTCCATTCCCGTCATCGACGGGGCGCTGGCCCTCGGCACATGGCAGGGGATCTATCTCTGGGAGCACCGGCACCGGCCACGGCCCCGGCAAATCGCCGTACACATCGGGGGCTGAGCCGAGCCCACGAAGCCCCCCTCATACAGGGCCGTCCTCGCCGTCGGCTCTCCTCGTCGCCGGCCCCTATTCTGGGCCCGCCGTCACTACTCGTCACCGGCCTCTACTGGGCTCGCCGTCAGCTCTGCCCGTCGCCCGCCCCTGTGCCGCGCTCGCCGTCCTCTTCAACGGTTGCGATCCAACGCTCGACCTGCCGCCCGGCCGCGTCACGGGCTCCCAGACCGAAAGCCATGGCCGCCGCCAGGGCGAGGGCACCGAGAACAAGGGCAAAGGCCAGGTTGACGATGTCCTCGGCGAGCCCCATCTGTCGCAGCGCCATGGCGCCGGCCAGCACGGTGATGGAGATCCGCGCCGCGGGCGCCTGAATGTGAGCCTGGCGGGCTCCGGTCGCCTCGATCGTTTCCGCGGCGAATCTCGCCAGGTACAAGCCGACACCGAATACGACGAGACCGAGCAGAATGTCGGCAGCAAAGCCCACGAAGCCTGCGAGCAACTGCGTCAAAGCGTCGAAGCCCATCAACGCGGCCGCTTCGATACCGGCAAACAGCATCACCGATACGACGATGATCGTGCCGACGACCGCTGAGGGAGTCGATGCGCCTTCGTCGGCAGCCGCGCTCAAACCGATGTGCGCCAGGATGTTGTCGAAACCGGCGCCACGAAGCAGGTTGGAAATCAACTCGGCGACCAGGCGCGCAACGAAATAGGCCACCGTCAACAGCAGCGCCGCCGCGAAGACGAGGGGAATGGCGTCCAGCACCCTGGTCAACATCATGGTCGCCGGCACCGTGATGGCATCGAGCGCCAGCGCCTGCAGCGCCGAGATCAGAACCGGCACCAGGATCAAGACGTAGAGCAGCAAGCCCGTGAGTCCGGACAGCTTTCGATCCCCAAGGGTGCTGCCCAGACCGACCTGGTCGGCCAGGTTATCGAGCCCCGCGGCCGCCAGCAGATTGGTGACGATGCGCTGCACGAGGCGCGCGACAAACCAACCGACAGCGAAGATGAGCGCCGCGGCCAGGACATTGGGAAGAAAGCCGAGGACTTCGGTGACGAGGCTCTGTACCGGGGCGAGTAATCCCTCGATACCCAGAGCGCCGAGCGCGGCGGGCAGGAACAGAAGGAGAACCAACCAGTACACGGCGTCCGCCACTGTCTTGCTCAACGGCAACGCCTGCTCGGAATCGACGCCGGCCTCGACGCCGATTCGACGGTCGATGCCGAATGCGTCGAGTGCCGCGGCAACCACCCTCCGGAGCACCGATGCCGCGACCCAACCGACCAGGAGAAGCGCCGCGGCGGCAATCACGCGCGGTGCGTATCCGGTTACCTGCGAAAGCAGGGCGTTGAGCGGCTCGGTGACGGTCGTCAGGCGAAGCGACTCGAGAAACGCGACGAGCACGAAGAGCATCACCAGGTAATAGGCGATGCGTCCGGCGATGCGCTCGATCTCCAGGTCTCCGCCGCCCTCGCCCCCGAGCCAGCCGGCCAGTCGGTTGTCGACAGTTGTTCGACGCAGCGCTCCGCGCACGATCGCGCCGACGATGAGCGCAGCGAGCCAGCCGAAAACCAGTATCGCCAGCGCCGCCATCAAGTTCGGCAGGTACGCGGGCAAAGTCTCCAATGTCTGTTGCAACAGGTTCTGCAGCATGTCTCCCTCCGAGGTCCGGTTCCCGTCAGTGCACAGGGTGTCGCACCAGTCCGGCAAACTGTAGACGGGAGAATAACCCGGCGACCGGCCATCCGGTGCCAGACGGGAGCATCGCCGCGGACGTCACTTGTGGAAACCGGGCAGAGACTCGCGGGCGGGCGCGCTCGCTGTCGGTTCGGCGCACAAAAAAAAGGGCCGGCGGAGCGCTTGCTCCACCGGCCCTTTCGGGTCTTTCAAGCTTTACTGCTTAGCCGAGCTCGATCTGGCTGAGCTTCTTCGGCTTCGCCGTCGGTGCCTCCACCTGGGCGACCTCGCCGAGAATCTCCTTGCGATACAACTTCGCCATCTTCTCGTTCTCGGACTTGGCGCGCAGCTCGGCGAGCTTCTCGTCGCGCTTGGCACGCTTTTCCTGTGAGGCGTACTTGGCAATGCCCAGCGCATCGAGATCGCCCTGCTCTTCCGTGGTTACGATCTCTTCACGCAGCAGCATGCTGTGGTCGGTAGTGTCGAGAGCAACCTCGCGGTTGCCGGCCCAGATCTCATGACGCCCGTGGTCCTCGTACCACTCGTTGAGCTTGGCCGTCATGTGCATCTTCTCGATGATGTTCCTCCACCCTACGCCCGTGTTGTAGGCGCAGAAGGAGATCTCACCTTCCTGGGTGCCGTAAGGAATGATGCACTGCTCGGTACGACGGAAGTCGTAGTTGAACAGGTCCTGGAACCACATCCCGGCGATCACCAGGGCGCCCCAACGGTCGTCGCGGCGCTTCTCGATGTCTTCCATCGTGCGATCCGCACCGGGGTTGCCGTAGTCGATACCGGTACCGCCGAACTGCTTGTCGAACTTCTTCAGCATGTCGAACACGCTGAAGTAGCGCGGCGCCTCGAACGGCCGGTAGTTGCGCATGACCGAGAGGCTGAACCCGACGATCGACCAGAACTTGCTACGGGCGGCGTCGTTGACCTTCTTGGTGTCGTCCGACAGCCGGTCGCCGCGCAGGAAGGCGGTGATCGGCACACACTCGCCGGTGATCTTGTCGATCATGGTCGCCATGCCGATACCGCAGTTGGGATGGCAGCCACAGCTGTACTGTCCCCACTCGTGGTTCGGCCCATGCACCAGATCGGCGAGGTCGGAGAACGTACTGATGTAGGACAGCGGGAACCAGTCGCGGTTCGGCTCGCTCATCCCCGTCTGGTTCTTCACGTCGTGGGCCAGATCGGCGAGCGTGTAACGCTGCGCGTGCCGGCGATCGTCGGTGATCTCCTCGTCACGACCCGTGAACGACACCGGCTGGAACGCCAGAAAGACGATCTTGCGCGGATTGTCGCGGGCGAACTCGATGATGCGTCCGACCTGCTCGTTGTTGATGCCGTTGATGAGCGTCGTCACCGGCACGATCTCGACGCCGGCGTTGTGCAGGTTCTCGATCGCCTGCAGCTTGACGTCGAAGAGGTTGCCGACGTGGCGATGCGAGTTGGCGGCGTTGCCGACGCCGTCGAACTGCAGATAGGCGTAGCGCAGACCGGCCTCGGCAGCCGCCTTGGCGAACTCCGCATCCTGAGCGAAGGCGATGCCGTTGGTGGCCGCCTGCACGCTCAGGTAACCGACCTTGCGTGAGTAGCGGATGGCATCCAGGAAGAACGGCGACGAAGTCGGCTCACCGCCTGAGAACTGCACCGACATCTGCCGGCGCGGCTTGATCTGGACGGCATTGTCGAGAACCTGCTTGATGTCGCTCCAGCTCAGCTCGTGGACGAAACCGACCTGGTTGGCGTCCATGAAGCAGGGATCGCACATCATGTTGCAGCGGTTCGTCAGATCGACCGTCAGGACAGTGCCGCGGCCGTACTTGACCGTGCTGGTGCCGTGGTCGTGCAGCTTCTCGTCGTTGTGCGCACGCTGGTCGCGACCGGGGAACTGCGCCTCGAGGCGCGCGAACATCTCCGGATCGGTGGACATGACGTCTTCGAAAACCCCGTGCTTGGGGCATTCCTTGACCATCCAGATCTTGCCGTCGCGCTCGATGATGTCAGCCTTGATCTCGCCGATCTTCTCATCCTTGAGCACCTCGACCGGCATCTCGCCGTCGAGGATCTTGGCGCGAATCTCCGGCACGCACTTGGGGCACAGCGAATCGGTGCGCCGCGGCACACCCAGTGTGGGACGCGTCTTCTCCCACGACTTCTGCAACGGCTTGTCTGACCAAGCCGGAACGAAGCCCGGGTTGGGCCGGATCTGGTTGACGCGATCGAACACGTACCAAGCCGCGTTCGCCGCGTAGACCAGTCCCTGCTCCAGGTACTTTACGGGACGATGCATTACTCCTCCTTGAAAGACCCGGTTGTGCCACGAAGAAACCCCAAGCGGGGCGTTTTATGAAGCGCCCGTCCGCAACTGTTTGGACGATCATCGCCGGCACCGTCGATAGCTCGAATAAGAGTGTGAGCCCACCGACGGGTTCCACCCCCTAGGTGGAAGGCAATGAACACCGTTCGCGGACGGTCGATGCACTTCGGGCATCAACCTTAACTAGCGGTGAATAGTAACGAAAACGCCCACGCAGTGTCAATGAATAGCGGTCAGGAATATCCGCTACTGCGCCGTCCTCCGAGGTGCTCTGAAAACGCTGCGGTGCCGCGGAGGACCCTGCCCGGCGAGAAGGTCTCGCCACCGCGCGCTCAGGGCGTGTCCGTCGCGCCTCGCTTGATGATCTCGGTATCGTCCGGAAGGTCGAGACGAAAGTCGTCCGCCGAGAGCGCGGCGTCGCGGTCCACGTTGGTGAGCACGATGGTGTTGGTGTTCCCCACGTGGTCTTCCATCACGATACGGCGTGCCGGATGCCACTCCCCTGCCGCCACCTGCAACGTCACCGCCTTGTACCGCTTGGCGGGCTCCGTGCCCGGTTTGGGGATCATCAAGATCGAGTACAGGCGCACGCCCTCTTGTTCGGTGACCTCCTGCAGCGAAACCTCGTATACGGCCTTCAGTTCGGCCGAGGAGGAGATCCCCGGGATCGGAATCGCCGATTCCTCGCCCTCGGCGAGCGCGCCCTCGAGCGAGACGATTTGTGCCTGCTTGACGCGCGGCATGTACATGGTCAACTGGCCGTCCGCTATGGCTTCGGTTCGCACGCCCGGCGCGGTGACGTCGCGGCGGA
>CAYSHI010000030.1:0-17367 GCA_964430745.1 uncultured Acidobacteriota bacterium | reverse complement strand
TCGACGAGCGCGTCCAGTCGCGCCAGATGAGACAGGCCAACACCGACCGCAACTTCGCCTACCGCCAAGCGTTCGACGTCGCTGACGGCACGTTCGTCAAGCTCGCCGACGAGACCATGCGGGATCTCGAAGTCGCCCCGGAAGGCAAGTGGGCGATCGGCCGTGACGCCCGCGCCTACATGAGCGACTACCTGCCCGCCCGCGCCGACATCTACCGCATCGACACCAGCACCGGTGAGCGTACGCGGATGATCGAGAACCAGCTCATTGGCGCTCACCTGCTCGGTTTCTCGGCCGATGGGCGCTACTACCTCTATTGGGACAGCGACCAGGTCAAGGCGTACGACCTCGAGGCTGCGACCGGCAATATTCTGGGCGGCAGCACGGCGCCGAGCTTCGTCAACACCGAGTTCGATCGCGCCGGTCCCAAGCCCTCGTACGGCATCGCCGGCTACGCACAGGACGGCAGCGGCGTGATCATGCAGCACCGCTATGACTTGTGGTTGCTTCCGTACGACGGCTCGGACGCGCGCAATCTCACCAACAGCTACGGCGCCGACAACGAGATCCGCCTCCGCTACATCAATCCGGTGCCCGATGACGAGGCCGGCGGCGGCGGTGGCCGCGGCGGTCGTGGAGGCCGTCCTCGGAAGATCGACCTGAGCAAGCCGATGACGCTGTCGGCCTACGGCCAATGGACCAAGCAGGCCGGCTTCTATGAGCTCGACGGCAACGAGTTGACCGAGATCGTTTACGACGACGCTTCGTTTTCGACGCCGCGACGCGCCAAGGACTCCGAGACGTTCCTGTTCACCCGCCAGACCTTCGCCGAGTTTCCCGACCTGCGCGTTTCCGGCCCCGATTTCGCCGACTCGCGCGAGATCACCGATGCCAACCCGCAGCAGTCCGAGTTCACCTGGGGCCGCCGTATCCTGTTCGACTTCGAGAACAACGACGGCGTGCGGCTGCAAGGCATCCTGGCGCTGCCCGACGACTACGTCGAGGGCGAGAAGCGCCCGATGATCGTGACGTTCTACGAGAAGAACTCGCAGAACCTCCACCGCTACTCCTCACCCTCGTACATGAGCGGTATGGGGTCCTCGCCCATCCAGGCGGTCAGTGAGGGCTACATCACGATGCTGCCGGACATCCACTTCCGCACCGGCGCCTCGCACTCGGACATGCTCGAGTGTGTCGAGGCCGCGGTGCGCAAGGTCATCGAGATGGGTTACGTCGATCCGGAGCGCGTCGCCGTCACCGGCCACAGCTACGGCGGCGAGGGCGCCGCTTTCATCGGCGTGCGCTCGGACATGTTCGCCGCCGTCGGTATGGGCGCCGGCGTCACCGACCTGTACTCCGACTTCAACCAAAATTGGGGCTGGACCTACAACATCGACGGCGGCAGCGGCAACAACGGCCACAACTACTACCTGTACGGCCAGGGTCGGGAGGCCGTCACGCCGTGGGAGAACCCGGAGCTGTACCGCTCCGAGTCGGCGATCACGCACGCGCCCGATGCCAAGCAACCGTTTCTGATCATGCACGGCACCGACGATCCGACCGTTGCCTTCCAGAACGGTCTCGGCTTCTACAACGCCCTGCGCCTCAACGGAAAGACGGCCATCCTGCTCGCCTACCCCGGCGAGGGCCACGGCCTGCGCCGCACGCCCAACCGCCGCGACCTCACCATCCGCTACTTCGAGTTCTTCAACCACTACTTGAAGGACGCACCCGCTCCGGAGTGGATGACGAAGGGCGTGCCGTTTCTCGATAAGGACAAACGCTGATCCGCCGTCGCACCGGGCGTGACCGTCCAATTAAGAGGAGAGGAGGTTGATTCGATCGGCGATATTGCGCACTCTATGCACATGAAACGTACAAATCTTGTGTTAGATGAGTCTACACTCGCAGAGGCCCAGCGCCTCTCCGGTGAGCGCACCTACTCCGGCACGGTGATGCGGGCGCTCGAAGACTTCGTGCGGCGGGCCAAGGCGCGGCGAATCCTGGAGCTCCGCGGATCCGGGGTCTGGGAGGGCGATCTGGACGAGATGCGGCGGGATCGTGGTTCTCGTTGACACCTCGATCTGGATCGAGGTGTTGCGGCGCGGCGACGGCCTCGATCTCGAGTCGCTCGTCGACTTCGACGAGGTCGTCACCTGTCCACCGGTCATCCAGGAGCTTCTGCAGGGGATACGCGACCCGGCGGCACACTCCCGGGTTCGTGAGTCGATGCTCTCTCTGCCGACCGTCGAGTCGCCGATGCCGCTCGATGTCTACCTCGAGGCGGCGGAGCTCTTTCGTTCTGCCCGGCGGGCCGGATTCACCGTTCGTTCGAGCGTCGACTGCTTGATCGCCGCTTGCGCGGCACGCCACTCGCTCGCCGTCCTGCACCGCGATCGAGATTTCGATGCTCTCGCCAACGTCGCAGGAATCACCTCGCTCTCGGGCTGAGCCCCGGCCGATCGCACCGTCCACGCTAGTTGACACTTGGTTGCGATTGACATAAGGTTGCGGTCAAGGAGAGTGCAATGGGCCATCCCGCAAGGCAGCTGAACGACATCGTCGATCTCGACCCACGCGAAGCGGCATCGCTCGTAGCCACCGCGCGCGCGCAACGCCGCGGATGGCTCGATGAGTTCTCCGAGCACCTCGACCGCTACCGCGCCGGGCAGTCGCTGGCACGTACGTTGGCGGTATGGGGACTGAGCCAGTCGGAAGCGGCCCGCATGTTCGGCGTCAGCCGGCAGGCGGTGAGCAAATGGATCGACGCCGGCCTGCCGGTGGAGCGAGCGGAAGCCGCCGCCGATCTCGCGGCGGCGACCGATCTACTGGTGCACTACCTGAAGCGCGACCGCATTCCCGCCGTCGTGCGTCGGCCGATTGCGCGGATGCGAAACCGTTCGCTGCTCGACCTCCTCGCCAAAGGCCAGACGCAGGTGATCCTCGCCACGTGTCGCGACATGTTCGCGTTTGAGCGGGCTCAGACCTGACGTGGCGCTGGTCGAGGAGCGGCTGGCGGACGGCTGGACATGGTGGCGCATCGCCGACACCGGCTGGCACGACCCTCTCGATCCCTCGTTCGCGGCCGAACGCGGGGCGCGCTGGAATCCTCCCGGCAGCTTCCCCACCCTGTACCTCAACGAGGACAAGGTCACAGCGCGTCTCAACCTGCGCGCTTTCATCGCCGACTGGCCATACGAGCCGGAGGACCTTCGCGCCGACACCGGCCCGGTGCTCGTCGGCGCGACGCTTCCGCGCAAACAACGGGTGTGCGACGTTCATTCGCCCGCCGGCGTGGCCGCCGTCGGGCTGCCGGAGACCTATCCGCGCGACGAAGACGGCAAGAGCGTGCCACGGGAGCCCTGCCAGAGGATCGGCGCTGCCGTCAGGGCCGCGGGGTTACGCGGGGTGCGTGTGCGGTCGGCGCAGTCGCCCGACGGAGCGGGTCGGGAGCTGGCGTGGTTTCCGGCCACAGCGCGAAGCCGCGCGACGCAGGTGGCGAAGCTGAGGTTCGACGCCTGGTACTGGTCCTGAGCTCTCGCGCGCGCAAGGGCCGTGATCCATACGGTCGGGATGTCGGGGCCGGACTGTCTTTGAAGCCGCGCCGCCGATAGGATTCCTTCGTGCCCCGAACTCAGGATATCGGCTAGCCCTGCCCGCCCGGCTGCCGCACTCCGACCCACCAGACCCCACACGTGCATCATTGCCCGCCAGCATGACGTCGCCCAGGTTTTCGGCGGTAATCCCCGCTTACAATGAGGAGGAAAACATCCTCCCGCTGCTCGAAGAGCTCGTCCCCGCGATGGAGTCAATACCCGGCGGCTACGAGATCATCGTCGTCGACGACGGCAGCACCGACGGGACGCCCGCTCGCCTGGAGGCGGCCAAAGGCGATTGGCCCGCGCTTCGCGTGCTGCGCATGAAGGCAAACGCCGGGCAATCGGCCGCTTTTGTCGCCGGCTTCGACGCCGCACGCGGCGAGATCGTCATCACACTCGATGCCGATCTGCAGAACAACCCCGCCGACATCCCGCGGCTCGTGAGCCACCTCGACGAGTTCGATGTCGTGTGCGGCATCCGCCGCAAGCGCCGCGACTCCTGGTTGCGGCGCACATCGTCGACGACGGCCCGCCGGGTGCGGCAATCGGTCTTGAAGGACTCGATCGCCGATGTGGGCTGCTCGATCCGGGTGTTCCGCAAGGAGCACGCGGTGGAGTTACCGCGCTTCGACGGCATGCACCGGTTCATTCCGGTTTTCCTCGAGTGGCAGGGCTTGAGCATCCATCAGATCGACGTCGACCATCGGCCCCGGAGCGCGGGGACCTCGAAGTACGGTGTGTGGAATCGGCTGCCCGCCACCCTCGCCGACCTCATGGCCGTGCGCTGGTTGAAGTCACGCAGGATCAACTACGAGATCGAAGAATGAACGGTTGGCTGGTTTTGGGCTTCGTGGGTCAGGCGATGTTCTTCTCGCGTTTCTTGGTGCAATGGATCGCATCCGAGAGACAGGGAGAGAGCGTCGTGCCGGTGAGCTTCTGGTACCTCAGCATCGCCGGCAGCGCTCTGCTGCTCAGCTACGCCATCTACCGCGCGGATCCCGTGTTCATCATCGGCCAGGCATTCGGGTCGGTGGTCTACACGCGGAATCTGGTCTTCATCCACCGCAAGAAGCAGAATGCCTGACCCTCCGCAGCGATGGTCGCTGCTGCTTCTCGTGGCCATCTGCATTCCGGTCTTTCTCGCCGGCCTCGGCTCGCCGAGCTTGTGGGAGCCCGATGAGCCGCGCTTCGCCGAGGCTTCGCGCGAGATGCTGAACCGGGGCGACTACATGACGCCCTGGTTCAACGACGTAACGCGGTTCGAAAAGCCCATCATGCTCTACTGGATGCAGCTCGTCTTTTACGCGCTGTTGGGCGTCAACGAGCTGGCCGCGCGCCTGCCGGTGGCGCTGTGCGGCGTCGGCAGCGTGCTGTTGGTCTACCTGCTCGGCATTCGGGTTGTCGGCCAAGGGGCCGGCCTGATCGGCGCGGTGGCGTTCGCGACGATGTTTCGCGTCGTCGTCTACGCTCGCCACGGTCTCACCGACATGCCGTTGCTCTTCTTTCTGCTGGCGGCGATGTACTTCTTCCAGCGCACGATGGAAGGCCCCGACGACGCGCGCGTTCGTCGCTTCGCGCTGCTCGCCTGGGCCGGCCTCGGGCTGGCGATGATCACGAAAGGCCCGGTGGCACTCGTGATGCTGCCGGTATGGGTCGGCTATCTGCTGCTCTCCGGCCAACGTTGGGGGCTGCAACGCATGCATGCGTTGCCGGGAACGGCTCTCTTCGCGCTCATCAGCTTTCCCTGGTACGGCTACATGGTGCGCGTGCACGGGCGCGAGTATCTCGACCTGGCGCTGTTCGGCGAGTTGGTCGACCGCGTGGTGGAGAAGGAGTTCCAGGGGGAAACGCGCGGCTTTTTCTATTTCTTCAAGGTGTGGCCTGCCGATATTGCCCCCTGGACGTTGTTCTTCCTCGCCGCGGTCATCGCCCTGCTGGTCTCGTGGAAGACGCTGCAGGCCGAGACGAAGCGCGGCGTGTTGCTGTTGCTCACCTGGTTCGTCGTCATCCAGATCGTGTTTTCGCTGGCCAGCGGCAAGCTCCCTCACTACATCATTCCGTCGTACCCGGCCGCGGCCCTGCTGATCGGCCTGGCCTTCACGCGGGCGGCAGAGCCATCCTCGGCGGCGCCGCGAACCGCGATGGCGGTAGCAAGCTGGGCCACCGCGGTGTTGTGCGCGATCACGGCGGCGCTCACCGGGGCATTCCTGTACCGGGTATTCGAGGCGCCGTTCGTCAGCGTGAGCAGCCTGATTCCCCTCGGCCTGATCGGCGGCGCGCTGCTGGCGATGGTGTGGCAGTGGCGCGGCCGACCCTTGCACGTATTCGCCGGCTTCGCGGCCACCTTCGTGGTCGTCTACACGGTCCTCGCGGTCGACACCGTTCCTCGATACCTCGAGCCTTTCAAGCCGATCCGCTCGCTGTCGGCCATCGTCGTGGAGCAGATGCAGCCGGGCGATCGAGTGTGCGCGTTCACCAACATCGACGCCCAGAGCTTCGTCTTCTACACCCGCGCCACGGTGGAAAAGCCGCTCACTCCCGGCGCGGTGCGGGTAATGCTCGCGGAGCCGGAGCGCGTGTTCTGTCTCATGCGCTCGGGCGACCTCGAGGCAGTGCGCAGGGGGCTGCCCTTTCCGATCTACGTGCTCGGAGAGAGCCCGATGTTCTTCGTGCGGCTGAGCCATCTGTGGGACGAAGATCCGCAGACCGACCGCCGCCGCGCGCTGATCGTCTCGAACCGACCGGCGCAATGAGCTCTCGCGCGCCGCTGGCTGTCGTGGTGGTGCTGTTCGTCGTCGATTTCGCGCTCATGTTCGGCCTCAACATGGCGCGCCCTCTCGACCATGATGAGCACCAGTTCGTCGCCGCCGCCGCCGTGTACAGCCGCGAGGGACTGCGACCGTACGTCGATTTTCCCTATTTCCACGCGCCCTACCTCGTCTACGTCCAAGCGCTTGTCTTCCGTTTCACCGACTACCTGCTGCTGTCGTCGCGGTTGCTGTCCGTGCTGGCGGCATGGGCGGCGCACGCGCTCATCTTTGTCGCCGCGCTGAGGGCCGTGCGGGGCACGCTGCCGCGTCGAGAGGGCGTGCTGTTCGCGTCGGGGGGCGTCCTGCTGTTGCTCTTCAATCCCCTGGCCCAGCACACCAGCGGCCGCGCGTGGAACCACGACGCGGGCCTCTTGCCGGCGCTCGCCGGGTTCCTGCTACTGGTTGCGTGCGTGTCCACCGATCATCGGCAAGTGCACCGCCCCTTATCGCGGGTCGTGGCGCTATTCGCCAGCGGCGCGTTGCTCGGAATCGCCGCCGGCGTGCGACTGACCTTTCTGCCGCTCGCCGCCGGGGTTGGCCTGATCGTGCTCGCCGACGCGTGGCGGCAACGCCACGCCGCACCGCTTGCCGGGTTCGCGGCCGGGATTGCAGTAACCCTTTCGCCCATGGCGTATTCGTTCGCCCGAGCACCGGCCGGGTTCGTTTTCGGCAACCTGCAATACCCCGCGGTGAACACCGCCTACCGGCAACTGACCGGACACGAGCGCGCAATGACGGTCGCGGGCAAGGTCTGGTTCTTCTTCGAAGTCGCTCTCGGCAAGCCGGGCACGATTCTTCTGGCGTTGGCGCTCGCCTGTCTGTGGTGGGCGCACCGGCGCGCACGCGGGAGAGCCGTTGACGCGCACGATCTCGTTGCCGACGGGGACACCGGCGAGGGGCGCCCGACCGGCCGAGGGCTCTCAGTCGAGCACAGTCTCTCGTTCACGGGAGGCTTCTCGGCCGTGCAACTCGTGCTCCTGTCGCTGCCTTTCTTGCTCCTCGGGGCAGTCGCACCCACGCCATCTTGGGCGCACTACTACTACGCATTGGTGCCATTCATGGTCGTGGGGGTGATGTACGGCTTCGCCGGGCGTTTCGCGGAAGCTGAACCGATGCGTGGGCGCGCTCTCGCCGCCGACCCGGCGAACGCGGCCGCAGCGCAACGTCGACCGCTGGCCTTCTTCGGCTCCGTTGCTCGGGGCGGGGCGTTGACCTATTTCGGTGCCATGGTCTTGGTAACCGTCGTTTTCGGGCTCTCCGGTTTCCGCGAGGCACGGTCGCTCGCGCGGCCCACAGAATGGTTCACCGTCGTCAGCCACCGGATGGGCGTCGATATCGCACAGCGGACCGGTCCGGGGCCGGTGCTGACACTCGCACCGCTCTATCCGCTCGAGGGCGGCGGCGCGATCTACCCTCAGCTCGTCACCAGCCCGTTCGTTTGGCGCACCGCGTCGCTCGTCGACGAATCGACGCGAAGCGCCGTCGGCATCATCTCGGAGGATGAGCTACCGCGGTTGTTGGAGGCGGTCCCGCCGGCGGCAGTGTTGGTCGGCTACGAGCCGGACGCCGAGGCGCCGTTCATTGCCTTCGCGACGGCCCACGGGTACACACCCATCGAACTGGCGAACGGCACGGCTCTGTGGACGCCGGCGGCCCCGCTCGCTGATGGCGGTCCCGCCACCCGTCGTTGATCCGGAGGCGGCACGCGCCCCGCTAGCCCTTTCAGCCCGGTCACCAGTGGCTGATCTGCCGTCCCACGCGCTGGGCGATTCGTTGTGGGTCGGTAATGCCGGCGGCAACGATATCGTCGCCGATCCAGAGCTGCGGGTTCGGGCCTTGCTCGTCCGGCGGCTCGAGGGCGATGACGGGCTTCAACTCGTGCTTGGCGAAGACGTCCGCCAGGGTGTCGATGAAGCGGTCGCGCTCCGACCCCGACCGCGCGCGAACCACCATCTCGATCTCGGAATAGAGATGACGGATGTCCTCACCATGGTGGCGGAGGTACTCACGCCACAGCGATCGACGGTAAGCGTCGGTCGAATCGGCGGAGATGTAGTTGCTCTCGGCGAGCGTTTCCATCATGAGCGAGACGATGTGCTCGCGCTCCTCGAGGCCGGATGCGTCGGCCTTCCTGATCGCCTGATCCAGGCCCAGGAGCCCGATGCGGCTGAGTCCAACCAATACCTGCGAGATCGATCCCATGGTGACGATCGTCGCTCATCTTGCGCCGCGACGGAAGTCACAGACCGCTGGTCTCCCTTTCCCGGACCCCGTTGTTCCGTCCTCGCGTTTGAACTGAGTTTGAATTCGGAGTCTGCGATCCGAGTTTCCTGGCGCGGATCGTCGCCATTGCTGAGGCGCACTCTCGGCCGCGCGGGAGATCAGAGCCCGGGGCCGGCGGCCTGGCTGAGGCGCGAACCGCGCACGCCGCCCGCGCGCCGCGCCGAGGCGCGACGCCGGGAAACGGAGGCCCCATGAGAAATGCCGGGATGGCAATGGCCGCGGCGATCGTAACGACGCTTGTGCTCGTGTCGTTCTCTTCGCCCGCCTTCGCCCAGGACCTGAAGCCCCTACCGCTTCGCTTCGAAAACCTCGACCTGAACGGGACATGGAACTTCACGACATCCCAACCGACGGTGTCGGGAGGTTGTCCGGCGGGCAATGCAATGGCCGGAACCGCCACTGTGACCCAGCAAGGACCCGCGGTCACGTTCAGGTACGCGTCGGGTGCACGGTGCCAGCCCGCCGCCGTGTGCTCGTACACCGGCACGATAGATCCGGAAGAGAACCAATTCGTTGTTTCCAATTCCGTCGATGTCGATGAAGAAGGGGGAAACGTGTCGAGCGCCATCCGCTTGACCGTCTACAACAACGAGCTGGCCGACGGAGAAGGCACCAACAACTACGTTCACCCGGAGGGCTTCGAATGCCGGTGGGACATGGATCTGGTTCTGACCCGGGAGCCTGAAACCCGCTCAACAAAGATACGTTGAGCGCCGGAAAGGTCGCCCGTGATCAACGCCCCGGCTGATACTCCCGCTCGATGTGCCCCTCCAAGTCGCCGCGGTAGAAGTAGACGTCCCTGAGGTCGCCGGTCGCGTAGCGCTCCGCCTGGTCGTTGAAGTGAGGCGATGACGGGTCGCTGTTGAGGCCGCCGGCGGTGACCGCCCGGGCGCGAACGCGGTCGCCGAACTCGACCACGGCGACGAAGCTGTTTCCGCTGGTGCCGTACCACTTCTTGGTCTGCGGATAGGCACGCGCGCCGAACGAGGCGAGCGATCCCCAGCGGCCGGACACAAACGCCACGGGCGTGCTGGGCGCGTTGTCGTCGAACTGCTGGACGATGTCGCCGTTGATGCGCTGGAAGCGGTTGATCTCGCCCCAAGGTGTTTGCCAGGTACCGAAGTCGTCTTCGAGCTTCGACACCGCCGGAGCGAAGCCCTCGAGGAGCCCCTCCGGGGTGGCGCGTCGCATGGAACCACTCATGGACTGCCCCCAGAAGATCGCCAGCGACGTGGCGACGGAGTCGACGGAGTACCGCAGATCCCAGTCGCGCAGCTCTTCGATCGGCCCGGCAAGCCGCTCTTTGAGCGGGTCGGTCGTCGGGAGCTGGTCGTAAGCCTGAACCAGCGACGGAACGAAGTCCTCGAAGCCGATGATGTAGCTGTCGTAGGCCGCGTCGATGAGCGAATCGACGGTGAAGTCGGTCCTGCCCTCGAGCACGCGCATGGCGTGGAGACCACGGGCGTTCTCGCCGCCGCGCTCCACGTAGGCGGGGTACTCGTCACGGCTCGGGCTATCCGGTCCGGAGGCCGAGAACGGCCAGTTGTTGGTGTTCTGCGCCCAGCCGACGGCCGGGTTCACGGAGTTCGGCGTCTCCTCGAAAGTGTGCACGCCTTGCCAGTCCGTTGCCGGGTCGGATCCGTCGACAGGCCGCAAGTAGTCGAAGCTCGCGTCGCGTACGGGAATGAAGTTCGAGTGCAGGTAGGCGATGTTGCCCTCGGAGTCGGCAAAGAGCGTGTTGTTCGACGAATTGGTGTATGTCCGCATCGTCTGCACGAACTCGTCGAAGTTCTGCGCCTTGGTGCGCGCGTACGACTGGATGAGGGCGTTCATCGGCTCCTCCATGAGCGCGACACTCACCCACTTGTCGCCCACCGAGCGCACGACCGGCCCGTGATGGGTCCGGTACACGGTGAACTCACGCTCGGCCATGCCCGTCGCGGTCTTGTAAGGCACCGTGACCTGTCGGGTCGTGATAGGCCGTTCTTCGTCGCCGTACTGGTAGTAGAAGGCGCCGTCGCGCTCGATGACCGTCTCGAGAAACTCGTCGATGTTGTCGACGCCGCTCGAGGTGTGCATCCACCCCGCGTTCTCGTTGAAGCCCTGATAGACGAAGAATTGCCCCCACGTCACCGCGCCGTAGGCGTTCAGCCCCTCCTCGCTGACCATGTGCAGCTCTTCGCGAAAGAAGAAGGAGGTATGGGGATTGATAAGCAGCAGCGCGTGGCCGTTTGCGGAGTTCGCCGGAGCCACGGCGATGCCGTTCGAACCGGTCGGCTCCTCGTCGGGGTCGGGCTCGTTGAGGCTCGATGCCGCCACCAGGCCGGGCGCGCCGCCGCTCGATGACACCGGAAAGGCCGACTCGGTTGCCGAGCCTTCCGCCGAGGGCCCAGCCGCCGCTTGCTCTCCGTAGAACGCCTCGAGCTCGCCCAGGTTCACCCGCTCGATGTCCCCGCCGATGCTGCCCTCGCTGAAGCTCAGAGCCATCCAGGGCTCGAAGCGGGTCAACACCCTCGGCGCCACCTCGGGATGCGTCTGCAGATAGAAGTTCAGGCCATCCGCCCACGCATCCATGAGGTCTTTGAGCCACTGCGGGCTGGCATCGTATTGCGCCCGCATGTCGTCCGGATCGATGAAGAGCTTCATCCGCAGGTCGCGCCAGAGTTCCGCTTCGCCTTCGGCCTCGGCAAGCCGACCCTGCGAGTTGAGGAAGTTCACCTCGATGCGGTTGAAGTCGTCCTCGGCCTGGGCGTAGATCATGCCGAACACGGCGTCGGCGTCTGTTTCGCCGTAGATGTGCGGTACCCCCCAGTCGTCGCGGATGATCGTGATACCCGCGGCCCGCTCTTCCCAGGCCGTGACCTCGGCGTCGGGCACTGCCTGTGGGCCGCATGCCAAACACGTGAGAAGAAGAATGAGGGCGAGTTTCTTCATCGTGATTCTCCCCGAGCGTGATCCGAGATCGGCTTCAAGAACGGTCGTCGGCCCATGCTACGCTCGCCGATCAGGACAACCAAGCCGCCGGAGCCGACGGCGTGGGTCACCGCGCCAGGGCCGCCGCCCGAGGGCCAACCGCCACCGGGCCGACCGGCGCTCGGCTCGCTGAGAGCGAGCGGCAAGAGGAGGTCGCATGGATCCGCTGACGCGTCGCGCCATGATGCAGTGGGGAATCACGAGCCTGCCCCTGGTGGCCGCATCGGGGTGGGGCTCGGCCGGGAGACAGAGCAACGGCAACGAGCTCGCCGCGCTGGGCCGACTGGTCAAGCTGCGGGGTGACGGTCCGTCGCTGACCCCGTCGGAGACCGTCGAGCTGCTCGGCGGCATCGTTGGTGAGCACGGGATCGAGTCCGACTACTACAGCAACGGTGGCGTGGTCGCCGAGCTCGAGGAGCGCATGGCGGCGATTCTCGGCAAGGAGCGGGCCGTGTTTCTTGCCACCGGCACGCTCGCGAATCACCTCGCGGTGCGCGTGCAGGCGAACGACGATCATCGAGTGGCGGTCCAATACGACAGCCATCTGTACAACGACTCAGGCGACTGCGCCGAAGTGCTGAGTAATCTCAACCTCGTGCCGCTGGCACACGGCAAGGGCACGTTCACGCTCGAAGAGATCGAAGAGCTGATCGAGCGCACCGCCTCCGGCCGGGTGACCACGGGCCTCGGTGTGATCGTCATCGAGTCGCCGATTCGCCGCCGCCTCGGCGAGATGTTCGACTACGACGAGATGCAGCGGATCTGCGCCTTCGCTCGCGAGCGGGGCATCCGCACCCACCTGGACGGCGCCCGCCTGTTCATGGCGGCAGGCTATACGGGCATCTCTCCGCGCGAATACGCCTCGCACTTCGACACCGTCTACGTGTCGATGTGGAAATACTTCGGGGCCAGCTCGGGGGCGATCCTGGCCGGGCCGGCGGCGCTCCTCGACGACCTTTACCACCCTCGGCGTATGTTCGGCGGCGCCCTACCCGGCGCGTGGCCCCTCGCGGCCGTTTCGTTGCACTCCATCGAAGGGTTCGAGGAGCGCTTCGCCGCCGGCGTGGCCGCGTCGGAGCAACTCATCGTCGCACTCGAGTCGGTGAGGGGGTTGCGGGTGGAGCGCATCCCGAACGGCACCAACATCTTCAAGCTCCACGTCGCGGCGCCTGATCTCGACGCCTACCGCGAGCGCGTCGCCGATGCCGGCATCCTGCTTCCCGGACCACAGCCCTGGGGCGGTTTCGCGCTGACGGTCAACGAGACCCTCGCCCGACGGCCGATCGAGGAGATCACGCGGGGGCTCGTCGACGCCGTGAGGGGTTGAATCGCCGCGGATCCGGCCGAACTCAGGCCCCGCAAAGCTCGAGGCTCTCACGCCGCTTTGCGTCTTCGAGTGGCCCCACGATCTTCTCCTCGTAGTTGACTCCACGGTCGCGAAGCCCTCGCAGGATGAATTCCACGCAGTCCCTCTCCTTACCGATGTACTCCGGGACGATCAGACCTTTGCGCGTGAACAGGCCCTCGGCGAGCATGCGGGCAACGACGGTGGCGGTATACCCGGTGGTTCGGGCCATGGAGTGGACGCCCGTACCCTCGTCGTAGCGGTCGAAGAGGTCGTATTCGTAGCGAGTCGGCTTGCCTCCCCGTCTCCCCTCGACGATCACCCGCATCACCGTCATGTCGACCTCCCCTTCCTCGAGCATCCAGCTTCGGAACAAGAGCCGGGAGGTGAGATCGAGCGGCCGAACGCGGGCTCCGTTGATCTCGACTTCTTCCGTGTCGAAGAATCCGGTTGATCGGAGCATCGCCATCTTCTCCGCGTGGCCGCTGTAGCGAAGGGTCTTCTCTTTCATGTTGGGGGCGTCGATCGTTGCCATCAACGTGCGCAGTCCGTCGGTATTGAAGGCTTCCAGGCTGCCGATGCGCGGAAACTCGATAATCTCCGGGTCGGAAAGGGCGGAGCGGACGACCGTAGCTCCGTTCTCCACGTAGCGAGCCGGCCTCGTGTACTCCTCGATGACGTCGGCCGGCGAGAACCCCGCCTTGTACTCGTAGGGCCAGGTGCGCTTCTCGGGCAATCCGCCCACGTAGATCAGCACCGAATCCGTCTCGTCCAGCTCGTGATCGGCGTGCCCGACGAGCAGGTTGCTCATCCCCGGCGCGACCCCGCAATCGACGACCGCGGTTACGCCTCGTTCTTCGGCCAACTCACTCAGACCGAACGGGTCCTCCGGGAAGAACGCGATATCGACGACGTCCTTGCCGGCGGCAATGACCGCCTCCAGCGTGGCGTATCCCATGGCCCCCGGAACGGAGCTCACCACCAGGTCGGCGTCGGCGACCAGCGCGGCAACCCCCTCCGGGGTCGAAAGGTCACCGCACACGGTGGCGATGTCCGGACTTCCCCTCTCGAGCCTTGCCAGCGCGCGCTCGTTGACGTCCACAGCGACGACGTCGAAGCGTTCGTCCTTCGACAGATCGACGGCCATCGGCCCGCCGACCAACCCGGCTCCCAGCACCGCGATCTTCATCACGCCCTCCACTCTTCCTGCAGACAAGCTCGCACCTGACACCCGGGCCGGCTCAACAACGGCTGCCGGCCGTGCCCGGGGCTGACGTTCGGCTGGATGGAGGAGCGGCTCAGAGACCGCTGAAGCGGATGAGGTACGAGATCAAACGAGCGCGAAATTCGGCGTAGTGAGATGTGCGGGTCGTACTTGTCATCGTCCGCGGCCTCGGCTGCTCGGCCCGAAAGCGCTGCGCAGGGTGTCCTCGTCGAAGCCGCGCGGGACCCGGCCGGCAACTGCATACTCGTACAGCGCGGTGACCAACACGGCGTTCAGTGCCGACGAGCCCGCCATGATGAGCCCGAACGCAACCACGGTGACGGCAATGCCGAGGACGGCGCCGGCGGTCGTCCCGGTGGCTATCCCCAGGACGGCCGGGATGAACGCGAAAATCGACACCAGAAAGACGATGACGCCGATGCCGAAGTTCGCCACCAGAGCCTCACCCCACGACTTGCGCAACACCTGAGACGATCGCTTGAGGGCCGCGAACGGTCCCACGCGCTCGGCCACCAGCACGGGAACCACGAAGTAGGTGGCGACGCTCCAGGCAACGCCTATCAGGCCCGTTACGATGCGCCCCAACCCGTCGACGCGTTCTTCGATCATGCGCAGCGCGAACCCGACGGTGGCGGACAGCAGCGACCACGCCAGGATCTGAGGAAGCAACGAGATGGCGCCCCGAAAGCCGCTGCCGACCGTCGGGTCGCCGCCACGCAGCCGCTCGAGCGCACACGACACGATGGCGGTGTTGAAAAACACCATGACGAAGTAACTGACGAAGTAGAAGGCGAATCCCCACACGTAGACCATGGGATCCGTCGGTGCGCCCTCGCCGCTATCGAACGACTCGATGTAGCCGCTCGTGAACAGCGGCACGATGAACGTCGCGGCAACGAGAATCGCCGCGATGCCGCTGATCACGGGGAAGACGAGCAACTCCTTGTCGAGCATCAACACGCGCCAGCTCTGCCCCATCAGCGACCAGCCGCGCGAGATCCGTTCGCCGAAACCCATGTCGTCGCTCTCCCTGTGCTTGCCCGAGCCGCCTCGGGGCGCGAACCGCTACTCGAGACGCCGCCCCCATACTTCCATGAAGGGAGCACTGAAATACATAGCTTTCGGATCGAGGGACCGCGCCTCCCAATCCGTAAGGAACGCTTCGAGCACGCCTGGGTCGAGGTATCCGCTATCCACCAACTCCGGCAGATGCCCCCTGAAGAAGGTATCGGGCCAGCTCCATTCCGGCGTCGTCGCCCGGACGGCCTTCGTGTTCACGTGAAACTCGACGTGCAGGCCGGCTCCGTCGAGCAACCCCGGGAGCACGTTGCCGATCTGCGGGTTGCATCCCCGGTCGCCCGCGATTGCCTGCATGAGCGCCTCGGTAATCACCGACAAGTGCTCGCTCGGCGGATGCACGTGGAAGTGACGGTAGTTGCAGAACTCCGCCAGGGCACACGTGCCACCCGGCCTGAGCCACTTCGCGGCGCGGGCCACCAGCGCGGCTACGGCGGCCTCCGGCAGATACATGAGCACCAACCGGCCATACACACCGTCGACGCCGCCCGCCGGAAGGTCGAAGGTCTCGAGATCGGCCGACCGGGTTTCGACGTTCGATAACCCCGCGGTCTCGGCTCGCTGCTGCAGTAGGGGGAGCGAACGCTCGGCGTCCCGATCCACGGCGATCACACGCCCCGCCGGCCCCACGAGTCGCGCAAGATCCAGCGTCGTGTACCCGGGACCGCAGCCCAGATCGACCACGGTCGCGCCTTCGCCGAAGCCGGCCCGGGCCAGGAACCGACGGTTGTCCTCGGCCCACACGCGGTGTTGGTTGCCGAGCCGTTCCAGCTCTTCGCGGCTATAGCCGAAAAGATAGTCGGTGGTGTCGCGTGACATGGCTACATCTTGCCACCTGTCGACCGGCGCGACGTGCTGGTCGACGAGATCGGCCAACGCCGGCTCGAATTCCCGGGGAAGGAAGAAGGCGCTGGAGGAACACTTCGGGTAGACGACATGAACAGCCCGGACGAGCACATCAACGAGCCACGAGGGATCTCGACCATGGCGGCACCGGAGACAGGCGCAACGGAGACAGTCGCAACGGAGACAGTCGCAACGGAAGAAGGTCGGTTCCGGTACAGCACCGGTATGTTGGTGCAGTTCTTCGTGCTCAGCTTCGCGATCACCTGGACCATCCTCATCCCGGCGCTCGCCGGTGTGCCCGAAGAGTTCCAGATCCTCTTCATCATCGTCGCGGCTTTCGGGCCGTTCGTCGCCGCCGCCTGCACGATCTGCATGGCGCGGGGTGGCCCGGAGCTTCGTCGTTGGCTGGGTCAGATCTTCACGCTCCGCGTCCCGGCGACCCTGTACGTGGCCGGGGCCCTGGCGCTACCGCTCGCGATCGGCGTTTTCCACTACGGGCTGTATCGAGCTCTCGGCGGTCCGCACGACTTCACCGAAGCCATTTCCTGGTACCTGTACCCGCTCTACTTGATCCCGACGGCGCTGCTGGCCGGCGGCAACGAAGAGCCCGGCTGGCGAGGCTTCGCGCTGCCGGCGTTGCTGGAGCGATTCCACCCGATCCCGGCCAGCCTGATCCTCGGTGTCCTCTGGTCGGCGTGGCATCTTCCGCTCATGGACCGTTACGACACGACGTTCGGCTGGTTCCTGTTCGACGTCGTGCCGCTGACCTTCATCGTCAACTGGCTGTATCTGAGGTCGCGCGGCAGCGTGCTCCCGGTCATGTTGCTGCATGCCGGCACCAACGTGATAAGCAGCTTTCTGCCGACCCCAATGGATGTACTCGGAGGTTTCGGGACCTACATGTTCCTCAGGGGTGTCGTGTACTGGGGCATCGCCATCGTCGTGATCGTGATGACCAGGGGGACGCTTGGCTACCAGCCGGACCTCGCGACCGGGACGGAGATGCCTCCGCGGAAGATTCGCGCCTAGAGGATCGGTTACTCTCCCGTGCGACAGAGACCCGATCAATTCGTCGAGGAAGAACGTGAACGAGTTTCGAAGTCGGTGGGAACGATTGGACCTGATCCGAAGGGAGAAGTTCGACTTCTCGCTGCCACGGGCGCTGCGCGACAACGGTGTGAGCATGTGGATCCACGTCATGAAGCACGG
>CAYSHI010000029.1:0-30808 GCA_964430745.1 uncultured Acidobacteriota bacterium | reverse complement strand
CCGTGATACCGGGCCCGCTATCGGCGACCTCGACGCGCACGACCTGAATCTCGGTGTCAAATGAGGTGGCGACGCGCAACGTGCCCTCTCCCTCCATTGCCTCGACGGCGTTGTCGAACAGGTTGGTGAAGGCGCGCTTGAGCTGGTCGGGGTCCGCCTTGATCGTCGGGATATGCGCCGAGAAGTCGCGCTCGACGCTGATGCCTTCGTGCATGCTGGCGCAGGCGAGTAATCCGTTTTCGACGATCTCGTGCAAGCTCGCCGGCACCAGAGTCACGGTCGGCATGCGGGCGTAACGCGAGAACTCGCTTACCAGCCCCTTGAGCGTGTCGACCTCCTGGAGGATCGTGCGTGTGCCTTCTTCGATGACGTCGAACTGGCCTTCCGCGCCGACCGCGCGACGATAGCGACGCGCGATGCGCTGGGCCGAGAGCTGGATGGGTGTCAACGGATTGCGGATCTCGTGGGCGATGCGTCTCGCCACCTCGCGCCAAGCGGCCGTCTTCTGCGCCGTGATCAGCTCGGTGAGGTCGTCGAGCACGACCACGGTGCCCATGTAGGCGCCGGCGCTGTCGCGTAGGCTGGAGCAGTGCGCCGCAACCGTGAGGCGAGAGCCGTTGACGTCGAGAGAAAGCTCGTCCTCGAGCGGCGCCCGGCGGGCCTTGGCTCGTTCCATGAGGCCGCGGAGATCGGCAAGCGCATCCGAGCGCAGGGCGTTCTCGAACCGCTGGCTGATCGCCGCGGGTGCATCCATCGCGAGCATGCGCTCGGCGGCCCGATTGAAGGTCGTAATTTCCCCCTCGGCGTTCAGCGATATGACGCCCGTGGCGATGTTGGCCAGCACCGCCTCCATGTAGCGCCGCCGCTCGTCGAGCTCGGTATTGGTCGATTGCAGGCTGTCGCGCGACTGTCGCAGCTTCTCCTGGCCGGCCCTCAGGTCGAGGGTCATCTGGTTGAACGACTCGACCAGCGTGCCGAGCTCATCGCGGCTTTCGACCTCGACCTGGTAGCTGAGGTCGCCCGCGGCGACCGCCCGGGTCCCCTCAGCAAGCTTCTGGATCGGGCCGGTGACGCCGCGGGCCAGGTAGAACCCCACCCACAGCGCTGAAAAGAGGATCAGCAAGGTGAGCAAGAGAAACACGAACAGGTAGTTGGCGGTGATCGGATCCTTCTGATCGAGCCCCCCCCGGAAGGATTCGTACAACCCCTCGATGTCGCTGATGTCGGCCAGGAGGCGATCGTCGACAACGCGCCCGACGACGAGAACGCCGGTGATCTCGTCGGGCACCGTCGTGTGATAGATGGGAACGCCGGCGCGAAGCAGGCGTGATCCGTCGCCGAGGTCGGTAGCGAGGCGGAAAGGTTGACCCTGCAGGGCCATGGCGAGCTCGGCAGGTGGCACGTGCAGAGCGTGTCTCTCGGGCAGTGGGGCGAACGGGGGGGTCGCAGCCTCGGTGTCCTCGGCGGGAGCCGTCGGCACCACGGTCGCCGGTCGTGAGAACAACGATGCGTACGGCCCTTCTTCGTCGAAAACCGGGTCGAGGAGCAGTTGCTCGCCTTCGTAAACCACGATCGCATCGAGGTCGAGTTGCCGGGTGCGAGGAACCAACAGCCTGGTGCGGAGGTATTCCCACGACCCCGTTGCGTACAGGCCGATGTTACCGCCCTTGATGTCGTCGGCGATTCCCACCGCAACGCGCTGCAACTCGCGCTCCTGCTCCTCCTGCGCCTGCCGGGCAACCTCGCCGGCGCGCCGCACGATCTGCTCCGTATCGTTGGAGAACCATCGGTCGACCGAATCGCGGATCAGCCCGGAGGCGGTGAAAAACAACAGCACCGTCGGGATCAACGCCATGCCGATGTAGGTGACGACAACGCGGGTGCTGAACTGCGATCCGACCTTCTGGCGACGGCGTTCGACGTACAACTTGATGATGTTGCGGCCGATGAGAAAGAGCATCACCAGGATCAGCGTGATGCTGAGCGCGGTGATCGCCTGCAGCGGCACCGCCCCTGCCGCGATTCGGGTGTAGCGCTGCAGCGCCATCATCACCGCGATGTAGGCGGCGATGACGACGACCAGGCCGACGATGTTCAGACGCCGGTGGCGTAGCTCTTTCGTGCCGTTGTCTTTCGAGTTGGCGGTCATCACGCGCTCACCTGCCACGAATACACGAATCCAAGGTCCATGCTAGCGGGTTTGAGCGAATTTCAGCAATCCACTGGGCTCGACGTGGACAGCATACGAACTATAATTGAGAGTGTCCTATCTGAATATCTCGTTCGCGCCCCCGACATCGCCGCTGGGCGCCTCGGTGGGCACAAGACCTCTGTTGCAGACCGCTCACTTCACAAGGGGAATGGCAGATGCCAGAGTCGCATCGTAACCGTTGGACGGTGATTGTCGGGGCGCTGATCGTTCAGGTCATACTCGGCACGGTTTACGGTTTCAGCGTCTTCGTCCGGCCGTTGGAGATGGAATTCGGCTGGAGCCGCACCACCACGCAGTGGGCCTTTTCATTTGCTCTGGCGACGTTCGCCCTGGCGATGATTCCGGCAGGTCGCCTGCAGGACCGAATCGGTCCCCGCAAGGTCGCCAGCATCGGCGGCATCCTACTCGGACTGTCGTTTCTGCTCGGCGCCGTGCTCGTCAGTGCCGACCGCCCGTGGGCGCTCTATCTCACGTACGGGATCATCGGCGGCGCCGGGATCGGATTCGCTTACGTCTGCCCGATTGCGGCCGCGGTCAAGTGGTACCCCGACAAGGTGGGACTCGTCAGCGGCCTGGCCGTCGCGGGCTTCGGTGCGGGCGCGCTGTTTTTCGCCGGGCCCGCCTCGACTCTTCTGCTACCGCCCGTCGCCGACGGCGAAGCGATGGGATTGTCGCAGGTGCTGCTCGTCGGGTTGGGAGTCTCCGCCGGCGGCGGCTTCGGCATCGGCTGGAAAGCGTTCTTCGTGCTCCACGGAATCGTCTGCGCTGCCGCCGTCTTGTTGGGGGCGACGTTGCTGCGTAATCCGCCGGAAGGCTACGCCCCGCCGGGGTGGACCCCGAAGGTCAAGGTGGGTGCCGAAGGTGGCAACCTGAACGCCCGTGAGATGCTCGACCGGCCGCTCGCGGCCATGCTGTGGCTCACCTTCATTTTCGGCGCGACCTCCGGTCTCATGGCGATCGGCCAGTGGAAGCCGATGATGGGAGCTATTATCGGCGATACGACCTTCGCGCCCGCGTGGATGGGAGGGTTCGGACGCTTCGTCGAGCCCGTCGGGATCCTGGCGATCTTCAACGCTTTCGGCCGCATCTTCTGGGGCAAGGTGAGCGACGTTATCGATCGTCCGCGCGCCATGATGCTGATGTACCTCGCGCAGGGCATGGCCTTCATGTTGCTTGTGAGCGTGCAGTCGCACTTCGCCATCTTCCTGGCGTCCGCCTGGGTTGGCTTGAACTTCGGCGGTAACTTCGCGCTCTTTCCGTCCGCCACGGCCGACTACTTCGGCACCAAGAACCTGGGAATGAACTACGGCCTCATCTTCACGGCCTACGGCGTGGCCGGGATCCTCGGACCGGTGGTCGGAGGCGTCTTGTTCGACGTCACCGACCAGTACGTGATGGCCTTCGTGTTCGCCGGTATTCTCTGCTTCATCGCCGCGGGTTGCT
The DNA here is from genome assembly GCA_964430745.1 of uncultured Acidobacteriota bacterium. Lineage (GTDB taxonomy): Bacteria > Acidobacteriota > UBA890 > UBA890 > UBA890 > CBDCGW01. The sequence goes on along the minus strand of CAYSHI010000029.1, from coordinate 27,153 downwards.
CGGTGGTGGTCTGGGGACTCGCCCGCGGAGAGTCACTGACGCGGGCTCCCGAGGCAACGAGCAAGAAGGTGCCCGCCGCCGCGTGATCGCCAGGCCCGACCCGGATGCGACGGAGATCGCCGGGCTCGGGCCGCGGTCAGGCCCGGAATCACTCCCTGCTGACACCTCCACCCGGACAGAGCTTCTTCACAGCCTGGAGCGTTGTCGGAGGGCGTCGAGCGCAAGGCGCGCGCAGCGCAGAGAGACGAAGGCGTACATCCGTACGCCGCAGTCGAACGAGCAAGTCGCAACGCCGCGATCGGCGCCCTCCGACAACGCTCCTAGGCGCCGGCCGGGACGAGGTATGGGCGCCGGGAGGCAATGTCGTATACGACGTCTTCCCAGGTGACGAAGCGCCATGAGTCACGCGCGGCCTGGATCGTCTCTACCAGCCCCGCATGCAGCGCATGTCCGGCCCGATGGGCAACTACGTGCCCGAGCAGCGGAGCTCCCGCGAGCATCAGGTCGCCGATGGCGTCGAGGATCTTGTGGCGTACGAACTCGTCTTCGAACCGCAGTTGGTTGTTGAGGATCGAGTTGTCGCCGACGACAACGGCGTTCTCCATGGAACCGCCCAACGCCAGCCCGGCCCTGCGCAAGGCTTCCACCTCGCGGAGGAAACCGAAGGTCCGTGCCGGAGCGATCTGCTCGGTGAAGCAACGAGGCGTCACGACAAAGGTCTGACGCTGCTCACCGATCAGTGGGTGCTCGAAGTCAATGCTGTAGGAGATCTTGAAGCGGTCGGAGGGGTAGATGGCTACGAACTTGTCTCCCTCCTCGATACGAAGCGGCTCCTGGATCTTGATAAACTGCCGCGGCGCCTGCTGCACTTTGATGCCGGCTTCGTGCATGAGGTAGATGAACGGGGCCGCGGAGCCGTCTAGAATGGGGACCTCAATACCCTCGACCTCGACGATCAGGTTGTCGATGCCGAGCCCGGCGGCTGCCGCCAGGACGTGCTCGACGGTGCCGATCGAAGCCTCGCCTTTGGCCAACGTAGTGGCCAGATTGGAACGCTCGAGATGCTCTTGGAGTGCCGGAATCTCGGCTCCACCGAGGTCGACGCGGCGAAACACGATGCCGCTGTTCGGTGGAGCGGGCCGCATCCGCATGGCCACGCGAACGCCGCTGTGCAGGCCGATGCCCGCGCACTCGATCTCCTTGCGGAGCGTTTTTTGCGTCCAGTTCAATCGAACCCCCGGAATTTGGAGCCTCCCCTACACATATACGCGGCTAGCAAATTCGGTGCCAGATGTATGAAATTTACGGAAAGCTTATTGTTGAGCGTATGTTACGAGAATCCAACGAAATGGTCCAGCAAGTCAAAGTGTTGAATTTACGAGTCACCTGCGCGCCTGAGTGTCTCTTTTTTACAACAGGTGACTTCTAGTGCGCGTCGTTGTGGTGACGTCGGATGTGCCTTTCGTAGAGGGCGGCCACCGCGTGATCGCGCGTGCTCTCGTCCGCGCGTTGCGGGACCAGGGCCACACCGCGGACCTGGTCACGACGCCGCAGAACCGCTTCGGTCGCCAGACTTCCGCCTATCTTGCCACCTGGCTCACCGATGTCGAGGTCGGCGGAGACGGCCATCCGGTAGACCGCGTCGTCAGCCTGAGATTCCCGTCGTACGCGGTTCGTCACCCTCACCATGTGGTGTGGCTCAACCACCGCATGCGCGAGTACTACGACCTGTGGGAGGAATTCAGCGCCGGTCTGGGAACGCGTGGCCGGGTCGTCGAGGGCGTGCGGCGTCGGACAATCCACTTTCTCGATGGGCGGCTGCTTCGTCGGCGGACGCTGATGGCCCAGTCGAAGACGATTCAGTCGCGGCTGAGCCGCTGGGGGGGCCTGAGCTCCGAGGTCCTCTATCCACCGGCGCCGCAGCGCCCATACCGATGCGACGAGTACGACGGATCGATCCTCGTGGTCGGGCGCCTGACGAAGCTCAAGCGCGTCGACCTGCTGTTGCGCGCCGCTGCCGCCGCCGGCGGCGATTGGCGCGTGCGCATCGCCGGCGAAGGGCCTGAGCGGGAGGCGCTGATGGCGCTCACACGCGAGCTCGATCTCGAGAGTCGCGTGGTTCTGCTCGGCGAGCTGGACGAGGGACGGCTCGTGCACGAGTACGCCAACTGCGGAGCGGTTTACTTCGGGGCGAAGGCCGAGGACTACGGGCTGGTTACGCTCGAGGCGTTTTCGAGCGCCAAGGCGGTGGTCACCTGCACGGATTCGGGGGGGCCGGCGGAGCTCGTCGAGGATGGGGTCACGGGCTTTGTCGTCGACCCCCAGGTCGAGGCCGTCGCCGCGGCGTTGGCGAGAGCCGCCTCGGCAACGGGGCTCGCCGAGACCTTTGGCGCGTCGGCGCTGCGCGTCGCCGCCGATCACAGCTGGTCCGATGCCGTCGAACGCCTCTTGAGCGCGGTCTAGCCCGGTACGGGGTCGCGCGTCATCCGGACGGCGTCACCGAGTCGCCCGTCACGCCGACCCACGCCGCCAATTTGCGCGACCGCCGGTTTTCGATTCGAGCTGGACGTCGGCGATCGTCATTCCCTTTTCCAGCGCCTTGCACATGTCGTAGAGCGTCAGCAGGGCGACCGTCGCAGCCGTCAGCGCCTCCATCTCCACGCCGGTCGGACCCGTGCACGAAGCGGTCGCCGCCACGCTGAGCCCGGTTTCGTCGGGCGTCACGCGGACGTCGACGTGGGTCAGGGGCAGCGGGTGGCAGAGAGGGATCAGATCCGATGTGCGCTTGGCCGCCTGGATCCCGGCAATGCGGGCCACCTCGACGACATTGCCTTTCGGAACGTCTCCCGCCACCACACGCGCGCGCGTCGACGCGCTCATTCGCAAACGACCGGAGGCCGAGGCGGTGCGCACCGTCGAAGCCTTGTCGCCCACGTCGACCATCGAGGCCCGGCCCTCGCTGTCGATGTGCGTGAAGTCGGGTTCGGACATGATGTCGGGAGCGTAGCACCCCCGCGAAAAACAGCTAATATCTGCCCATGTCCGATCCGGCTGAAGGGAAGTCGCGGCAGCTCAGCTTGTGGGAACCGGCGGCGCTCGAGTCGCTCGAGCACCAGAGCGAGAGCTGGCGGGGGCGGTATCAGGGCGAGACCGAGCGCGCCCGCCCGGGCAGGTTCGCGACCGGTCGCGCCTCCGGCGACACGACCATTCCCGAACTGCGCACGCCCGCCGACCTCGAGGCGTTTTCGTTCGACGACGAGGTCGGTTTTCCGGGAGCCTACCCGTACACGCGCGGCATCTACTCCAGCATGTACCGTGGCCGCCTGTGGACGATGCGCCAGTACGCCGGGTTTGCCACCGCCGAGGAGACCAACCAGCGGTTTCGCTACCTGCTCGATAAGGGGCAGACTGGTCTGTCTACCGCGTTCGACCTGCCGACCCAGATCGGCTACGACTCCGATCACGCCATGGCGCGCGGCGAGGTGGGGCGAGTCGGTGTGGCTATCGATTCGGTGCGCGACATGGAGGTGTTGTTCGACGGCATCGATATCGGCGGCGTGACGACGTCGATGACGATCAATGCGACGGCAGCGACGCTGCTGGCGCTTTACTGCGCCCTCGCGGATCGGCGAGGCGTTGCCCTCGACCGGCTTGGCGGCACCGTGCAGAACGACATCCTCAAGGAATACATCGCGCGCGGAACCTACATCTATCCTCCGGCGCCATCGCTGCGGTTGGTTACCGACACGTTCCGCTTCTGTGCCCGACGCGCCCCGCGCTGGAACACCATCAGCATCTCCGGGTACCACATTCGCGAAGCCGGCTCGACGGCCGTCCAGGAAATCGCGTTCACCCTCGGCAACGCGATCGCCTACACCGAAGCCGGGCTTTCGGCCGGCCTCGAGGTCGACGACTTCGCACCGCGACTGTCCTTTTTCTTCAACGCCCACAACCATCTCCTCGAGGAGGTCGCCAAGTTTCGCGCCGCTCGCCGCCTGTGGGCGCGGATCATGAAAGAGCGCTTCGCGGCGAAGAATCCCAAGTCTCTCCTGTTGCGCTTCCACGCCCAGACCGCGGGATCCACACTGACGGCGCAGCAGCCCTTCAACAACGTCGTGCGGGTCGCCGTGCAGGCACTGGCCGCCGTGCTGGGTGGGGCGCAGTCGCTGCATACCAACGGTATGGACGAGGCGCTCGCCTTGCCCACCGAGCAGTCGGCGCGCACGGCCTTGCGCACGCAGCAGTTACTCGCCTACGAACATGGAGCCGGCGATGCCATCGATGCGCTGGGCGGTTCGTTCTCCATCGAGGCGATGACCCGGGATCTCGAGGACGAGGCTGCAGCGCTGATCGAAGAGATCGACGATCTGGGGGGGATGGTTTCCGCGATCGAGGCCGGGCATGTGCAGCGTCAGATCGAAAAAGCCGCCTACGCGTACCAACTCGACGTGGAGTCCGGCGACCGAACCGTGGTTGGCGTCAATCGTTTCGAGGAGGAGGCGCAAGGGGAGGTCGAGATCTCGGTGCACGAGATTCCCGAAGGCCTTGAAGAGCGCAAGGCGGCCGACCTGGAGTTGCTGCGCCGCGACCGCGACGGTGACGCGGTCGCCCGGGCCCTGGACGGGTTGCGCGAAGCGGCCGCCGCCGAGGGGAACCTCGTCGAAGCGATCTTCGATGCGGTCAAGGTCGAGGCGACTCTCGGCGAAGTTGCCGACTGTCTACGCGACGCGTTCGGCGAATACCATGATTCATCCCGCGCCCGCTGACTACCGCGGCCGTCGACCGTCGCCGCCGCGCCGCACCGAAATCGGCCGGTCAACCTTCGCCGGGACGGGAATCGACGGTCGGGTCTGTGTACAATGAACTCGATTCCACTAGCCAATCTCCCCCCACACCGATGACCTCATGATGCAGCCCTCGAAGAGCAGAGTTCGCGACGTCGCGGCAGACGACCCGCTGGCCATCGCCGTTCGAATCAGCGTTACCACCGCCTTGTTGCTCGCCCTCATCGCGGGCAGCTCCATGGCCGCGCCGCAACAGCAGCTACGCGCCAGCCTCGACGAGTTCGAGAAGTTCGACCTCGCCCGGCTCGCCGAGAAGTACCAGGAGTTCTTCGACGAGGTGAAGGTCATCATCACGCCCGAGGAAGAGGAGGTCTTTCTCCGCCTCGAGTCGGATTTTCAGCGCGACGAGTTCATGGAGCGCTTCTGGCGAGTCCGCGACCCGAGCTCGGGGACACCGAAAAACGAGTACCGCGAGGAGTACGAACGTCGGCTGGAGCACGTCGAGAAGCACTTCGGCCGGACAACGCCCCGCAAGGGGCGGCAGACCGACCAGGGGCGCATGTACCTGCTGCTCGGCGAGCCCATGAACGTCAAGACGTACCCGTGGACGCAGCTGGCGTACCCGGCCGAGACTTGGTGGTTTCACGCCAACCCGAAGCAAGGCATCCCGCCGTTCTTCTACCTGGCGTTTTTCAAGCGCAACGGCGTCGGCGAGTACCGTCTCTACAGCCCGCTGGTCGACGGCCCGACCGCGCTGCTGAACCCCGCCGGGATGGAGGCGGTTCGACAACTCCAAACCGCCGAAGATGGCCGGATAGCGCAGATGGACGGCGAGATCGGCGCCGCCTACGACGTGCTCGTGGGCGTCGATGCCGAGCTCGCCCAGGTTTCGCTCAGCCTCATCCCGGGCGACTACGGCGGCCAGGTGGGCTTCGGGTCGATGCGGTCGCAGATGATGATGGGCGACATCGAGAGCATCCCCGAGACCATCATGCCGACGGCCTCCTGGGCGTACCCGATCCTCACCGGAGTCGTCGAGGCCGACGTGCGTTTCGAGAGCCTGCCGATCGAGGCCACCGCTCTGGCGCTGCTCGACCCGAGCGGTATCCCCTTCGTCCACTACGGCATCTTGACCGATGGCAGCCGCCTCAACCTCAACAATTACGAAGACAGCTGGTACGTGACGTTCGAGGTGGCCGGGACGTTGGTCGACGAGCAGAACCGCATCGTTACCTCGGTCAAGGGGGCCGACGATACGTCATCGAAGATCCTGCAGGCCGACCTCGATGAAGCAGCGGTCCGCCGGCTGCGCGGGGGGCCTCTCCTGTTCATGGACCGTATGCCGGCAATCGAGGGCGACTACGACTTCGAGTTACTGCTCGAGAACAACGTCTCACGGGAGTACGGGCGGCGGGAATTCAAGCTCGAGGTGCCTCGGCCATGGCCTGATGCACTCGAGAGCTCGACGCCGCTGCTCGCCTGGGCGGTTTTCGAAAGCCCCGATTACGACGCCTACGCAGAGCACTATCCGTTCCAGGTCGGGCCTTACAACCTGGTTCCGGCGATGGAGCCGGCGTTCGGGACGAGCCAGGGCATCTTCGTATACCAGCAGGTGTACCTCCCCCGCGGCCACCGGGACCGGGTGACGACCTACTATCGATTGGATGGCGAAGCCGGAACGGTGCTCGAGCGCACGGCGCACATGGAGCCCGCCGATGCCGACCAGTACGGCGTCCTCAACCGCATCACCCGCCTCGAGTTGGACGACTTCGCGCCCGGCGAATACGAGCTGTTCGTCGACATCGAGGGAGACAACCACGGAGGCATTTCGTACGACGTGACGGTCAACGAGGGCGACGGCGGGGACCACGCACCCCATCTACACATGAACACCGGGCCTCCGCCCACCGACCCGTTTTTCGCTTTCGATCGCGCCATCCAGTTCCGCACCGTCGGCCGCGTCGAGGAGGCCATCGAGGCACTGTCTTCGGCAGTCGAGCGGGTCGACGACGACGAGGTACTGGCGCTGCAGATCGACTTGCTGATGGAGGCTCAGCGGTATGCCGAGGTCGAGGCACTGCTGCTGCCGATGCAGATCGAGAAGCCCAACGACACCAAGATCCTCATCGCTCTGGCAGCGGTCAACGGGCAGATGGGGCGCGACCACGAGGCCATACGCTTCTACGAGCGCGTCCGTCTGGCAACCACGGAAGAGGACACCTCGGTCCTCAATCCGTTGGCTTCGGCGTACTTCGGCGAAGGTCGCCTCGACAAGGCACGGGAGCTCCTCGAGCTCAGCCTCGAGGTAGACCCCGACCAGCCGGAGATCCGACGGCTCCTGAACGAAGTGCTGGGCAAGGCGTAGGGGCCAGCCCGTTGGCCTGACCCCGCAGCCTTGGTTGCCAGCCTCCGAAAGCCGGGAATATACTCCCCTTAGTCCCCATTCTTTGAATCCTCGCCAGGAGCGGGGGGCCAATCGCGACTGGTCGCGTTGTTGCTGATCGCTCCTGTCTCAAATGTCAGCGGACCGAGCAACTCAGTTTCGCACCGCCGCGGCCGACCGCGCCGGGTGTTCGTCCGGGAGGACCCCTCTGATGCGTAGATCGAACATTCTTGCCGTTGCCGTGGCTGTCGCCCTGTTCTTTGCCCTCGGCGCCGAGCTCGCTGATGCGCAGCGAGGTGGTCGCGGCGGTGGCCAGCGCGGCGGAGGTAGAGGCGGCCCCGCTCCCGTCGACGATGCGACAATCCTCGAGGAGTTCGACAAGATGGTCGAGCTCATCTGGACCGACGAGGAAGAGGACGCCTGGAAAGACATCGACGATGACGCTGTCGATGAGAAGCAGGCTTTCATCACGTCCTTCTGGGAGCGTCGTGACCCGACGCCGGCCACCGAGGAAAACGAGTTTCGTCAGGTCTGGATGGAGCGTGTCGCCGGCGCCGCGCAGCAATTCCAGGGCGAGGGCCGAGATGGCTGGGAAACCGATCGCGGCAAGTTCTACCTGGTCTACGGGCCGGAAGTGGTCACCGCGCAGGAGCGCAAGACGGTTTCCGGTAGCGCCAATCAGGGTGTTTCCGCCGAGCAGAGGGCCGGCCAGAGCACCAATATCGTCTGGACGTTGGACCCGACGCAGAACCCGTTTCTGGAGGACAAAAAGGAGATCACGTTCGCCCAGATTCAGCGCACCTACGCGCGCATTTCGGGCGGATTCGACTACAACGAGGAGGCATTCCTCTCCGGTACGGCCGTAAGTGGCTATTTCGAGGCACGGCGCGCCAATCCGGGCGCGGCCGGACCCGTCGGAGGGGGCCCCGCGGCGGGCGGCGCAGCGACTGCGGGCGGGGGGACGACCCCCGACGTCGTCGCCATGCAGCAGCTGATGCAGAACGGCGTCACCGCGCAGGGCCTGGCGTTGAGGCAGGGAATGGGCTTCATCCCCGCCGCCGGAGGGAACACCTTCGCGATCTTCAACTTCGAGCTCGGCAAGGAAGCGCTGACCTTCGAATCCGAGGGCGTCCCCGGCCCCGCGCAGATGCTCGCCTTCGGCGTGCTGCTGAAGAAAGACCCTGCCGCGCCCAACGGCGAGCAGTTTCTGCGTGAGGTGAAGATCAACTTCAGCGTTGACCCGTCGAACGGCGATGACCAAGAAACGACGACCCACTCCTTCGGCATGACGCTCGAGCCCGGCGATTATCGCCTCGCCTGGGGCGTGATGGACAATGCGTCCGAGAACATCGCCACGACCAGCTACGAGTTCACGGCGCCCAACTACGCCGCCGCCGAGTTGGCCATTCCGAGCGTCATCGTGGCGAATGGTCTCGACCAGCAGACCGATGCGATCGATATCAACACCATCTACGAAGGAAGTCGCGTCGGGAACCTGGCGCTGAAGACCGACCTGGATTCGACCTTCGAGCGCAACGACTCGTTGCTGGTGTTGTACTTCATCCAGGGCCTGCAGCTCGATCCGACCACGCAACAGCCGACCTTCGACGTCGATCACCGCATTCTGCTCGCCGGCACGGAAGACAGCATCGCCCGCCTGCCGACCCAGACGCTCAACTTCGGTGCGATCCAGCAGGAGATTCCACTAGCCCAGGTGCAACAGCTCGAGGCCGGGCAGGACTACGAGATCGAGATTCATATCACGGACCAGCTCAGCGGCAGCGAGCTGACACACAAGGTGCCGTTTACCGTTCGGGGCGGCTGATCCGGACGAGGAGAACTAGCGATGGCGAACGAGTCGACGCTCAGGACCATCATTCTCAGGGCCGGTCTGCCGGCAATAGCTCTCGTGCTGACACTGGCGTTGGCGGTCGAACCGGCCTTTGCGCAGCGCGGCCAGGGGCGCATGCAGGGCAGGGTTTTCGACGCTGAGGGTAACGAGCTGGCTGAGGTCACTATTGTTGCCTTCAACCCCGACGTTACCCCCAACACCTTGGAGGCGAGCACCAACGCCGGTGGCCGCTGGTCGATACTCGGCTTTGCCCGCGGCGCTTGGAAGTTCACGTTCGCCAAAGAGGGTTATATCTCCTACGAGGTCGATGTCAGCGTCAGCTCCGCCAACCGCAACCCCGACCTCGATGTCACGCTCAATCCGATCCCCGAGGGAGCCGGTGCTGCGGGCCCGGGAGCCGGGGCGGAGTCGCCGGAGTTGTTCACCGAGGGCAACGACCTGTTCGATGCCGGTGACTACGCCGGCGCGGCCGCCAAGTGGAGCGAATTCCTGGCGCTCAACCCCGAGTTGCATCAGGTACACGGCAACCTCGGCAACGCCTATCGCGAGCTCGGGCAAATCGATCAGGCGCGCGCCGCCTACGAGGCACTGATCGTCGTAGAGCCCGCCAACACGATGGCCAACTACAACCTCGGTGAGATGCTCGTCGAGGCGGGCGACATCGAAGCGGCGATGCCTTTCTTCGAGAACGTCCTGTTGAACTCGCCCGATGACCCGGCGGTCTACTACAACGTCGCCGAGCTGTACTCCAGCCAGCGCGAGATGGATACCGCGATCACGTTCTATCAGCGTGCCCTGGAGGTCGATCCGAGCTATCTGCCGGCCCAGATGCAGATCGGTTTCGCCTACGTGAACTCGGGCGATATCCCGGCCGCCATTGCGGCGTTCGAGCAGTACATCGCCATCGCTCCGATCGATGACCCCGAGCTTCCTCTGGTGCAGGACGTCCTCGCGGCGTTAAGATCTGGGTAGACGTCGACCTTATCGTCCAGCTCCCCAGGCAGGCGTGGTGACGTGTGCCTGTACCTGCCGCTGACTCCGAGGTGGATATGTCGGGTCCCCATGCCCACCGCACCGCTGGGCGAAGCATGCTGTTCGTCGTCGCGTTCGCCGCATTGGCGACCGGCGTCGGTTGCGCCTCCGGTGGCGCCAACACGCGCGTCGCGTATACGCCCGAGTCGTTCATCGTGGCGGCCCGCGCCCAGGCTCCGGACATCGATCCGGCCGAACTTGTGGTGCCTTTCCTGGTCACGCCCGAGATGGTGGAGCGCGCCCTGGACATCACGTCGGGCTCGATGACGGACTTCGAGAAGGCCGATCGGCTGATGAAGTCGATCACCGACGAGGACGGCTTCGGGCTGACCTACGACTCGGTAGCCACGTCCACTCCGGCCGTGACCCTGGAGCAGGGTTACGGCAACTGTCTGGCCCTGACATCGATCTTCATCGGCTTGGCCCGCGAGATCGGGTTGTCGGCGTACTACGTCGATGCTTCCGACCGCGTCAACGAGCTCCGCCGGGAAGAGACCGTGATCGTCGACTCGGGCCACATCGCCGGCGGCGTCCGCACCGAACGGGGCTACACGCTCATCGACTACGACGGGCACGTGTCTCGCTACCGAACGTTCAAGATCATCGACGACATCACTGCCCTGGCGCACTACTACAACAACCTCGGGTTCGAGTTGATCTATGACTCCCAGGCGCCCGACGACAAGGTGCCGTGGGAACGGATTCTGCACAACTTCCAGCTCGCCACGAGCGTGCGGCCGAGTTTCGCGCAGGCCCATAACAACCTGGGTGTCGCCTACACACGCCTCGGCGATCTGGAGGCCGCCGAGTCGGCGTATCGTAGGGCGATCGTCGCAGATTCCCGCTCCGACGCCGCCTACCACAACCTCGGAAACTTGAAGATGCGGCAGGACGAGTTGCCGGCGGCGCTCGAATCCTACGATCGCGCCCTCGACCTCCGGCGACGCAATCCGTACCTGCACTTTCACCGTGGCCTCGCTCAGTACCGCCTGGGTGATTTCGAAGCGGCCGAAAAATCCTTCAAGCGATCAATCTCCCTGGAACGCGAATACCTCGAGCCGCGCAACCTGCTGGCGCAGGTGTACACACGTCAGGGACGGCTCGAGGAGGCCGCGAAGGTGCGCGAAGCCGTGCGCCGCCTGATCGCCGAGGGGGGCCGATAGCGCGTTCCCGGTCCGCGCAGCGCCCCCCCTCACAATTTCGTCGATGCCTTGCTATGCTGAAGCCGCCTCGGATTCGAGGCGTCCGGCGGGGACGACGAATCGAGGGACACAGCGGGGACGGGCTCTTGAACCCGTCTACGCGCTGGAGCGAAGGGAGGCAGTTTGGGCGCACCGTGGGCCATGGCCGCCTTGCTATGGTTCGCCACGGGTGTGCCGGTCGCCGGCCCCGTTGCCTCGGTTTCCGCTCATCGAGCCGTCGACGGCGCGCACGCTTATTCTGCTGACGATCACTTTTCGGAGATCGAGCGGGCCGTCGGCGCCCTGCCGTCGGCGCCTCAGGTTCAGGCCAAGCAAAAGCCTCGACCGGGCGTCGGGACCGATCCGTTGCCCGGCAAGGAACAGTTGGCGCAGCGTACGGAAGGACCGCTGCGTGCCGCCGGCGAGTTGGGCGGGTTCGGCGTCGAGATCATCTCTCCGTCTCCGACCGATGACATCGCCGGGCGCATCCGAGTGCGCGCCGAGGTCGCCGCCGACCGACCGGCCGAGGTCGCGGCAGTGGACTTCTTTATCGACGGTCGCCTGATGTTCTCCGATGCTCGGGCTCCCTATGAGCTGATGTGGAATTCCGGTCGCCCCGCCGATCACCGCATAGAGGTTCGCGCCTATGGTCCGGGCCGGCAGATGGTAAGCGACTCGCTCGAGACTCGATTCGACGGCTCCGGATCGTCGCTCGGCGGTTTCTCCGCCCGTGTCGAACGTGTCGAGCTTCATGTCCGCGTCGAGGGTGAGAAGCCGCTCGAAGGGCCACTCGATGCGACGATGTTCGAGGTCTACGAGAACGACGTTCTCCAGCCGGTCGTCGCCGTCGAACGTGTCGCCGATCTTCCCCTCGCGGTGGGCCTGTTGGTCGACCACAGCGGCAGCATGCTCGAGCAACTCGACACCGCGCTGGACGCGGCCGCCACGTTCGTCGACGGCTTGCTGACGCACCCGGATGACAAGGCATTCGTCCTCGGTTTCGCCGATGTTCCCATCGTGTTTCAGGAGTTCACCAACGACGCAGCGCGTTTGGCCGACTCGATATCGCTCATCGAAGACGGCCGCCATACGGCTTTGTACGACGCCATCGTCACGGCGTCTCGGCGCTTCGCCGGTATCGACGGCCGCCGCGCGGTGATCCTGCTGACGGACGGCGCCGACGAGGGCAGCGAGCACCGTTTTCGCGACGCCATTGCCGCGGCCCAGCGTGCCGACGTGGCCCTCTACCCGGTTGCGGTGGAGCTGTCGCCGCGCCACGTGCGCGAGCGGTGGACCCTGCACCAACTCGCCGAGCAGACGGGCGGGCGGTTCTTTTCTCTCGGGCGACGGTCCGACCCGACGGAGATATACGAGGCCGTCCAGGACGACCTGCGCGCTCAGTACCGCATCAGCTACTCGCCGCTTGTCCCGGGTGGGCGGGGGGAGTGGCGCGAGCTCCTGATCCGCCTCAGGAGACACGTCGACCGCGAGCGCGGGGTACGTAGTCGGCCGGGCTATTTCGCCCAGTAGAACCAGTTTCAAGGCGTTCTGCGGCCACCCTCTGAGTGCCACGCACGGCGGTTGCGTTGACCGCCGTCTCGCGCCGTGCCTATACTTGGATTATCCGTCCTGCCATCGGGTATTCCACGCGCGCGTTGACAGCCCAACTGGGTCCGTGCTACTTAGCTCTTCCCCGCGGTGAACGATTAGCTCTATTGGGGCTAGACAAGTAATATACGGGCGCGTAGGTAACTTGGTTCCGCGAACCTGATCGGCAATTGAAACTGCTCCCCCAGGGGGCCGAGAAGTAAGAGGGAGGTAACGGCTGTGGATCTTTCCGGCGGTTCCGTAATGGACTTCTATCAGAAGGGCGGCCCGATCATGCACGCCCTTTTGATTTGTTCGCTTATCGGCCTCGTGTTCATCTTTGAACGGGCCTGGGCTTTGTATCGCTCCAAGATCAACACGCAAGAATTTCTCGATCGTGTTCGGACCGCCCTGATCAAGCGCCGCAACGTCAAGGAAGCCATCACGACCTGCGAGGAGTACCAGGGCCCGATCGCCAACATCATGAAGGCCGGCCTGCTCAAGTATGGTCGCCCTCAGGATGAGATCGAGCGCACCATCGAAACCGCTTCGGCCCACGAGCTTGCCCGCCTCGAGCGTGGTCTCGGTGTGCTCGCCACGATTTCCAACATCGCGCCGCTCCTCGGCTTTCTCGGCACCGTGTCGGGAATGATCAACTCGTTCGACGCGCTCGCCCGTGCCGGCCTCTCCAACCCGGGCCTCGTTGCCCAGGGTATTTCCGAGGCGCTCATCACGACGGCCACGGGTCTCGGCGTCGCCATTCCGATCCTCGCGGCCTACAACTACTTCACGACGCGCGTCGGCAAGTACGTTCTGGAGATGGAAACCGCCGCCAACGTGCTGCTCGAGACCTACGCCGAAATGGAGGGCCCGAGCACGCCAGCCTCGTAACCGACCATGAATATCAAAGCCCCGAAGCGAGCAGAAGCGTATCTCCCCACGGCGTCGATGGCAGATATCGCCTTTCTGCTGATTGTCTTCTTCATGGTGACGACTACGATCACGGTCGACCGCACCACGGTCGACCTGCCGACGAGCCTCCAGCGCACAGAGGTGCCCAAGGACGCCGCCGTGATCGCCATCGAGGCCGACGGCATCATCCACTTCTCCGACGGCGAAGAAGACAGCCGGGTGATCAACCCGCAGGACATTCTTCCCTCGGCGGCCTTCATCATGTCGAAGAACTCTATGAAGTTCTTCCTGATCAAGGCGGATGGAGACGCGGAATACCGACACATTGACCAGGTCATGGAACAGCTTCGCCAGGCTTCCGTCCGGAACATAGCCATGCTCACTCAGCAAGAGGGCGCAGGCTAAGGGAGATCAACCTATGAAACTAAAGAAGAAGAAGGAAGATCCCGAGATTCCGACGTCGTCGATGGCGGATATCGCGTTTCTGCTCATCGTCTTCTTCATGGTCACCTCGGTGTTCTCGGTAACGCGTGGCCTGGAGTTCCAGCTGCCGCGCAACGATCAGCAATCGCCGCAGGACGCCACCGCCGAAGAAGCGGTGCACATTCACATCGAGCCGGCGGGCGCCCGCTGTTCGTTCACGGTAGACAACCAGATCATGGATCTGGGTGATATCAACGTCTACCTGCAGCCCAAGCTGGCGCGTAACCCGAACAAGTTCGTCATCATCGACCCGGCCCCGACGGCGCCGTACAAGTGCATGGTCGACGCTTTCGACGAGCTCAAGCAGGGTGACGTCAAGAACATCTCGATCCCCACGGAGGCCGAGAAGGCCGCCTGGGGATCCATCATGTAACCGGGAGAAAGACCAATGGCCGACCCGAAGAAAGGCGAGACTCAAGTCTTCTCCCGTGACAGGGCAAAGATCGAGGACACCTACTGGAACGAAAGCTCCGCCATGGTTCTGGCGGAGGCCGACGAAGACACGCAGTCGATTAAGGTTGCGTGGATCGGCGCGCTGATCTTCCACTTTCTCCTCTTCATCACGGTGTTCCCGTCGATGGGCGGAGCGGAGTTCGTCGCGGAAGAGCGCGAGGCCGTTGTCATCAAACGCTACAAGCCGCCGACACCGCCGAAGGAACAGCCGAAGAAGAAGGTGTCAAGAAGACGGCTTCACGCGTTCCCATCCCCGACCCGACACCCGACGAGCCGGAACCGATCGTCGCGGAAGAAGTCGAGTTCGTCGAGGACACAGACATGCCCGTCGACACCGATTTCGTCGTCGGTATGCCGAGCGGTGGCCCCCCGGTCATCGACCAGGGGCCGATGCGAGTCGGTGGTGACATCCAGGAGCCGGAGCGCATCGTCTATGTCGCGCCGGAGTACCCGGAGCTCGCCCGTCGCGCGCGCATGGAGGGATTCGTCATCCTGCAGGCGGTTATCGACAAGCAGGGCAACGTCATGGACGTGGAAGTTCTCCGCGGCCTGGGCCTTGGCCTCGATGTCGCCGCACAGGATGCGGTGAAGCAGTGGAAGTACACGCCGACGTTCTATAACGGTCGGCCGGTCGAGGTTCTCCTGACCGTCAACGTGGTCTTCCAGCTGATCCAAAATCCCTGAGGCAACAAACCTACAACTAAAGGTGATTACGATGAGAGCCAACCGCTACCTGGTAGCGATCGTCGGCGTCGCCCTCGCCGCCAGCTTCGCGCTGCCGGGAGTGGCGTCGGCTCAGGATGAGAAGTACGTCCAGGCCTACAGGGCTTATGAGGGCGGGCAGTATCCCCAAGCGGAGGCGTTGTTCCGCGAGGTTTGCACCGAGTACGAGGACGCCGGGGCGCCATGGGGCTGGTGCCACATGATGCTCGGCGTCACGCTCGGCCGCATGGGTCCGTCGAAGCGTCAGGAGGCGCTGGCGCAGCTGGAGATCGCCAAGGATCTCGTAACCGAGGATTCCGAGCGCTACCAGACCAACTTCGCCATCGCCAATATCCAGCTCCTGAACGACAACTGGGGGCAGGCCATCGCCGCGGCGGACGACGCCTCGGTCTTTGCCGGACCTCAGCAACAGCCCGGCATCTCGAAAGTCAAGGGCCAGGCGTACTACCAGCAGGAGCAATGGCAGCAGGCGGCCACCGAGCTCACCAAAGCGCTCGAGGGTCGTTCGGAGGCCAACCTGCACGCTTGGCTGGGGCGCACGTATTTCGAGTTGGGCCAGAAAGACAGGGCGCTGCCCGAGTTGATGGAGGCCGCGCAACTCGACAACAGCAACCGCATCGCTCTGTACTTCGCCGCCCGCATCAACTTCGACGACCAGGACTTCTCGGAAGCGGCTTCTCTGGCGGAGCGCGCCATCCAGGCGCACCCGCAGGACACCAACATCCGCAACCTGCTCGGCATGGCGTACCTGGGAGATGACCGTTTCTCGGATGCCATCCAGCAGTTCGAGGTCGTGATCGCCGACCGTCCCAATGACGCCATCGCCATCTATAACCTCGGCCAGGCGTATCTGGCGATGGAAGACTGGGGTCGCGCGGTCGAGCAGTTCCAGAAGGCGCAGAACATGTTCGAGGCGGGCAGCCCGACTCAGGGGCAGCTGTTGTACGACCTCGGCATCGCCTTCGAGCGGCTGGGTCGTAACGAGGACGCCCTGCGCGCCTTCCAGGACTCGTCGGCGATCCGTGAGACCACCAACGTGCAGGACGCCATCGACCGCGTGCAGGAACGGATCCGGCGCGGCAAGGGCGGAGGTGGCGGCCGCTAAGCCTGAGCTACGAGCCGAGATTCAACAAGAACGCCTCGTAGCGGTCGACGATTCGGGGCCAGCTATAGTTCTCTTGAACGTAGCTGGCCCCTTTTTTTGCCATCGTCGCCCGCAGTCGCTCGTCGGCGAGGAGCAGGCCGAGAGCGTCGCTGAATTCTTCGTAGTCGTGGTAGTAGAGGCCGGCATTGGCGTTGCGGCAATGCTCTACAGCGGCGGCGGCCGCCGCGTTGACCAGAGGCGGTGTGCCCGCCGCCATGGCCTCGAGCACGACGATGCCGAAGCTCTCGAGCGCCGAGGGCGATAGCAGGATGGTCGCCTCCCTCATGCGTCGGATCTTTTCGTCCTCGTCGACATAGCCGAGCACGTCGATCCACTCGGTCGGCGGTATCGGCTCGGCGACCTCACCGATGAGCCAGAGCCGCAGGGGAACTCCCGTTTGGCGCCGAAAACGATCGACGTGGTCGATCATCTCCGCCACCCCCTTGCCGGGCTCGATACGGCCCGCGTAGAGGGCCGCAGGGACGCTGTCGGGCGTGGGGGCGATCGAGGCCCCGACCTCTCGCGAACGAGCGTTCTCGGGGCTCTCAGGGCCCCTGGAAAGGGCGTCCAGGGTATCGATTCCGACGCCGATGACCTCCTGCGCCTCGGGCAATCGCCCGAACCGCCGCCGAGCAAAGGTCGCCTCCGCCTCGGTGTTGAAGATCATGCCGGCCGGCAGCGCGAATACCGACTCGTAGATCGCCAGGTAGATCGGTGCTTCGTCGTGCGCGGTCGGCACCAGGACGCTGCGCTCCGGGGCAACGTGGATACCATGCACGGTCGGATAGTACAGATAGGTGAAAAACAACAGACGGTCGAAGTCCGCCGCCGCCGCGTGCAGGTGGTCTACGAGGCGGGGGGCGTAGGGTCCCTGAGCCCGCACCCAGGCGCGCTGCGCTTCGGCGTCGGGCGCGCCACCGAAAAGCTCGTCCGAGGCAGCGTTGAACGCGATCATGTCGCGCTCTTCCTCGACCCGGAAACGCCGCACCCGCACGCCGTCGAGATCATCGAGCCCTTCGGCGTAGGCGTTCGCCCAGGTGCGGTAGGAGTTGGCGCATGAGGTCATGACCTCGACCTCGTGTCCGCGGCTCGCGAGTCCCTCTACGACGCCGCGACAAAGGCGCTCGGCGCCGCCGACGATCTCGGCGCCGTATCGCTGCACCACCGCGGCTATCTTCACCGGGCGTCTCCCGTCTGAACCCGCCGGCACTTGCGGCCCGCTGCATGTCTGCCGGGGTCGGCCGGTGGTCGGCTCGCGGCCCCCTTCTCGGGGGCGGCGCGTGGCCGGCTCACGGCAGGCCTCCCGGAGCCAGCATATCCACCCAACGGTCGAGCACGACCTCGGTGTCGAAGTCGGCAACGCGCCGGCGTCCACGCTCGCTGAGCGATGCACGCAGGTTTTCGTCGTGCGCCAGCATCCCCAGGGTCTCCGCCCAAACCGCGGGATCTCGGGAATCGATCAGGATTCCGGCGTTGTCGAGTGTCTCGGGAATGGCGGCGGCCGCCCGCGCGACGATCGGTACATCGAGCGCCATCGCCTCGAGCAGCGGTGCGCAAAAGCCCTCGTGCGCGCTCGTGCACACGTAGGCGGTTGCGTTGGAGTAGTAGGTGATCAAATCGGCGAGCGACACCTTGTGGGTGAAGGTCACCCGGCTGTCGAGCTTGAGCTCGCCGTGCAACTCGATGAGCGCATCCAGGTACGCTTCCAGCCCCCGTGTTCCGCCGACGATGATGAACCGAGCTTCGGGGCTGACATAGCGAAGATAATAGGCGGCGATCTTGAGAAAGTCCTCTATGCGCTTGTTCGGCGCCACGCGGCCGACGGTCAAGAACGTGGGCATCGGGGTGCGGCCGAGCTGAGCGTCGAGCACCGGGTTGAGCGGCGCCCGCAGTCGGGAGAGGTCCAACGGCAACGGCAGCGTCGCCGTGCGGGCGAATCCGGCGTCCTCGAGATCGTCGGTGTTGTAGCGCGAGACGCCGATCGCCAGATCGACGGTTCCCGAATCGGCGAGCTCGCCGAGTTGTCGGCGGCCGAGGGCGGTGAGGCGGGCAACCTCCGGCAGATGCGGCAGCAGCAGCTCGGGCGGCGTGAGGTTGTGATAGACGAGCACGCGTCTTCCCGTGCGTGAACCGAGCACTCCCGGGAGCGATGAGGGAATGTTGAAATGCAGTATCGTCGTGTCCGCGGGCCCGCTGTCCGGCAGCTTGTCGATCGCCCGCACCTGCTCCGCCATATCCTCGTCGATGCTGAGCGCGAAAAGTTCCGCGGGCCGACCGCTCCTGCGTATTCTCGATGCCAGCGCGGCAGCCGCGTCGCCGGTCGCATCGCCGGCGTGAGCGGCGGCCAACAACTGATCGACGCGCGCCGGGCTCAAGAGGTCAGCCCCGCGTCGTCGAGGTTTTTCATCAGCGTGTCGATCAGACGACCGGTATCGAGCGCGGCCAGTGTGCGTTGTTGCCGTCGCAACAAAAGGTCACGTAACGCGCGGTCCGTCACGACCTCGTGCACCACCTCGGCGAACAGGGCCGGGTCTTTGTCGGCGAGCAGCAGCGCGCCGCGGCCTGTCGAGTAAGGGATCGCTGCGGCCGCGTACGCCACCACCGGCAGGTCACGATGCATGGCCTCGAATATCGGCACGCAGAATCCCTCGTGCTCGGAGGCGCACACAAAGCAGTCGGCGACGCGATAGTAGGCGTTCAGCTCCGCCTGCGAAACGTGGCCGGTAAAGTACACCTCGTCGAGTCCGAGCTCGGAGGCCAGCTCCTGCAGAGCATCGAAATAGAGAACGAAGCTGCGGTACTCGCCGACGATCAACAGCCGGCTGCGGTGGTCGATGAAGCGGCGATAGTAGGCGAACGCTCGAAGCAGGTCTTCGATCGACTTGTTGGGCACGCAGCGGCCGACGAACAGCAGGTTGGTGCGGTCGTCGTCGAACCGCTCCATGACCATCGGGTCGACGGGACCGTCGAGGCGCGTCATGTCGACGACCAGCGGCAGCACCCCGGTGCTGTCGAAGCCGATCTCCTCCAGCTCCATGCGGTTGTACTCGGAGTCGCCAAGAGCCAACGTCGTGCGCTCGGCCAGCGTTGCGAGCTCGACCCGTCCCCGCTGGCAGTCACGCGCGATGCCGAGGGCGTACGGCGCGAACCACTCGGCGGGCGTGATGTTGTGGTAGATGAGGACCAGCCTGTCGTCGATCTCTCGGGCCAGCGCCGAGACCTTCGAACCCAGGGAGAAGTGCAGCAGGACGACGTTGTCCGGGCTGCTCACCTCGCGATACTCCTGGTAGGGACGTACCTCGGCGGCCATGCGTGCATCGACCAGCTCGACGAACACGTCGGACGCGTGGCCGGCCTCTCGGAGCGCGTCGCGCACCGTGAATATCTCAGCGCCGATGGCGTCGCCGAAAGCGGCCGATACCGAAAGCTGGTGGATCGCCGGCTTGCTCATGGCGACAGATCCTGCAGGATCTTCTCGTATTTGGCCTCGATCACCGGCCAGCGATAGTTGGCGGCAAAGTACTCGTGGCCCGCGCGGCCGCAGGCGTCACGCAGGCCGTCATCGGCCATCAGCAGCGTCAGGGCCTCGACGAACTGGCCGGCATCGCCATAGTGCAGACCGCCGTTGCTGCGTTCGACCTGGCCTTTCAGAACGTCGCAGTGCGCGTTGACGAGCACCGGTTTGTGGAGGGCCCAGGCCTCGAGCAGAACCATCGAGAGGCTTTCGTAGAACGACGGCATGACGAGCAGCGATGCCGCCGCGAAGGCGTCGAACTTCTGCCGCTCGTCCACTCCCCCGACATGAAGCACGTGCGGGCCGTCGGGAATCGGAATCACCGGGTGCCCCGCGAGCACCAGCAGCGGCGGACGCTCGTCCCGACCTTCGAGCTCCCGCACGGCGCGGGCGTGGAAATCGAAGAGCTGTTTGCAGCCCTTGTTTTCGTCGATCCGTCCGACGTAGAGGATGAACGGCCTGTCGATGCCGAACTCTCGGCAGAATCGCTCGGCATCGATGTCGTGGTCGGGGCTGCCGGCTCCGGCGGGCTCGCGGATGCCGACACCCACCACTTCGCCGGTGACCTCTTCGGCGGCGCTGCGCTCGAGAATCATTTCGCGCTCCTCCGGGGAGTTGTACACGATGGCGCGTGCCGAGCGGAATAGAGGATGAAAGATGGGTAGGTCGATGGCCGGATCCGGTTCGGCCGTGGGTACGAGGATCGCTCGCCCCGCGGCCGCCTGCATCGCGTGATAGGTGGTCCAATAGCGGTACGAGAAGCAAAACCAGAAATCGAAGCTCTCGCGGTAGCGGTCGATCCAGTCGCGCATGGTGGGACTGTACGGGCCCTGCGCGTCGAGCCAGGCGTGCGCGTCGGCGTCCGTGTGCTCGCGGAAGAAGACACGTTCCTGCATACGCCCGAAACGATCGAGGTCGCGCGGCCGTCGCACCGGAAAGCGCCACACGGGAATCCCGTTGACGTCGTCGATTCCCGTGGAGTACGCGTTGGCCCAGGTGAGGTAGTCGGCCGCGCAGGTGGTGATCACCTCGACGTCGTGCCGGTGCGAAAGCAGCTCGGCAACGAGACGGCAATGAAGCTCGGCGCCGCCACGTATCTCCAATCCATATCGCTGGACTACGAAGGCGAGCCGCATGCGTCGGACCGGTCGAGGTAAGTCAATCGCTGCCGCCGTCGACGCCGTCCCGGCTGCTCTCCAGAGCTTCGACGCGACGCGACATGGCCTCGAGCCGTGCTTCGAGATCGGCGACCTGGCAGAGCAGGTCGTTGAGCGCCTCGGCCACACCGAGGTTGATCTTGAATTGCTTGTAGACGGGCAGGTCGAGGTTGGCGAACAGCTTGACGAGCGGTCTCAACAGGCGCCTTGTCGCCGACAACAAAGAGCCGGCACCGCGTCGTTTCGATTCAATGAGGTCGTGCGGACTGACGTTCCATGCGCCCTCGAGCTGTAGCTCGCGCTCGAGCTCGTAGGGACGTCGGTCGTCGAGGTCGACGGCGGCCCTCACCCGAGCCCGGGCTCGCGCCTCGATTACCTCGGGAAGGTCGGCGGACGCGCCGGCGCCCCGATGCGACCGCTCGCGGATCTGCGACATGAGGTCGACGACATCGAGGTCGTCGTAGTCGATCCGGTAGTCCCCGGCGGCATGAGGTTCCATCGTCTTGGAGAACCCGAGTAAGTGTGAGGCGTGGCTTCGGCCGAGGCAGCCTGGGGCCGTGTGAGGGCCTCATTCTAGCAGGCTGTCATGAAAGTGCGACGGTGTCGGCGCGTCCGTCCGCGGTCGACGGCGAGCGTCGCGGCCGCCGGCTAATAGTGTCCCACGTCACCCTATTTACGACGTGGGGCACTAACGCAGGTACAGGAGCAAGACTACGAGGAGCCCGTACAGCGCCACCGTGAGCATCAGGCGTTTGTCCTTGATGATCACCAGAGAGGGATCTCCGGCTCCGTCGTCTTGCTGTACGAGCTGCAGATAGTGGAACAGGCCGTACATCACGAACGGCAGCGTCAAGATCAGGCGAGAGTCGCCGAACTTGGTGACCGTCTCTTCATCGGTCGTATAGAGGGCGTACGAGAGCATTGTCGCCGCGGCGGAGATGACAAGGAACTGGTCCAGCGTCGACTTGCTGTAGCCGGACAGGCTCTCACGATGGGCGGCGGCCCCCTCGTCGAGTGTGCTGAATTCATGGCGGCGTTTTGCGAACGAGATGAACACGGCCGCGAAGATCGTGCAGATGAGCAGCCAGGACGACATGGGCGCGCTAATCGCCACGGCCCCGGCGACGACGCGGAGGAGAAAGCCCGCCGCCACGCACATGGCATCGAGGATCGGCTGTCGCTTGAGCGCCAGGTTGTAGGCCAACTGCAGGACGAGGTAGCCGGCGATGACGGCGGCCAGTCGTTCATTGACGGACCACGCCCCGGCAAGTGCGGCGGCGGCCAGTGAGGTTGCTACGGTGGCGGCGAGGGGAACCGAAACGCGGCCGGCGGCAATCGGTCGGTCGCGCTTCTCGGGGTGGTGCCGGTCACGTTCCCGGTCGGCGATGTCGTTGAAGATGTAGATCGCCGAAGACGCGAGGCAGAAGACCACGAACGCCACTGTTGCGAGTGCGACCTTGCCGGGGTCGCCGAGCTCTTGCGCAAACACGAGCGCTGCGAACACCAACGCATTCTTGGTCCATTGGTAGGGACGCAGAGCCCGCAAGAGATCAACCATGACGATCGGCACGCTACCAGCCGAGTCGGGCGAGCGTCAAACAGCCGCGGGCTCCAGGTCACAGCCGTCGCCTGATATCGTCACTGAATGGCCAAGCCACGCGTCTCGGAGCTCACTGCCAGCCGTCTGTCGCTGTACCTGAGGTTCCTCACCCAGCTCGAAGAGGGGGGGACCACGACGGTCTCCAGCCGAGCGATGGCCGATCAGCTGGGCGTCACGTCGGCGCAGGTTCGCCGTGATCTGGCCTCGTTCGGCGGTTTCGGCGTGCGCGGCGTGGGCTACGACGTCAGACGGCTGCGGGGCGAGCTCGAGCGCATCCTGGGTCTGAATCGAACGCTTCGCGTGGTCATCGTCGGTGCCGGCAATCTCGGCCACGCCCTCGCCGATTATCCCGGCTTCAGCGGCGGCGGCCTGCAAGTCATGGCGCTCTTCGATGTCGATCCCGGAAAGGTCGGCAAGGTGACCCGCGGCGGCGTGCCCATCCAGCATTTCGACGATCTCGAGCGCGTCGTGGCCGCGAACGTCGATGTCGGCATCGTGGCTGTTCCCGCCGAGGCGGCGCAGGGGGTCGTCGATCGCCTGGTGGCCGCGGACGTTCGCGCCGTGCTCAACTTCGCTCCGGTGCGCCCGCGCGTGCCGCGCGGATTCCGGTGCAAGAGTGTCGACCTCACGCTGGAGCTCGAGAGCCTGTCGTTTTTCCTGTCGCCCCATGCGCTCGCTGACGCCGGACGGGCCGCGGCGGGTGATGACGACCGGGGAGGTGCTGCGCCCGACGGCGGCGCGGAAAACGGCGACGTCGGGCGCCGAAGCGCCGCCAAAGACCCCGAGGAGGGCCGTTCGGCGGAAGCGCACACGAAAATCGCCGCCCCCCGCGAACGGTAGGGCGGCGATTTTCAATCTCGTAGACTGAGCGTGCGCTCTAGCTACCAGCGCAGGAAGATCAGCACCAGGCCGATCAGCAGCGTGTAGATGGCCAGCGACTCGATCAGCACGAGGCCGATGATCAATGAGCCGCGGATCTGGCCGCCGGCGCTCGGGTTCCGGGCCATGCCCTCGCAGGCCACGGACACCGCGCGACCTTGCGCCATGCCGCACATCGACGACGCCACCGCCATTGCGGCCGCCGACATGATGGCGATCCACATGCGAATGTCTTCGGCATTGGTGGGGGCATCCGCGTCCATCTGGGCAAAAGCGCTCACCGCCGGCATCAACACCACCAGCGCGACCAGGGCAGAGAGGGCGACGAGTCCCTTCTTCCTCGACATTGGGTTCTCCTTTCAGAACGCACGCACGCCGTTCGTCGCGGGCGCCGTATTCGAATCAGTGCCCGTGCTCGAGCGCACCGGCGATGTAAACCATGGAAAGCATCGTGAACACGAACGTCTGCATGAAGGCGACGAACACGCCGAGGGGTGCAAAAACGAGCGGCAAGCCGACCGGTAGCAAGATGAAGAACACTCCGGCCAGCGTGTGTTCCGCGAAGATGTTGCCGAACAGACGAATCGACAGTGACAAGGGGCGAGACAGGTGACTGAGAATCTCGATGGGAATCATCAGCGGAAACATCTGCCATGGATCACCGATGAACTGCTTGGCGTAGGCGAGCTTCTGCGCCCGAATCCCCAGGAAGTTGTAGTACAGAAACGACATTACGCCGAGTGCGACGGTGGTGTTCAGGTCGCCGGTCGGCGGCTGGAATCCCGGCACGTTGGTGATCAGGTTCGATGTCAGGATGAAGAAAGCGAATCCCGCCATCACCGGGAAGTAGGTGCGCCCGTTCGGACCGATGAATCCGTCGAGCATGGCGTTGATCGACTCGACGCCGATCTCCAGCAGTTGCTGCAACTTGCCGGGCTTGTCGACCGAGAACGTGCGCGACAACGGGATGAAGATGGCCGCGCTGGCGACGACGATGAACCAGGCAACCACGCCCTGATCGGGCAGGTGTGCCTCGTGGCCGGTGATACTCCCGACCAGCGAGTTCAGCAGGATGGTGATCGTAGATAGCTCGTGTTCCATCGGAGCTTGTCGAGATTAGGCGCCCGGGGGCGGGGCGGAGAGGACCTCTGAGAACATTTCGATGACGACGGCGAGAACCAGTATGGAGAGGCCCAGTGCAACGGGAATCGGGAGTACCCCTGGCAGGGCGAAGATACCATAGAGCGTGAGGCCCATCAAACCGACGCGAAATGCCAGAATCAGCAGCTGAAGGGGGTTTGCGGCGGGTTTGGCGGCTCCCAGCATGCCCGTTGCCAGCCGCTCCAGGAAGATGAAATTCAGCATCACGAGCGCGCCTCCGAGCAGCGCACCGACGACCGGCATGAGCTCGCGCCAGATGGCGGCGACGACGATGGCGATGACGACAAGCGAAACGATCGCGTTGCGTTTCAAGCGCGCCACCAGAGCATCGGCATCGTAGTCAATGAGCTCCTCACCGGGGCGGATCACACCGTCGCCTGGTCGCTCAGACATCTTTGTCGCTCGCCGCGGTTTGCAGGAGGTTACGGATTGCCGCGGCGACGCCGAAGCCGAGGCCGATGAGGGCGAATAGCGGAATCGTGCCGAGCCAACGGTCGATCATGTAGCCGCCGAAGAACCCCAGGGCGATGGCAACGGGAAACATGATGCCGACCGTCGCATAGTGGGCGAATTGACGAGTGATGACGAGGAGGGACACGTCGCTTTCGTTGTTGTTGTCGCGACGGTGCCGGTCGTTGTCCACGCTCATCACAGGGGCAAGCTTGCTCCGCGACTCGGATCGAATCAAGCAAGCTCCGCCGGAGGACGTCGTGCGCGGCGTCGTGCTCGGTCGTTCGGACGGAGTCGAGCGGATGGCTCCGCTTCGCAGTTATCGCGGCAGTCGAAGGCCTACTGGATAAGCCCCGAGGCGCCGGCCGCCCAGCCGAGGAAGGGCGACGCCCAGACGCCGACCAGCACCGTCATCACCACAGCGGCGACGATGGTCAGCGTCAGCGGCACGGAGCGTACCAACGTCGTGCCCTCGACCGGATCATTTACCGCCATCACGACGACGATGCGCAGGTAGTAGAAGATCGAGATGGCGGCGTTGATGGCGCCGACCACGGCGAGCCAGGTCCAGCCGGAGTTCACCGCGGCGGTGAACACATACCACTTGCCGAGGAATCCGGCCAAAGGAGGAATACCGCCGAGCGAGAGCAGGAAGATCAGCATGGCGAAGAACGCCGGGTAGGAGCGTTGTGCCAGCCCGCTGAAGTCCTCGAGATTCTCCCCCGCGAGACCGTTACGGCGAATCAGGACGACCGTCCCCCACGCGCCGATGTTCATGAACGTGTAGGCGAAGATGTAGAAGAGCGATGCCGAGATGGCGAACGCGCGCGTGTCGCCGTCGGTGCTCGCTGCCGCCACGACGCCGATCAGCACGTTGCCGGCGTGGGCGATGCTCGAATACGCCAGCAGCCGCTTGATGTTGTCCTGAGTCATGGCCGCGATGTTGCCGACGAACATGGTCGCCGTCGCCAGCACGGCGAGCAACAGGGCCCATGAATCCTGTAGTGGCTCCAACGCCACCACGAAGATGCGGATCAGGACGGCGAAAGCAGCCGCCTTGGATGCAACCGTGATGAACAGCGACACGGTAGTCGGGCCGCCGGTATAAGCGTCGGGCGCCCAGACGTGGAACGGGACGGCTGCGATCTTGAAGCCGAGCGCGGCCGCCATCAGCACCAGCGCGGCGGTCGTGAGGGGGCTCGACTCGAGGCCGCCCGCGGCGATCGCTTCGCCGATTCCCGCCAGGTTGGTCGTGCCGGTAAGCGCGTAGAAGAGCGAGATCGCGTAGAGGAATATCGCCGACGACATCGCGCCCAGAATGAAGTACTTCATGCCGCCTTCGTTGGAGCGCTTGTCGCCCTTGAGATAGCCGACGAGCACGTACACCGAAAGCGCCTGCAACTCCAGACCGACGAACAACGACACGAAATCGATGGAGCGCGCCATGATCATCATGCCGAGCAACGCCGTCAGCAAGAAAAAGTAGTACTCCGGGTGGTGTGCGTCATGGTCCTCGAGGAAGCGGATCGAAGCCAGAACCGCGAGCGTCGCGGTGATCAGAAACAGCGCCGAGAAGAACATCCCGAATGCGTCGGTGCCGATGAGCCCGGAGAAGTAGGTTTCCTCGGTCGGCGCTTGCCTGAATAGCACGACGAGTGCGGCGACGATGCCGACCAATGTGATCCAGGCGAACTGCAGTGGCCGCTTGCGGGGGCCGTCCAGCGCGCCCCACAGAAGGACTACCGAGGCTGCGATGGTGATGATGATCTCGGGTGCGATGGCCCACAGATCCGCTGCCGAAACGAAGCTACCCATCGATCAGTTCTCCGGGTTGACGTCTGCGTCGACACGTTCACCG
>CAYSHI010000028.1:0-52334 GCA_964430745.1 uncultured Acidobacteriota bacterium | reverse complement strand
CGCAAACCACCACCGCGGTAATCCAGAAGACCGGCCGTCTCAGCATGCTGGCGCCTCCGCGCAATGAAGATGTGTCGTTCCTACCTGCCGGGAGAAGTCTCGTCAAGCGGCACGGCCGAATCGAAGAGGCCTCAACCGATTCACGCTTCGAAACACGGGCTCCATGACCGTCTCATCAAGAGGTCAGGAATCAAACCGAAAACCCGATCTCTACGACCTCGAAATCGGAAAGAGGCGCCTGCGCGGTCGCCTCGAGCGGGAAGTCACCGTACTTCAGCGCGCGGGCTGACACGGACGCGAACGCTACGCCCGCCGGAAAAAGCGACGTCAGTGTATGATTTGCGCGGGATCCCCTTCGTAGAAGCGTTCCTCGACAGCCTCCAAGGACGAGACTCATGAGCTCATTCCCGCGCCGAGCCGTCGTGGCTTTCCTCGCGCTGGCCCTCATCGCGCCTGCCCTGCTGACCGCTGCCGCGCACGGCCAGCAGTGGCGCCACGCCGACGAAACCAAGACCAACCAGTCGATGTTCCGCCCGATTCCGGAGTGGCCCGATCCCAACGTTTACCGCAACGCCGCGGGAGCACCCGGTTACCTGTACTGGCAGCAGCGGGCCGACTACGTCATCGAGACGACGCTCGACCCCGAGGCGCACGTTCTGAACGGAACCGAGCGGATCACCTACCACAACAACTCCCCCGACCAGCTCGGCTACCTGTGGATGCAGCTCGATCAGAACGTTCGCTCGCTGCAGCACAGCCGCTCCTATCGCACCCAGAGCGCGCTGGCCGAAGAGGTAAGCGAGGCGTTCCGTCGCTTCGTCGGTGTCGAGCCGTTCGACGGCGGCTACACGCTCAATCGCGTGCAGTTGGTGCGCGACGGCCGGCTCATCGACGCCGACCATCGCATCAACGACACCGTCATGCGTATCGACCTCCCCGAACCGCTGCCCGCCGGTGAGCAGCTCGAGCTCGAGATCGACTGGTCGTTCCCGATCCCCGATCGCGGCCGCGGAGGCAAGGAGCTGGTGGACGACGGTTGGATCTACGAGCTGGCCCAGTGGTTCCCTCGCATGAGCGTCTACGACGACGTCAACGGCTGGCAGACCGAGCAGTTCATGGGACGCGGTGAGTTCTACCTGAACTTCGGCGACTACGACGTCAAGGTGACGGTGCCGTGGGATCACATCGTCGACTCCACGGGCGTCCTGCAGAACCCCGAAGAGGTGCTCACGCAAACGCAGATGGATCGGCTGGAGGAGGCCTACACGAGCGAGGAGCCGCGCTTCATCGTCGGCGCCGAAGACGTGGGCGATCCCGCCGCCCGTCCGGTGCAGTCAGGCATGGTCACCTGGCACTACATGGCCGAAGATGTGCGCGACTTCGCCTGGGTGTCGTCGCGGGCCTTCGTCTGGGACGCCGCCGGGTTCCGCTACCCCGGTGACGATCGCCTCATCAAGGTGCACTCGCTGTACCCGAAGGAGGCAATGCCGTTGTGGGACAAGGTATCCACGCGGGCGACCCTGCAAACCCTCAAGAGCTACGGCCGCATGTCTTTCCCGTATCCGTACCCCAAGGCCGTCAACGTCAACGGGCCCCAGGGAGGCATGGAATACCCGATGGTGGCCTTTTGCGGCGCCCGACCGCAGCCCGACGGCACCTACTCGGAAGACGTCGAGCGCGCGCTGATCAGCGTCACCATCCACGAGGTCGGGCACAACTGGTTCCCGATGCTGGTGGCCTCCGACGAGCGCAAGTGGACGTGGATGGACGAGGGCATCAACACGTTCGTGCAGTACTACGCCGAGCAGGATTACGCCAAGACCTACTGCGGCGCCGAGTGGTCGCAGACGGAGGACTGCACCTACCAGAGTCGGCGCGGACCGGCGCCGTTTATCGTCGAATACATGAGCGATCCGGACCAGGTGCCGATCATGACCGAGTCCGACCTCATCCATAAGGACTTCGGCAACAACGGCTACGCCAAACCGGCCACCGGCCTGCAGATGCTGCGCGAGCATATCCTCGGACCCGAGGCCTTCGACGCCGCCTTCGGTGACTACTCGAAGAACTGGGCCTTCAAGCACCCGCAGCCCGCCGATTTCTTCCGCTCTATCGAGGAGGGCGCGGGCGAGAACCTGAACTGGTTCTGGCGCGGTTGGTTCTACACCACCCATTTCACCGATCAGTCGATCGGAGCGGTGACCGCCCAGGACGCCGAGGAGCTCGTCGGCAACACCGACCACGGTCGCTACTACTACCGCATCAAGGTCGACAACGTCGGCGGCCTGATGATGCCGCTCGAGATCGAAATGACGTTCGCCGACGGCACCACGGACCGCTTCGACCTTCCGGTCGACGTGTGGCGGCACAACGAGCTGACGTTTACGCGTGGCTTCTTCGCCGACCAACAGATCATCCAGGTGGTCATCGATCCGGACGAGGCGTTCGCCGATATCAACCGCGAGAACAACGTCTGGAAGACGCCGGTGATCGGGTCCTGAGGGTGCTGCGCCGCTCGTTCGCCCTCGTGTGCGGCTTGCTCATTCTGCCGCCCGCCGCCTCGGTACCGGCGGTGGGCGCCGAGGCGCCCGAGGCCCACGAGTTGCACCTCGCCTACGGCGACCTGGCCGTCGAGGGCACGTTGATCGCCGGGCGCATTCGCTTCTTCAAGAACGACCTCGAGCGAGCGCTCGGGCCCATGGTCGACGCGACTTCCCTGACGCTGACGCCCGGCGCCGAGGCCGACGCCCTGGTCATGCGCTACGTGCGGGACAATCTGAAGATCGAGGTCGAAGGCCAGGAGCTTGAAGCCACCCTCATCGGCAGCGGCCAGGACGACCTCGATCGCGAACCCATGTGGTGGGTGATCGTGCAATATCGCGCCCCCGGCCCGCCGGATCCCATACACGTGAGCAACACGCTGCTGTTCGACGTTTTCGACGACCAGCGCAACATCTTCAAGTTCGTCCACTTCCCCGACGAGACGCAGCGCACGTTCTACTTCGCCGAGGGCGAGTCGGAGCACGTCGTTCGATTCTGACGGCGGGAGCACCCGGGCGGCGATCGAGCCCGGTCAGATCGGGAGTCGCTGCCACACCATGTAGAGCGCGAGCCCGGCGGTCACCGCCGAGAGCGAAACCACCCAACGCCGGCGTGAAAGGCCGGGCAGCGTCGCGGCCAAAGCGGTGGCCGCCATGACGAGCGTCACAATGAACACCTGCCCGACCTCGAGCCCGACGTTGAAGGCAAGCAGTGGCAACGTGATGGATCCCTCGCTCCCGAGCGCCGCCCGCAGAAAGTTCGAGAACCCCATTCCGTGGATGAGCCCGAATACCAGCGCCAGCCCGTACTTGAGTCGTCGGGCAGCGAGGGGCTCACCGCCGGCCGGGCTTTCGTCGTCCACCACGGATCCCGGCGTCGGGCCTCGCCACCACTTGCCGCCCAGATAGAGTCCCGGTTCGCCGCCGCGCGGCCATCCGACCTCGATCAGGTTCAGACCCGCCGTGACGAAGATGGTCACCGGTATGAGCAGCTCCACCAGATCGGTGGGGATCCGGATGAGCTCGAGAGTGGCCAGGGCCAGCGTGATCGAGTGCCCGACGGTGAAGGCCGTCACCAGGACGACCACTCGCCTCCACGCCCTCGGCGGATACATGACGGTGAGGGCCACAACGAAGAGTATGTGGTCGTATCCGCGCAGGTCAGCGATGTGCTCGAAGCCGAGCCGAAGATAGACGAGGAACTCGGACCACATGGCAACCCCGGACGACCCCGGCGAGTTATCGAAGTGCCGCCGCCTGCGAGCCGGTCCAAACTACCACGGTGCAGAGAACGTTCACGCGCCAGCATCGGTTTGCTTGCCTTCCCCTCGATCGGGTGGCAACAATGCAGACGCGATCGTTGTCGTGCCCAACCGGAAGGCAGCCCATGCGACCCGCCGATCTTTTCCGACCCTCTCTTTCACTCCGACGCCCCGAAGGAAGCTCACCGAGCCTCAGCCGTCACCGGCCGAGAAGGCGCCGCGCGGCCCGTTTTCGTCTACGCGGTCGGTGTATCGCGACCCTGGTGATGCTCACCTTCGGGCTTGGCTCCGTGGGCGCCTCACCTTCAGGGTCATCGGCCGCAACGGCAGTCCCGGGATCGATCCCGGAGGCGGTATCCGCGCAGGAGGCCGAACACCTTGCCGCCCTGCAGTGGCGCGAGATCGGCCCCGCGCTCACCAGCGGTCGCATCGCCGACATCGCCGGTGTGGTGCAGCAGCCCGACACCCTCTACGTGGCCACCGCAACCGGCGGTGTCTGGAAAACGACCAATCGCGGGACGACCTGGGAGCCGATCTTCCAGAACGGCGGCACCGCGTCGTTGGGGTCGGTGGCAGTGGCGCCGTCGAACCCCAACGTCGTGTGGCTCGGCTCCGGCGAGGCGTGGAATTGGCGCAGCGTATCGTGGGGTGATGGGGTCTATCGCTCGGCCGACGGCGGCAAGAGCTGGCGGCACCTGGGCCTCGAAGAGACACGGCACATCGGCCGCATCGTCGTTCACCCGGATGATCCCGACACCGCGTACGTCGCGGGCGTGGGGGCGCTCTGGGACTCGAACCCGGAGCGGGGGTTGTTCCGAACCACCGACGGCGGCGAGAGCTGGGAAAAGGTCCTCTACATCAGCCCGCACACCGGTGTCGTCGACGTGGTCATGGATCCTCGCGACCCCGAGCTTCTGTATGCCGCGGCCTTTCAACGCGAGCGCCGGGTATGGAGCTTCCTGGGGGGCGGCC
Organism: uncultured Acidobacteriota bacterium; assembly: GCA_964430745.1. Taxonomy (GTDB): domain Bacteria; phylum Acidobacteriota; class UBA890; order UBA890; family UBA890; genus CBDCGW01. Next base: position 47,560 of record CAYSHI010000028.1, on the reverse strand, counting down.
CGGAAAGCGGCGTTTACCGGAGCAGAAACGGTGGCGACAACTGGGAACGACTCGGCGGGGGTCTCCCCGAAGGCGACGCCGGAAAGATCGGGCTGTCGATTTGCTCCACCCGCCCCGACCGCGTTTTCGCCGCGGTCACGGCGCGGCCGGAGGACGGCGGGCTTTATCGCTCCGACGATCGCGGAGCGAGCTGGGATCGGGTCAACGCGATCTCCGCCTCGAAGGTACGCTGCGATCCCAACGACGCCGACCGCGTCTACCTGCTGAAAGACGGCGAGAGCGTCTCGGTTGACGGCGGCAGGACCTTCGACGCCGCCTACAAGGACTCCCGCGTGCACGTCGATCAGCAAGCGATGTGGATCGACCCGAACGACTCCGATCACATCGCCATCGGCAACGACGGCGGTCTCTATCTCACCGTGGATCGCGGAGAAAGCTGGAACTTCGTCGGCAATCTCCCGGTGACTCAGTTCTACACCGTCGCGGTCGACATGCAGGAGCCTTTCTACTACGTCTATGGCGGGACGCAGGACAACAACACCCTCGGGGGACCCAGCGGCACCCGCTATACCGACGGCATCGCCAACGAGGACTGGTACATAACGGTGGGCGGGGACGGCTTTCACGTGCAGATCGACCCCCAGGATCCGTCCGTCGTCTACACCGAGTCGCAGTACGGTCGGCTGGTGCGGTTCGACACGGCGACCGGGGAACGGCGACTGATCCAGCCCGCGCACCCCGAGGAGGGCAAATACCGCTGGAACTGGTCGTCGCCGGTGCGCATCTCGAACTTCGATCACCGCACGCTCTACTTCGCTGCGAACGTCGTATTCAAGAGCACCGATCGGGGCGACTCCTGGCAGGTGATCAGCCCCGACCTGACCCGACGGATCAGCCACTTCGACCTGCCGATGCAGGGAACGGTGCAACCCTTGGACGCGTTCATGCTGCATCGAGCCACGTCGGACTACGGCAACATCACCGCATTGTCCGAGTCACCGCTGCAGGCTGGGGTCCTGGCCGTGGGCACCGATGATGGCCTCGTGCAGATCACGCGCGACGACGGCGCCACGTGGTTGCAGGCGGATATCTCCGCCGTGGTGCCCGAGACAACCTATGTGAGTCGCGTGAGCTGGTCTCATCACGACGAAGGGACGCTGTACGCCACGTTCGACGCCCACAAAGACAACGATTTTCGCCCCCACGTGGCCATGAGCACGGACTTTGGCGCCAACTGGAAAGACATCAGCTCCGGTCTTCCGGAGTTCGGCCCGCTGCGGGTCATCATCGAGCATCCGCGCAACGCCGACCTGCTGTTCGCGGGCAGCGAGTTCGGTGCGTTCGTTTCGTTCAACGCCGGCGGCAGGTGGCTGCCGCTGGGCGACAACCGGCCGACGGTGAGCGTGCACGACATGGTCATTCACCCGCGCGAAAACGACCTCGTGATCGGTACCCACGGCCGCGGTTTCTGGGTGCTCGACGACATCACCATCCTGGAGGAGCTGACGCGCGAGGCCGTGTCGGCCGGCGCGTATCTGGCCGGCCTGAGACCGGCCACCCAACTCAGCTATTTCAACCGCGGCCGTTCGAGCCTCGGCCACGCGCGCTTCGCGGCCTCGAATCCGCCGGAAGGCGCCATCGTCAGCTACTGGGTCGGACCGAACATGACGGAGGGTGTGTCGGTGAGAATCGACATCCTCGACGACGGCGACCGCATTGTGCGGCAGCTCGAGCTGCCCGAGGAGAGCGCGCTCCCCGGGATACATCGAGCGGTCTGGGACCTTCGCCACGCGCCGGCGACGCTCGCGAACCTCGAGGGCGGCACCGACAGAGGACCGCGCGGCCCCATGGTAATGCCGGGCGAGTACACCGTCAGGCTGCGAGCGGGTGAGTTCGAGACTACGAGGAGCGTGAGGGTGCAAGGAGACCCCGCCGTCAACATCGGCACCGCCGATCGCAGGACACGGTACGACACGCTGGTTTCGCTCCACGAGATGATCGGCGTCTCGCACGCCGTGGTGACCAACGCCCGGCAGCTGGAGCGCCAACTCGCCCAGGTGCGCGAGATACTGGTGGGCGAACCCGAGGTCGGCAAGCCCGTGCTCGACAAGCTCGCCGCCATCGACATCAAAGTGCGGGCCATCCTGGAGGAGATGCTGGGCGACGACACCGACGCGGGGGCGACGCAACCCGGGGCGCCGCCGCTGGCCTCGCAGATACGTCAGCTCTACTCGGCAATCGGGGCCTCGACGGCGCTACCGACCCGAGAGCAGACCGAGCTCACCACGCGCAGCTACGAATTGCTCGGCACGCAGGTAGACGCCGTCAACGGAGTGCTGGAGCAGGATGTCCCCGAGCTTCAGGATTTGCTCGACGGCGCCGGCGTGCGCTGGAGCCCGGGACGGATGGTCGGCCCATTGCGCCGATAAGCGAACGACGGACGCCGCGATGAACAAGTTCAAGTTCGATGCGTCAATACTGCGACGAGATCTGGCAAGAGCACCCCGTCCCGGTGGACTGAGACAGACCCCGACGGCAACCCGCTTACGACGCACCGCTCGGGTCGCGGTCGACGAACACGGCGGTCACGGAGCGATCGGTGAACAACAGGCTCGGCGTCCCGCTTACTCGTCGCCCGAGGACGCGCACGCTGTGGGTGCCGGCGGCGACGAAGAACATGAAGGTTCCGGCGTAGACGCGGGTGTCCTCGGCGGCGCAGTCGGGGATCTTCTGCAGCATGTCGAAGCCGGTAGGCGGCGTCGTTCCGTTGATCGCCAGAGCGAAATCGGCCGCAACCGAACCGGACCCGTTGCACGCGAACTCGGTGCTTCCGTTGACCACGAGATAACCGTCGTCCGGAACCCGAATGGTCGTCGCCACGAGGATTGTCCAGCTCGTGTCCGAAGTCGCGAGGGCGCCGTTCACGAAGGCGCCCGCCGCGCGGGGCGGAACGTTGCGAAGCGTCAGATCCCGGGCGGCGTCGAAACCGAAATAGGGCGTGCTCCCGACCGGCGGATCAACAACCAGAGCCCCGCCCGAGTGAACACCACCGAACGCATCGAGAACGAGCAAGCCGTTCCCGGTCGCCGTCGCCGTGCCGACCGCCACGTACTCGACGCTCACGGCGACGTCGAAACCGAAGTACGGCGTCGCCGGACTGATTACGGGCGCCCCTCCGCCGGCATGTACGCCGCCGAATCCATCGAGCACATAGTGATCCGCGTGGTTTTGCGCGAGGGCCGCAGTCGGCGCCGTCAAGATGGTGAGCGTCACGACCAAACCGGTAAGGAGTATCTGTCGCTGCATGAGTCCCTCCGTTCGCCCCTCGGTAGGGGCAGATCAAGGATCGGTGCGACAAGAAAAGCTCCACCAAAGGGTATTGGCTGCGTTCGTGCCGGAGCTACCCGAATCTCGACCTGCCCGCGGCTCAGGGAAGCAACCGGTCGCGTTCCTCAGCGGACAACGGGGCGCAGGAGTCGACGCGACCGAACCAGCGGACGCGGTTGCGGGCCACGACCCGATATACCCCATCGCGCATGACCCGCGGCACGAAAAGTAGCCAGCCGGCAAGTCGCCATACACCGCCCACCGCGGCGACGGCGTGCAGCGCGGCATCGGATTCGTGATAGGTGGCGTCCGTGTCCCACAGCACGATCGACCATTGGGTCGGGTCGCTCGGCAGCGCCTGAAGCGTGCGCGCAGCCACCTCACCCTGAAGGGGCGCGAACCGAAGGACCCGTCGCCGATCCCGCTTCAGCAGCCACCGCACGCTTCGAGTGCACAGGCCGCATTCTCCGTCGAAGAACACGACCGGCGGCGTGACGACGGGCACGGCGACGGGTCTCGATTCCGTGCTCTCCGCCACGGCGACCTCATGGGTGCTGCGAGCTTCGGTACGGCCGGCTTCGCCGCTCCGCCGTCCGCCGTTGTCCACTACGGCAGCGACTCGATCTCATCGAGATCGCCGTCGAGGCGAACCTCCTCATCGTCCTCGAGGTCGAGGTCGCGGCCGCGGTCGCCGTACACCAGCCGACAGACCGTTCCGCCCCGGGCTCGCACGACGACCTCCTCGAGCGCTCCGTCCCGCCACTTCATGTCGACCTCGAAGCCGCCGCGCGCCCGCAGGCCGCGGACACTACCGGTAGCCCACTCCCGGGGCAGCGCCGGTAATAGTCGGACCTCGCCGGCGTGCGACTGCAACAGCATCTCGGCAACGCCGGCGGTACCGCCGAAGTTGCCGTCGATCTGAAACGGCGGATGCGCATCCATGAGGTTCGGATAGGTCCCGCCACCCCGGTCGTAGCGGAGGTCAGTGACCGGCGGAACGTAGCTCAGCAGCTCCCGGTAAAGCTTGTGGGCGCGGTAGCCGTCGCGTAGCCGCGCCCACAGATTGATCCGCCAGCTCTTCGACCAGCCGGTCGACTCGTCGCCTTTGATCTCGAGCGCGTGCCGCGCCGCGCGCGCCAGCTCCGGCGTTCTGTCCGGCGAGATCTGGTCTCCCGGGTAGAGGCCGAAAAGGTGCGTCTGGTGGCGATGTTGTGGATCCGCGTCGGCCCAGTCGTGATACCACTCCTGCAGGCTGCCGTCGTCGCCGATGCGGTACGGAACGAGACGATCGAGGGCCTCGCGCAGCTCGTCTCTGAGCTCCTCGTCCGTGCGAAGGATCTCCGTCGCCCGCACGAGTTGTGTGAAGAGCTCCCGGATCATCGCCATGTCGGCCGTCGTCGCGATGGTGGTAGCGCCGCGAAACCCATCCGGCGTTACGTACATGTTCTCGGGAGAGGTCGACGGTGCCGTGATGAGCTCCGCGTCCTCGCCCTCGATCAGCCAGTCGAGAGCAAACTCGGCGGCGCCGACCATCAGCGGGTAGGCACGCTCGGCGAGAAAGACCCTGTCCTGTGTGAACGCGTAGTGCTCCCACAGGTGCGTCGCCAACCACACGCCGGCCATGTTCCAGTTCGCCCACGAAGGGTGCCCCTCGCCGAAATCGCCGACCGGATTGCTCATCGCCCAGATGTCGGTGTTGTGGCTGACGCTCCACCCGCGCGTTCCCCAGAACGTCTCGGCGGTAATCGCGCCGGTAACGGCCAGGTTGTCGATGAATGACAACAGCGGCTCGTGCATCTCCGACAGGTTGGTCACCTCGGCCGGCCAGTAGTTCATCTCCAGGTTGATATTCGTCGTGTAGTTGCTGCTCCACGGTGGACGCATATGGGGATTCCAGATGCCCTGAAGATTGGCCGGCACCGCGGACGTGCGAGAGCTGCTGATGAGCAGGTAACGGCCGAACTGGAAGTAGAGGCCCTCGAGGTAGGGGTCGGCGTTCCCCTCGCTATAGCGACGCAAGCGCGCGTCGGTGGCAAGTCCGGGGGCGGGGTCGGGGCCGAGGTCGATGGCGACGCGAGCGAAGTACTCGGCGAAATCAGCCGTGTGTCGCTCGAGCAAATCGTCGAACGGTCTCGCCACGGCCTCTTCCAGCTGCTCGCGGGCGAGGCGGATCTCGTCGCGACCATCGAGTCCCGGCTCGCGATCGAAGCCGTTGAAACTGGTGGCGATCGACACCAGCAGGGTCGCGTGCGACGCGCCGGAGAGCGCCAACGCACCGCCGGTCTGGGTGACCGTCCCGTCGGTTTCGACGATGCGCGCCATGACCGCGAACCTCGTTCCCCTGCCCTCCTCGTAAACGATCGGGTTCGGGATATCGCCACGGTAGTTCGGCTCCGCGTGCACCGGGGCCTCGCCGCGAACCAACAGCGTTCCGTCCTCGGTGCTCACGCGATAGCGCAGTAAGCTCTCGAACCCCAAGCGGAAGTCGAGCGTCCCGGCCCCGTCGGCGCTCATCCGAATCACCAGGACGCGGTCGGGATGAGAGACGAAGGCCTGCCGCTCGAAGTCGGTTTCGGCAACCTTGTAACTGACCGTCGCCGTGGCGGTCGCCAGGTCGAGGGTGCGCTCGTAACCCGTCGCATCGCCGCGGTGAGGCGATTCCAGAAGCAACGTACCCAGCGGGGCGTACGACTCGGAGAACTTGCCCTGCAGCTGACGGACGAGCTGATCGGCGCGGCTCCAGTCACCCCCGGCAAGGGCCCGGCGAACCTCCGGGAGGCGCTCGTGAGCGTCGGGACTCATGCGCGCATCTACCGGCCTCCCGGCCCACAGCGTGGCGTCGTTCAGATAGATGCGCTCACGGGTCATGTCGCCGAAGAGCGAGGCGCCCACCCGGCCGTTGCCGAGGAGCAAGGTTTCTTCGAAGTGCTCGGCGGGCCGCTCGTAGCGGAGCTCATAGGTAGGCGGCACATCCGTCTGGACGGCTGCCGCGGACGAGAACCCGCCCGCGACCACGAGCGCGATAGCGAATCCCGTGGCGGCGGCTCTCGAACCGGGTCGTGCGCCTGCAAGCACGTTCAATACTCGATCCGGTCGGTCTTGGCGGCCCACGCCTTGAACGGAGCGTCCGCGTCGTCGATCTCGACCTTGATGAGCGGATAGGTGCGGTCTTCGGCCGGTGTGTCGAGCTCGGCGTAGATGAGCTCGTCGTCAAAACCGGCCGCTCGCGCCACCTCGCGACCGTTGGCGAAGTAAACAGCCTTCGGCCTCGCCCAGTAGACGGCCCCGAGGCACATCGGACACGGCTCACTGCTGGCGTACAGCTCGCAGCCATCGAGCTGGAAGCTGCCGAGCACACGGCAGGCTTCGCGGATCGCTTCGATCTCGGCGTGCGCCGTGGGGTCGTTGTTCGGCGTCACGCGATTGACGCCGCGCGCGATCACCTCGCCGTTGCGGACGACCACCGCCCCGAACGGGCCCCCGCCGCGGGCTACATTGTCCGCCGCAACGCGGATGGCCTCTCGAAGATGTTCTTTTCTGGTCCCGCCACTCATCCGGCGTCTCCCGTCTCGTCGATCCGTCTTGCCGCGAGTACGTCGTGCGCAACCGGCGCCGTCTCATGGTTGATCACGGGGCGAAGGCCGGCGATCTCGGCGAGGCGCAAAGAAAAAGCCGCTCGCGGCTGGTATAAGTGACTCTACCGCGGCTTCGTCGCGGCATGGTAGCGAGGCAAGGGGGCGGACGTGAAGCGGGTCGAGGGCCTGTCCAAACTCAGCGGGCGAGAGCAGTACGTCGACGACATGTCGGTCGATGGCTGCCTGTGGGGAGCCACGGTGCGAAGTCCCGTTGCCCGCGGCCGTATTCGCGGCATCCGTTTCGGCGACGACGTGGATTGGTCCGAGCTCACCATCGTCGACCATCGGGACATCCCCGGCGCCAACACCATCTTCCTTATCGAGAGCGATCAGCCGGTCCTGGCCGCCGACCGCGTCCGGCACGTGCACGAGCCGGTGCTGCTGCTCGCTCATCCGGACCGGCACGCACTGCGGCGAGCGGTGGCCGCTGTCGACATCCAGGTCGAGGAGGAGCCCGCCGCGTTGGATTTCCGCGTTCCGCCCGAGGCTGCTCAGATCCAGTATGGAGACGACAACGTCCTGAAGCGTCTGCGCATCGAAAAGGGCGCCGTCGCGCGAGCCCTTTCCGAAGCCGCGCACATCGTCGAGGGCGTCTACGAGACGGGCGCCCAAGAGCACCTGTACCTCGAGCCTCAGGGCATGCTCGCCTGGGAAGACGACGGCGTGATCAACGTGACGGGCTCGATGCAGTGCCCCTACTACATCGTCAACGCCTTCAAGAGGGTCCTGGGTCGCACCGAGGACCAGATCCGCATCATCCAGGCGGCGACGGGCGGCGGTTTCGGCGGCAAGGAGGAGTTTCCTTCCGGCCTCGCCCTGCATGCCGCCCTGCTGGCGCTGGCCGCGGAACGACCCGTGAAGATGATCTACGACCGCTCGGAGGACATGGCCGTCTCCACCAAGCGGCATCCGTCGCGCGTGCGCCACCGCACCGGCGTGAGCGACGACGGACGATTGCTCGCGCAGGACATCGAGGTCGTTCTCGACGCCGGCGCCTACGTGACCCTCTCGCCGGTGGTGCTCAGCCGCTCGATAATCCACGCCGCGGGCCCCTACGCCTGCGAGCACGTCCGCATCGACGGCACCGCGATGTTCACGAACTCGCCGCCGTTCGGGGCATTCCGGGGCTTCGGCGCGCCGCAAAGCCTGTTCGCCTGCGAGCGACACATGGACCGCATCGCGGCCGAGCTGGGAATCGATCCGGTGGAACTGAGGCGAACCAACCTGATCCGCGAAGGGGATACGACCGCCACCGGGCAAACGATCCACGACGGTGCGGACCGCATCGAGGTCATGGAGCGGGCTCTCGAGCTGTCGGCGTTCGAGCGGCGCCGTGCGGAGCATTCGGCCTTCAACGCCACCAACGATGCACGCCGCCGAGGTATCGGGTTGGCGACGTTCTTCCACGGAGCAGGGTTCACCGGAGCCGGCGAGGTTCACCTTGATTCCGAGGTTCACGTGGCCGGGCTGCCGGACGGTCGCGTCGAGGTGCGAACCGCCAACGTGGAAATGGGCCAGGGCACGCTCACGGTGTTCACCCAGCTCGTTGCGGAACGACTCGGCATCCCGCCCGACAACGTCGTGATCGCGCCCGTCGATACCGCCGTTGTTCCCGACAGCGGGCCGACCGTCGCCTCGCGGACGACGATGGTCGTCGGCGGCCTCGTGGAGCGGGCCTGCGACAATCTGCGGGAGCGCCTCGAAGTCGGCCCGGACGACGACGGAGATTCCGTAATTGCGGCGATTCGGGCGTGGCCGGGCCACGCAGCGGGAGCCGAGCTGCTGGGCCATGCCCGCTACCAGCAGCCGGAGCACATCGAATGGGACGAAGCCTCGTACCGCGGCGACGCGTACGGCGCCTTCGCCTGGGGAGCCTACGTGGCCGACATCGAGCTCGACCTGCGCACGTTTGTGGTCAGCGTCCGCGATTTCGTCGCCGTGCAGGAAGTCGGCCGCGTGCTCAACGAAACCCTGGCGCGGGGGCAGATCCAGGGTGGCGTGGTGCAGGCCCTCGGCTGGGCCTTGCTCGAGGAATGCATCTGGCGGGACGGAGCGCTCGAGAACGCCCAGCTCACCAACTACATCATTCCGACAACCGCAGATGTGCCGCCTGTTCGCGTCGACTTTCTCGAAGCCCCCTACCCCCACGGGGCCGGAGGTGCGAAGGGGATCGGCGAGCTGCCGTTCGACGGCGTTGCCCCCGCCATCGCCAACGCCCTGGCCGCGGCGGGAGCGGGAGATCCGCGTGACATACCCTTGACTCCCGAGCGCGTGATGGACCTTGTGCTGGCCCCTTCCGGGGGGAGCGAGCCTTCGCCGTGAACGAGATCGACCTCGACTTCACGCTCAACGGCAAGCCGGTCAGCATTCGCGCGGACGTCGGCCAACGACTCCTCGACCTGCTGCGCTACGGGCTCGGGCTCACGGGCACGAAGGAGGGGTGCGCTGAAGGCGAATGCGGCGCGTGCACGGTGCTGCTCGATGGTCTGCCCGTCAATTCCTGCCTGGTGCCCGCCTGGCAGGCGCGCGGGCGCGAAGTGGACACCGTCGAGGCCGTCCCGGAGGTCGAGCTGGCCTCGATGCACGAGAGTGGGGCGACACAATGCGGCGCATGCACGCCGGGCGTCGTCGTGACGGCGTGGTGGGTGCGCCGCAATCGCGACGTGATCGACTCGCACACGATGCGGGAGTTGATGGCCGGCAATCTCTGCCGCTGCACAGGCTACGACGGCATCATCGAGGGGCTGGAGGATTGGATCGCCGCGACCGAGACCGAGCGGGAGGAGCCCTCGTGAGCGTGCTGTTTCCCACGACTCTGAGCGACGCCCTCGACATGCGGGCCACCCACCCGGCGGCGACGCCGATCGCGGGAGGAACGGACCTCTGCGTGCACTGGCCACAACGACGCGCGGAGGAGCCCGTCCCTCGCGCGTGGCTGGACCTGTCGGGCGTCGAGGAGCTTCGGGGATGCCGCTGGACCGAGAGCGAGTTGATACTCGGGGCTCGCGCGACCTACTGGGACGTCATCCGAGAGCGTCGCGTGGCCGAGGAGCTACCGTTGCTCGTAGAAGCGGCCCGGTTGGTCGGGGCCGTGCAGATTCAGACGCGGGGCACCTGGGGCGGCAACATCGTCAATGCCTCGCCGGCCGCGGACGGCGTCCCCGTGCTGATGGCGTACGACGCCACCGTGGTTCTCGCATCCCGCGATCGGACAGTCGAGATGCCGCTCTGCGACTTCTACCTGGGATACAAGGAGATGCGTATCGAGCCGGAACAGCTCCTCACCGAAATACGAATACCCCGCGTCGCTCACGACTTCGAGTGGTTCGAAAAGGTCGGTTCTCGTTCGGCACAGGCGATTACCAAGGTCGGCGTGGCCGTTACCCGGCGCGGGGAGGAGTGGCGCGTGGTCGCGAATAGCGTCGCGCCCACCGTGTGCCGGTGCCGCGCGGTCGAAACGGTGCTGGCCTCCGGCAAGGCGGTCTCTGCGCCCGAGGACCTGATCGAAGCGCTGAGCAACGATGTATCGCCGATCGACGACGTTCGCTCGACCGCCCGGTACCGTGGGCAGGTGCTTGCCCGTCTTCTGTATTGGGGGCTCCGCGACGAATGTGCCTCTTTCACCTGAGCCGACAGACTGCATGCCCGATCTTTCCTTCACCCTGAATGGTCAACCGGTCGCCGTCACCCACGACGACGGCATGAGCCTCCTCGATGTGTTGCGCGACGAATGCCGCATCACCTCACCCAAGGACGGTTGCGCCCCGCAGGGAGCCTGCGGCTGCTGCACGGTGCTCGTCGATGGAAAGGCAGTTCTCAGCTGCCTGCAAAGACCGGAATCAATCGACGGCAAGGCCGTCACCTCTCTCGAAGGGATCCCCGAGGACAAGCGAAAGCTGCTGGCCGCGGCGTTCGTGCGCGAAGGGGCGCTCCAGTGCGGGTATTGCACGCCGGGAATCGCCGCTCGCGCCGCGGCGCTTCTGGACCGCAGCCCCGAGGTCGACGAGAGCCAGGTCCGGCAGGCCCTCAACGGGCATCTGTGCCGTTGCACCGGCTACCAGCGAATCGTCGACGCGATCATGACCGCCGCGGAGGCCTGGCAGGCCGGCAACCTCCGCGAGGAAGACGCCCCCCGCAGATCGGATCTGTTCGGGGCCTCTCGAGGCTTGCAGCGGCAATCGGGGGACACCGGACACGGCGTCGGCGGAAACGGCCTCCGCTACCGCGGCGACGAGCACACGTTGGGCGACAAGCCCTACGTCGCGGACATGACGGTGGCGGGAATGCTTCACGGAGCGGTCGTGCTGAGCCCTCACCCGCGGGCCCGGGTCGCGGGGATTCCCGCCTCGGAGGTCCTGCAACTTCCGGGTGTGCAACGAGTCGTGACCTCGCGCGACGTGCCCGGTGAACGATTCGTCGGACTGATCCACAAGGACTGGCCGGTCTTCGTGGCCGAAGGCGAGATCACCCGGTGCGTCGGGGATGTCGTTGCGCTCGTGCTCGCCGACACGCGCTTCCGGGCCCTTCGCGCCGCGGAGGCGCTCGAAGCGGCGGTGCGCTACGAGATTCTCGAGCCCGTGACGGATCCCGTGCGTGCACTGGACCCGACAGCGCCCGCGGTGCATGAGCGCCCCGAGGCCGAGGGGACGCCGGGCAACTTGCTCGACGTCTGCGCCTACCAGCGCGGCGATGTCGACGCGGCACTGGCAGCCTCCACACACGTCGTCGAACAGTCGTTCGTCACCCAGCGCATCGAGCACGCCTTTCTCGAGCCCGAGGCCTGCCTGGCGGTGCCGGAGGCACCGGGCAATTACGGCGAGCGCGCGGCGGCAGGCGGCATCGAAGGTCCCGCACAACAAGCGGGCGGTGGAAGCAGGCCGGCGGCCGGCTCCATGTTGCAGGTCTATACCCAGGGCCAAGGAGTGCATGACGACCAGGCCCAGATTGCCTCGGTGCTCGGGCTCGATCCGGCCGACGTCGGCGTCGAGCTGGTCACCAACGGCGGCGCCTTCGGCGGCAAAGAGGACCTCTCGGTGCAGGCACAAACGGCACTCGCGGCGCTTCTCACGGGGCGCCCGGTGCGCACGATTCTCACGCGGGAACAATCGCTCCGGATGCACCCCAAGCGACATCCGATCACCCTCGACTACACCGTCGGAGCGGATGCCGAGGGGCGGTTGACGGCCGTGCGCGCGCGCATCATCGGCGACACCGGCGCCTACGCCTCGGTGGGGATGAAGGTGTTGGAGCGCGCGGCCGGGCATTCGTGCGGACCGTACCGGGTCCCGGCCGTCGACATCGAAGCCAAGACCGTCTACACCAACAACCCACCGTGCGGGGCCATGCGCGGCTTCGGCGCCAATCAGGCCTCGTTCGCCATCGAGGGCGTGATGGATCTGTTGGCGGAGAAAGTCGGCGTCGACGGATACGACATCCGGGAACGCAACATCCTCGCCCCCGGCGATCGCTTTGCCACCGGCCAGCTGATGACCGGTAGCTGCGGCATCCGACAGACGCTCGAGGCCGTGCGCGGGGCGTACAAGGAGGCGCCCCGAGCGGGAATCGGGTGCGGCATCAAGAACACCGGAATCGGCAACGGCATGGACGACTCCGGCCGCGTGCTTCTGCGGGTTCTCGAAGGGGGGCGGATCGAGATCCTCACCGGCTATACCGAGATGGGCCAGGGCCTGTTCACGATCCTTCGCCAGGTGGTGCACCATGAGACGGGCCTGCCGGTCGACATCATGGACGTCCGCACCGCCGCCGACCCTCGGGTCGTGTGCGGCATGACCACGGCGTCGCGCGCCACCGCCCTGCTGACGGCCGCGGCCCGCATCGCGTCCGAGAAGCTGGCGCGCGATCTGCGCGACGAAGGAGCATCCGCGGGTGGTCGTCCTGACGACGCCGATCCCGCCCTTCCGCCACTCGATCCTTCGGTGTCCACCGGCTCCCTCCCCGGCCGCCTGAACGGCCGCGAGTATCACGGCGAATACGTCTGCGACTTCACCACCAAGCCGGGAGCCGACGTTGCGGATCCCATCACACACATGACCTTCAGCTACGCCACGCAGGTCGTGATTCTCGACGACGACGGTCGCATCGAGCGGGTTGTGGCGGCGCATGATGTCGGGCGCGCCATCAACCCCGTGCTGTGCGCCGGGCAAATCGAAGGTGGCGTGCACATGGGTCTGGGTTACGCCCTCTCGGAAGACTTTCCCTGCACCGACGGCGTGCCCGATTCACTGCTGTTGCGCGACCTGGGCATCCTCAAGGCGAGGGACACGCCCGAGATCGAGGTAGTCCTGGTGGAGGTGCCGGACGAGGTGGGCGGCTACGGATCCAAGGGCGTCGGCGAGATCGGCCTGGTCCCCACCGCCGGCGCGGTGGCCGCGGCGCTGCACGCGTTCGACGGCAAGCGGCGCTTCGAGCTGCCGATGACCGATGCACCGGCGGCCCGCCCGTCGGTGCCGAAATCACGGAGAGGCGCCTGATGGCCGATCTCCGACCGCTTCCGTTTGCCGACCTCGCGCTGCGCATGTGCCGCGAAGCAGAGGTGTCCGGAAGCGTGTTCGACCTCCCGGAACGGAAATGGTGGATACCCGATCCCTCGCTCGACCTGTCCGCCGTGCATTTTTCCCGACGCGTCTCGACACCGGTCGGGCCGGCGGCCGGGCCACACACCCAGCTTGCCCAGAACATCGTTCTCGCCTGGCTCGCGGGGAGCCGGATCATCGAGCTGAAGACGGTGCAGGTCAACGATGAGCTGGAGATTCCTCGCCCCTGCATCCACGTACCGAACGTCGGCTTCAACGTGGAATGGTCCCAGGAGCTGCGCGTCGAGGATTCGTTGCGCGAGTACGCCAAGGCCGCCTACTTGATCGAGATTCTCAAGGCGACGCGGGCTTTCGGCCGCTTCCCCGACGACGGCGGTATGGACACGGTGTTCGACATCAGCGTCGGATACGACCTCGACGGCATCCGTTCCGATAAGGTCACCCGCTTCATCCAGGGCTTGCTCGACCCGGCCGCGCTGTACGAAGAACTGCGCGGGGAGCTCATCGGGGAGCTTCCCGCTGATCTCGCCCCCTACGCCGCGCTCGAGCCACCGGAGCCGATCTCCGACTGCGTCACGCTCTCGACCTTCCACGGTTGCCCGGCCGACCAGATCGAATCGATCGCACGCTACCTTCTCGAGGAGCTCGGGCTGCACGTCATCATCAAGCTCAACCCGACGCTGCTCGGGTTCGAAGCGGTACGGGAGATCCTCCACGATCGGCTCGGCTTCGATCACCTCGACCTGCGCCGCGAAGCGTTCGACGTCGACCTGCAGTACGACGATGGCATCGCGATCCTGCGTCGGCTGCGGCCGGTCGCCGAGGCCCACGGCTCGACCATCGGCGCGAAGTTCACCAACACGCTGGTGGTCCGCAACGACGAAGGCATGTTCCCCACCCAATCCGACCCGTGGATGTACCTCTCGGGGCCGCCCCTGCACGTGATCTCGATGACCCTCATGCAGCGATTCCGGGAGGATCTGGGCTTCGAGTTTCCCGTGTCCTTTTCGGCGGGGATCGACGTAAAGAACTTTGCCGCCGCGGTGGTCTGCGGAATGGTGCCCGTCACGACCTGCACCGACCTGCTCAAGCAGGGTGGCTTCGGAAGGCTTCCGGCCTACCTCGCGAGCCTCGGGCGCGAGATGCGCGCTGTCGGCGTGACGTCGCGTGATGCGCTGGTGTTGGCGGCCCACGGTCACGGCGCCGACGCGGTCGACGCGACGCTGTCGGCGACACTCGCGCCCGCGATCCTCGAACGCCTCGTCACGCTGGCCTCCGCCGACCCGGACGCGCTCCCGCTCGCGATTCGCGCGGAGGCCCTCGGTGCCGGAATGGACCCGGAGGCCGCCGTATTGCAGGCGACGCGGGCAGCCGGCCGGTTGAACGGGCGTGACATCGTGCCGCCCCTTGCCGAGGACCCGAGATATCACGCCGGGGCCAACGCGAAGCCACCGCGGCGAATCGACAGCGTTCTGGAGCTCTACGACTGCATCAACTGCGACCTGTGCATCGCCGCCTGTCCCAACGACGCGATTTTCTCGTACACGGCCAATCCACGATCGGTCGAAACACACCTTGTCGGGATCAGTTCCGGTGGGCTGTCGCTGGCACCCGGTGAGGGCTTCACGATCAAGGAATCCCATCAGCTCGCGCTGTTCGAAGGCGCGTGCAACGAATGCTCCAACTGTGAGGTGTATTGCCCGGAAGATGGCGCGCCGTTCCGCGTCAAGGAACGGCTGTTCCCCTCGGAGGAGGCCTTCGCCGGCTCGGCGGACGACGGCTTCTGGCGCTCGAACGACACCCTGCACGCGCGGCTCGGCGGCCGCGTCATGCGCCTCGCCGTCAATGCCCGGGACAACCAAGCAGCCCTGGAGACGCCGGGTCTGCAACTGAACCTCACGTGGAACCCGCTGGAGGTCGTCGGTGGATCGAAGGAAGGCGACTTCGACCCGATCGACACGGCAATCCTCCAGCGCATGCGCACGGTGTGGGATTCGGTCTACGAGGGCGGCCGGGCGAACCCCGTGAACCCCGGCGCTCGATGAGGACGCGACGATGCGCAAACGGCTCCTGAACCTCCGCGTGCCGGCCGAAGAGCCTTCGGCCGGCGGATCGGACACGAAGTCCCGGGACATCCTTATCCTCGACGGCCGCATCGCGGCGATCGAGCCGCCGTCCGCGCGTCCCGTGGAGGCGGACGAGGAGCGCATCGATCTCGGCGATCAGCTCGTCGTTCCGGGAGCGTTCGACGGTCATGTGCACTTCGACGATCCGGGTTTCACCCACCGAGAGAACTTCGAAAGCGGAACACGCGCGGCGGCGGCCGGTGGGGTCACATGCATTGTGGATATGCCCTGTACGTCGCTTCCGCCCGTGACCTCCGGCACGAATCTGAAGAACAAGCTCGCGGTCATCGAGTCGAAGGCGCACGTCGACTTCATGCTCTGGGGCGGCGTGTCCGCCAACGCATTGGCGGAACCCGATTGGATCTCGAATCTCGAGCAGGTGGTCGCCGAAGGCGTCGGCGCGATCAAGGTCTACATGCTCTCCGGCATGGACACGTTTCGCGATCTGGGCGCTCCCGACATCGAGGCGGTCTTGCGAGAGACATCGCGGCTGGGGGTGCCCGTCGGGGTGCACGCCGAGGACCGCGAGATGGTGCGGGACCTCACGGACCGGATGATCGCCGAAGGCCGCGAGACCGCGCTCGACTACGCCGCTTCACGCCCGTCCGCAGCCGAGGTATCGGCGGTGGAGACTCTTCGGGAGCTGTGCCGCCGAACCGGTGCGCGCGTGCACGTCGTACACGTGGCAAGCGGCGACGCCCTCGATGTCGTGTCCCGGTCGCGCGAGGAGGGACTGCCGCTGTCGGCCGAGACCTGCCCCCACTTCCTCGAATTCACCGACAGCGACCTGGATCACATGGGCGCTCTGTTGAAGACCGCCCCCGTGGTCAAGGCGGCGGCCGACCGCGAGCGGCTGTGGGAGGGCGTCGCCGGTGGCGACATCCAGCATGTCGCCACCGACCACGCGGCGGGCGAATGGCCGGCCGAAAAACACACAGGATCCATCTGGACCGACTACGGCGGCGTTCCCGGCGTCGAGATCCTGCTGCCGTACATGTACTCGGAGGGCTATCGCAAGGGGAGGCTGAGCTTGAACCGAATGGTGGAGCTCATCGCCACCGCCCCGGCGGCCTTTTTCGGTGTCGAGTCCCGCAAGGGCCGCCTCCAGGTCGGGTTCGACGCCGACCTCGCGGCAATCGACGAGGACGCGTCGTGGGTCGTGAAAGCTGACGACCTGCACAACCTCAACCGGTACACACCGCACGAGGGTCAGACCTTCGAAGGTCGGGTGACGATGACGCTGGTGCGCGGCGCCGAAGCCTACCGCCGGCACCCTGACGGTTCCGAGGTCTTCGGCCCGTCGGGCCTCGGGCGGCGGCAACGCCGGAAGACGCGAGTAGCAAGATGACGAAGCCGGTCACGATCCTCGGCAACGGCGACGTACTCACCCGCTGGGCCGTCGCCGGGGCGGGCCCCGAGATCGGCACCGCCCCGGGCGCCGCGCCCCGCGATCGCGACGCACCGGCTGTCATTGTCGACGGGGCCGTGGCCTGGAGTGACGACCGCATCGTCGGGGTGGGCCCGGCGGCGGAGATCCGCGCCGCCCATCCGAACGCCCGCTTCGTCGACGCTCATGGCGGACTCATCATGCCGGGGCTGGTGAACCTGCACCACCACTTCTACTCGGCCTTCGCGCGTGGGCTCGATCCCGGCGTCGAGATGCGCGACTTCCCACAGATCCTCGACCGGCTCTGGTGGCGACTCGATCGGGCCCTCGACGCGGACGCCGTGAGAGTATCCGCGCTGCTGTCGGCCGCGGACTGCGCGCGCTGGGGTTGCACCACCGTATTCGACCATCACGCCTCGCCCTCATGCATCGAGGGCAGCCTGGACCTGGTCGCCGGAGCCGTCGAGATGGCGGGCCTCTCCGCCGTGCTGTGCTACGAGGTAAGCGATCGCAACGGCGCGGCCGGCGCCGCCCGAGGGATCGACGAGAACCTGCGCTTCCTGGAAGCCCGCGCCGCCGACCCGCGAATTCGGGGCGTGCTCGGGCTTCACGCCAGCTTCACCCTGTCGGAGGCCACGCTCGCGGATGTCGCGGCGCGTCGTCCGCCGAACGCGGGCGTGCACATCCATGTGGGAGAGCATCCGGTGGACGCGGACTTTTCCGCGCGCGAGCTCGGTGGCACCCCGATCGAGAGGTTGGACCGACACGGCCTGTTGGACGACCGCGCCCTGCTCGCCCACGCTATTCACGTGACCGACGCCGACTACGAGCTTGCCGCGCGGGCGAACGCCACGCTGGTGCACAACCCCGAGTCGAACGCCAACAACGGCGTCGGCCGCCTCGACGTGGCGCGAGCCGCGGACATCGGTTGCGCCATCGGTCTGGGCACGGACGGGATGTCGTCCGCTGTCCTCCGAGCGCTCCGCTTCGCCTTTCTCGGATTGCGCGGCGGCCGCGAGGACCCGACGCTCGGCTTCGAGCACGTGCCCGATCTGGCGGCAACCAACGCAGCGGTCGCGGGCAGGTTCTTGGGTGAGCCGCTCCTCGGGCGACTCGAGCCCGGCGCTCCCGCCGACATGATCGCGGTCGACGCACGACGCCCGACACCCCTCGACCGCGGCAACTGGTTCGGCCACCTCGTCTACGGCGTCTCGGACGCGCCCGTGCGACACACCGTGGCACGGGGTAACGTCGTTCTCGAGGACTTCGTCCACACCACGCTCGATCCCGCGGACATCGCTCGCGAGGCCCGACATCTGGCCCCCGGGTTGTGGCGTCGATTTCACGAGCTGCCGTGGGGCACACCGTATCTGGGTCGCTCCTCGGGATCGGCCGCAGGCGGTTCTCGATCGGCCTCGGGACCCGGCGTGGGCGATGAGGCGACCGATCCGGCGCCCGGACCCAGCAAACAGGAGTCGTGATGAAGATCGTCGATGCAGAAGCCCGAGAGCGCGCGCTCGACAGGTGCCGCGAGCGTGGCGTCGTCATCCCGACGTTTGCCCAGCAAAGGGACCCGTCGACGGTCGACCCGGCGATCGTCGAGGCGCTTGCCGGCCTGGACATGGAAGCTCCCGATCCGCTCAACCTGTTTCGCATCACCTGGCGGAACGAGGGCTCGGGGGCGGGGTTCGGTGAGGTGAACGCGATCGAGATTCCCGCCGAGCTTTCCGGCGTCCACGCCCGTATCGTGGGCCTCGTCGGCGAGCGCTTTCCGACCGGCGCCCACAAGGTGGGAGCCGCCTTCGGCTGCCTGGTTCCGCGACTCGTTTCCGGTGAGTTCGATCCGACGACTCACAAGGCGGTCTGGCCGTCGACCGGCAACTACTGCCGCGGCGGCGTGTTCGACAGCGCCCTTCTGGGCTGCTCGTCCATCGCCATCCTGCCGGAGGAGATGAGCCGGGAGCGGTTCGACTGGCTGCGGCGGATGGGCGCCGAAGTCATCGCGACACCGGGATGCGAGAGCAACGTCAAGGAGATCTTCGACGCATGCTGGGAGATCCGCGAAAGCCGTCCCGAGGCGGTGATCTTCAATCAGTTCGAGGAGTACGGAAACTACCTCTGGCACTACGGCGTCACCGGCCCGGCGGTCGAATCGGTGTTCGCCGGCATGGCCGGGCCCTCGGACCGGCTGTCGGCCTGGGTCAGCGCTACCGGGTCGGCGGGCACGCTCGGCGCCGGCGACTATCTTTCCCAGAGCCACGCCGGCTGTCGCATCACGGCGGCCGAGGCGTTGCAGTGTCCGACCCTGCTGCGAGCCGGCTTCGGCGGGCACCGCATCGAGGGCATCGGCGATAAGCACATCCCCTGGATCCACAATGTCCGCAACACCGACCTGGTGACGGCGATCGACGATGAGGCCGCCATGCGCCTGCTGCGGCTGTTCAACGAGCCCGCCGGCCGCGAGGTGCTCCTGCGCCGGGGCGTGCCGGAGGACACCGTCCGGCAACTGCCGCTGCTGGGGATCTCGTCCATCGGCAATCTGCTCGCCGCCATCAAGACCTCGCGATGGTTCGAGCTCGACGAGCACGACATCGTCTTCACCTCCTTTGCGGACTCCGTCTGCCTGTACGGCACACGGCTCGAGGAGCTCACCGCGGAGCGCGGCGAGTACGACGTCGTCTCGGCCGAGATCGACTTCGAGCGGCGGTTGCTGGCCGCGAGCACCGACCACACGCGCGAGCTGACCTACCCGGAGCGCAAAGCCATCCACAACCTGAAATATTTCACCTGGGTAGAGCAACAGGGGCGCACGGTGGATGAGCTCGATGCGCTCTGGAGCCCGTCGTTCTGGCGCGACCTGCAGGCTCAGCTTCCCGAATGGGACGAGGCCATTGTCGCGTTCAACGACGCGGCGGGCGTGTCAGACCGGGCGACGCGGCGGGATACGGCGACGCCCGGCCCTCCGGCGGCACCGGGAGCCACGAAGGCAGCGACAGACTGATTGACCCGAAGGAACCGGCCACATGAGCAACCCCAGCGAGAGAGGAGAGGCCGCCCTGGCGACGGCCGCGAGCCACCAGGACGAGATCGTTCGGTTCCTGCGCGAGATGATCGCGATCCCCGCCGAGAGCCGAAGGGAGGGCGATCGGTGCCGTCGCGCGCTCGAAGAATACGAACGCCTCGGCTTCGATGAGGCTCGCTTCGACAGCCTCGGCAACGTCGTCGCGCGCATCGGCAACGGCCCCTTGAAGATCCTGATGGACGGTCACATCGACTGCGTCGGCGTCGGCGACCCGGAAGCCTGGGCGCACGACCCTTTCGAGGGCAAGCTCGAAGAGGGCAAGATCTGGGGCCGCGGCGCCGTCGACGAGCTACCCGCGATCGCCTGCATGGCGCACGGAATGCGCATCGCCCGCGAGCACGGGCTGCCGGACGCGGTTACCGTTTACCTCACGGCCTCGGTCATGGAAGAGGACTGCGATGGGCTGTGCCTCCTCCACCTGATCGAGAAGGAGGGCATTCGCCCGCACGTCGTGCTGATCGGCGAGCCCACCGACCTCGGCGTCTACCGGGGCCAGCGCGGCCGCGTCGAAGCGATGATCTCGGCGCGCGGCGTGTCCTCACACGCCGCCCACCCGCAAGAGGGAGTCAACGCGCTCTACAAGCTCGCCCCGGTTCTGGCCGACCTCGAGGCGCTCAACGAGCGTCTGCCGGAGGACGATTTCCTCGGCAAGGGAACGGTGGTCGCTTCGTACCTCGAGTGCGACTCCGCGTCGCTCAACGCCGTGCCGGCGGCCGCGCGTTTGTACGTCGATCGCCGCCTCACAGCCGGCGAGACGCCGGAAGCGGCGCTGGCGGAGATTCGTGACCTTCCCGGCATGGGCGACTCCACCGTCGAGTTGCTCGTCTACGACGAGACGAGCTGGACCGGCGAACGCGCCCACCAGGACAAGATCTTCCCGGCCTGGGTCCTTCCCGAGGAACACGTCCTCGTGAAGACGGTTTCTGAAGTGGTCGCCTCGGTGACCGGTGCGTCACCTCGGATCTCGCGCTGGGGATTTTCCACCAACGGCGTCGCCACCATGGGCAGACACGGAATTCCATCCGTCGGATTCGCGCCGGGCCTCGAAGAGCTCGCCCACACGACGGAAGAGTGGGTCGCCGTGCAGGATCTGGTCACCGCCACCGCGGCGTACAGCCTGATGCCCGAGGCGCTCGCGGCGCATGCCGAGGACCTGAGAACAGACAACGACTGACCGGTGCTGAAACACCGGAGAGAGAGCGGAGACACACGATGAACCATGACGAGATCGCGGCGGCGGGCTTGAAGGGCCGGGACTTCCTGTCCACCCAGGATTGGAGCCTTCCGGAGCTCGAGACGCTGTTCTCGCTCTCCGCGAAACTCAAGGCCGACCGCGCGGCCGGTGTGCCGACCCGACTGCTCGACGACAAGACGCTGTACATGATCTTTTTCGATGCTTCGACGCGCACGCGCAACTCGTTCGAGACGGGAATGACGCAGCTCGGAGGGCACGCGATTTACTTGTCCCCGGAGCGGATGCAGATCAGCCACGGGGAGAACGCTCGCGACACCGCCAACGTGTTGTCGCGCTACGGCGAGGCCATCGCCATCAGGCACTGTGATTTCGGCGACGGCAACGCCTACCTCTCCCAGGTCGCCGAGCACGCTTCGGTACCCGTGATCAGCATGCAGTGCGACGTCTACCACCCGTGCCAGATCCTCGCCGACTACCTGACGATCCGCGAGAAGCTCGGCGACACGAAGGGGCTCAAGCTTGGCGTGGCATGGACGAGCGCGCCGAACTACGTGCGGCCGATCTCGGTGCCGCAGAGCCTCATCTTGATGATGCCCCGCTTCGGCATCGACGTGACCCTCGCCTACCCACCGGAGTTCAAGCTCCTTCCTCAGATCGAGGAACAGGCTCGAGCCAATGCCGACGCCGGCGGCGCCCGCTTCGAGATCACGCACCGCTTCGAGGACGCCTTCGAAGACGCCGACGTGGTGGTTCCGAAGTCGTGGGGCCCGCTCGTTCACACCCGCGATCACGAAGAGGGCATCCGACTCATCGAGTCCTACCCCGATTGGCGTTGCGATGCCGAGCACATGGCGCTCGGCAAGGAGCACATGCTCTACATGCACCCGTTGCCCGCGGACCGCTCGCACGAGGTAACCGACGAGGTGATCGACGGACCGCAATCCGTGGTGTACGACGAGGCCGAGAATCGGCTCCACGTCCAGAAGGCGCTCATGGCGCTGACAATGTGAGTCGCTCGCCCGCGGCGCGCTGCCCTGCTGCAACCCCACGATGGAGAGAGCCGCGCCGGGCCACGAGGGCCTTCCGATGAGTGCTTTTCGCCTGCGATGTTCCGAGTGCGGCGCCGAATACGCCGAGGACCGGGCCCTCCTCGTATGCCCGACGTGCACCGAGGGGCAGCGAGCCGGCGGCTCGACGCGAGGGGTGCTCGAGATCGAGATGCTCGACCTGCCCGGCACCTGGCCCGACGAGAGCCCGGCAGATCCTCGATTCCTGGCCGCCTTCCTGCCGGTCCGTGGACCCGACAGCTTTCCGGCATTCCCCGCCGGCGACACGCCGTTGCTTCCCGCTCCCCGGCTCGGCGCGGAGCTCGGCATCGAGCGTCTGTGGATCAAGGACGACACGCGTAATCCGAGCGGTTCGACGAAGGACCGAGCCTCGCTTCTGGTTGCGGCAAAGGCGATCGAATACGATTTCCGGACGATCGCGGCGGCTTCGACGGGCAACGCCGGAACGGCGCTGGCGGCAGCCGGGGCGGCGTCCGGCCTGGAGACCGTGCTGTTCGTGCCCGCCTCGGCCCCCGAAGCGAAGCTGGTGCAGATCCTTTCCTACGGGTCGCGCCTCGTACCGGTCGACGCCACCTACGACGTGGCTTTCGAGCTCTGCCTGGCAGCGTGCCGGAAGTTCGGTTGGTACAACCGGAACACGGCCCTGAACCCGTACACCATCGAAGGCAAGAAGACGGCCGCGCTGGAAATCGCCCGCTCGATGGCACCGGATGTTCCCGACGTCGTGGTTGTTCCCGTAGGCGACGGCGTCATTCTCTCGGGCATCGCCCGCGGGTTCGCCGACCTGCAGGCCGCCGGGTTGATCATCCGCCAACCACGTCTGGTTGCCGTGCAGCCCGAAGGCTCAGCCGCGATCGCCGACGCCTGGGCCGCCGGTCTCGACGATGTGACGCGCGTTCCCGGCGCGCACAGCGTCGCCGACAGCTTGACGGTGGAGGCTCCCCGCAACGCGCGGTTGTGTCTGCGACACATCCGCGAGAGCGGCGGGGCCGCCGTTTCAGTGACCGACGACGACATCCTCGCGGCAATTCCGAGGCTGGCGTCCGCGAGCGGCGTCTTCGCCGAGCCGGCCGCGGCGGCCGCCCTGGCCGGCCTCGAAGAAGCGCTTCGCAAGGGCATCGTCGAGCACTCCGAAAGCACCGTGCTGCTGATCACAGGTAACGGCCTGAAGGATGTCCCGGCGGCCGCCCGCGCCGTCGAGCGGCCTGAGCCGGTTCGGCCCGATCTCGAAGCGATCGCCGGATTCCTATCCGCCTGAGCACACCCGCTGGGTCCGCGCCTGCCGACTCGCATGTGCACGAAAGGGTTTCTCGTCGTCGCACGGGCTCGCTACGCTCTGGTAAGCATCGGTGCGCATCTGCGCGTGGAAACCGTTCCGTCAACGGCGAATTCGTGACCTCCGTGGCGACAAGAGGCCGCAATTGAACCCCGAATCCGTCCCGGCAGCCCGAAGGGTCACCGACCCGGACCTCCTCCGGCAGGCCTATCGGACAGCCGCGCAACGCACGGCCCCGGGGACGGTGATCTACATCGTGCTCTTCGCCACGGTGGTGTTGTCGACGTCGTACCAGACACGTTTCCCACGGCTCACGCTCGTCGTCGCGGCGTCGTTGCTGGCCATCGGATTCTGGCGATTGGTCATGATCCTGGCGTTCGACCGCTGGTACGAGCGGCATCCGCGGTCCTGGAAGGTCTTGTTCGGCCTCTCGGCGGCGAGCATCGGCGCGGTGTGGTCCGCGTTCTGGTCGTTCGCGATGCTGGCGGATGGCCTCGTGCCGGCAACCAACCTGGCACTGATGGCAACCGTCGGCATTGCATCAGCCGGCGTCTCGACCCTCGCTCCCAGCCGCACCGTGATGACGACCTTTCTCATCCTCATGATGCTTCCGCTCGCGGTTGTCACGCCGCTCGGCGGCACACCCGAGCACTACGCGATCTCGCTGATGCTCGTGGCGGGGGTGCTTTTCTTGATTTCTATCGGCCGGCGTCTGCACCGGGAGTACTGGACCGACCTGTACCACAAGCAGCTCGTAAACGAGCGCGCGCTGGAGCTGACCGTGGCGCGCGATGCGGCCGTGGAGGCGGATCAGGCCAAGTCCGAGTTCCTCGCCCGCATGAGCCACGAGATCCGCACTCCCATGAACGGCGTCATGGGCATGCTGGAGCTGCTGCAGACCACACCGCTCACATCGAGGCAGCAGAGCTTCGCCCACAACATCCGTGCCTCCGCGGACACGTTATTGAATGTAATCGACGAAGTCCTCGACTATTCCAAGATCGAGGCGAACAAGCTGCGGCTCGACGAGGTGGACTTCGACATCGAGGAAGCCGTCGAGGAAGCGGTGAACCTCCTCGCCCAGCACGCCGCGGAGAAGGGGCTGGAGCTGTTGACGGACATTCCCGACGGGCTGATCACGCCCGTGCGCGGCGATCCGCTGCGGCTTCGGCAGGTGCTCATGAATCTCCTCTCAAACGCGGTCAAGTTCACCGATTCAGGTGAAATCGTGGTGCGCCTCGAACAGCTCGAGGAAACAGAGCGTGATTCCCTCATCCTCATCGAGGTCACGGATACCGGGATCGGCGTCGCACCCCCGAAGCACCGCGAGATCTTCAGCGCCTTTTCTCAGGCCGACAACACCACGGCGCGAGAGTACGGCGGCACGGGCCTCGGGTTGGCGATCGTCCAGCAGCTCGCCGAGCTGATGGGCGGCAAGGTCGGTCTCCGAAGCGCACCGGGGCGGGGGTCGACGTTCTGGGTAACGGTGCGGCTGCGAAGGCAGGAAAACGCCGATTCCCAGCCGGCCCCGGACTCCGCCGGACTTGCCGGGCTCCGTGTGCTGGTGGTCGACGACAACGCCACGAGCGGCCGGATCCTGGCGGCGCAATTGCGCGCATGCGGAATGCACCCGGCGGTGGTCGCGAGCGCGTCGCACGCGCTCACGACGTTATCGGCCACGAACACCGCGGGCACACTCTTCGACCTGATCATCGTCGACCGCGACATGCCCGAGACGAGCGGCGCGGCCCTGGTCGGTCGCCTGCGCGACTCCGGCTCCTATGTCAAAGCGCCTATCGTCATGCTCAGCCCCCTCGGTAGCGCGGTATGCTTCCCCGATGCGGTGGAGCTGGGGATCGCCGGCTGTGTCACCAAACCGGTGAGCCGAAAGCGCCTGCTCTCGGAGATCCGACATGCGATCGACGAAGACGGCGTCGATGCCGTGAAGGCGCAACAGCCCTTTGATGCCGGCGGGATCGCGCAAGACCCGCTGAAACTTCGCGTGCTGGTCGCGGAAGACAACCTGGTGAACCAGATCATCGCCGAGGAGATGCTGCAGATCATGGGATGCGACACCGAGCTCGTCGCGACCGGACGAGAGGCCATGGACGCTCTGCGCGAAACGGACTTCGACGCGGTGCTGATGGACTGCCGGATGCCCGAGATGGACGGCTACGAGGCGACCGCGGCGATCCGGCGTCGCGAGCTGGAAGGCGGTAAGAATCGGCATCTCCCGATCATTGCCCTGACGGCCCACGCGGGCGCGGGGGCACGGGAGCGGGCCATCGCGGCGGGCATGGACGAATACCTGTCGAAGCCGTTCGAGATGAGCGCTCTGCGAGACGTGCTGGAGCGCTGCGTGCCTCGCAAGCAGACGTGATCCAGCGTCAGCGCGTCCCCTTCCTGATGACGGCCCTCATCGCCCTGGGCGCCGGCCTCTGGGCGGGGCTCGTTCGCATCGGCTGGAACCTACCGGCCGCGGCGAAAGCGCCGCTGGCTGCACACGGCCCCCTCATGGTGGTCGGCTTCGTCGGCACCGTGATCGGATTGGAACGGGCGGTCGCGTTGGGTCGGAAATGGGCGTACTCGGCCCCGCTCCTGACCGGCCTCGGCGGCATCGCCCTGCTCGCTCTCCCGTCCTCGATCGCCGGCCCCCTTCTGATGACCGCGGGCTCCCTCGCGTTCCTCCTGGTCATGGCTGCTCTCGCCCGGCGGCAACCGGGGCCCGTGATGTTGATCATGGGTGTCGGCGCGGCCTGCTGGCTGGGCGGCAACCTCCTGTGGCTCAGCGGTTGGCCGGTCTACCGCGTTGTGCCGTGGTGGGTCGCTTTCCCGGTGCTGACCATCGTCGCCGAACGCCTCGAATTGAGCCGCTTCGTGAGCATTCCTCGGACCGCATTCATGGGCCTCTACGGGGCCGTGGCGGTAACCCTTGCGGGCCTGATCGCGTCCGGGCCGCGCCCGGAGACCGGAACGCGCATGGTGGCCGCAGGCTTCGTGGTCATGGCGCTTTGGCTTCTGAGATACGACGTTGCCCGCCGACGCCTCTCCGAACCCGGCCTACCCCGATTCGTGGCCATCGGTCTCGTCCTCGGGTACGGGTGGATGGTGGTCGCCGGAAGCATCCAGCTCGTGGTGGGCCCGGTGAGCTCAGGCTACGCCTATGACGCCGCGTACCACGCCGTCTTTCTCGGATTCGTCTTCAGCATGATCTTCGTCCACGCCCCCATCGTCTTTCCGTCCGTCACCGGCGTCGACATCCCCTTCCGGCGGGTCTTCTACGGCCACCTCACCCTGCTGCACGCCTCGCTCCTGTTGCGCATCGCCGGGGACGCGCGGCTATGGCTGCCGTGGAGGCAGTGGGGGGCGTTGCTGAACGCGGCCGCCATCGCGCTGTTCTTCGTGGCAACGGTGACCACGGCGGTCTCGGGGGTGATCGTCGCGAGGCGAAGCTGAATCGTTGCGGCCTTGGCGAACAGCGTCTCCGCTATCGACCGTCGAAGACGACTCTCCCGCCGACAACCGTGGCGATCACGCGAACCTCGCCGATTTCCTCCGGCGGGATTTCCATCACATCGCGCTCGAGGAGCACCAGATCGGCGAGCTTGCCCACTTCGAGTGAGCCCTTGATGTCCTCCTCGAACGACGCATACGCGGCGTCGATCGTATAGGCGCGAAGGGCCTCCTCGACGGTGATCTTCTGCTCGGGCACCCAACCCTCCGGATTGGCGCCGTCGATGGTTCGTCGGGTCGCCGCCGCGTAGATCCCCTCCAGCGGCGTCGGCGGCGCCACCGACCAATCGGAGCCGAAGGCCGGTCGCGCGCCGGCGTCGATCAGCGAGCGGAAAGCATACGTCGTCTTGATGCGCTCGGGGCCGATGACTCTCTCCGCCCAGCGGCCATCGTCGATGGCGTGGTAGGGCTGCATGACGGGGATCACGCCGAGTTGCCCGAAGCGCGGGATGTCGTCGGGTTGGATGTGCTGGGCGTGTTCGATGCGGAAGCGGCGATCACGCTCGCCGTTCTCGGCGGCGATGTTCTCGAACATGTCGAGCTGCATATTGATGGCGCGGTCGCCGATCGCATGGACGCTGACCTGTAACCCGGCGGCGTCGGCGGCGCTGGACCAGGCGTAGAGATCCTCCGGCGTGTTGACGAACAACCCGGTGTCTTCGGGTGCGTCGGTGAACGGCTCGAAGAACGCGGCCGTATGGGAGCCGAGCGAGCCGTCGACCATCGCTTTCAGCCCGCCGGTTCGCAACCATGCATCCCCGCTTCCCTGCGCCTCCACCCGATCGCGGAGCCGCTCCCAGGTGCTCAGCGGCACGCTGGCGTAGATCCGAACGAGCATCCGTTCGGCGTCGTGGGCGCGGTCGAACGCGGCCAGGTCAGTCCATGTCCCCATATTGTGGACGGTGGTCACGCCCTTGGAGGCAACGAACTCCATGGCAGCGTCCAGGGCTCGGTCTTCGAGCTCGTCGGAGGGGCCGGGAATCACGCCATCGATCAGCGCCATGGCGTTGTCCTTGAAGACACCCGTCGGGGTGCCGGCGGCGTCGCGGACGATGGTGCCGCCGTCGACCTCCGCCGTCGACGAGTCGACGCCCGCGGCTCGCATGGCGGCGGTGTTGGCGAGCGCCATATGGCCGTCGAGCCGGCTGACGAACACGGGGGTCTCGGGCGTCAACTCGTCGATCCAGTCGGCGCGCGGGAGCTCACCGCCCCACATCTCGTGGTCCCAGTCGCCGCCGGTGATCCAGGAGTCGGGCTCGAGCCCGGCGGCGAATTCTCCGATGCGCCGGCTGAACTCCTCGGGCGTCGCCGCGTCGCGCAACTGCACCGAGGAGAGGCCAAACCCGCTCGACAGGAAGTGCACGTGCGTGTCGATGAAGCCGGGAACAACCATGGCGCCGTTGGCGTCGACGACGAGGGTGTCGTCGCCCAGAAAGGGTTGCACGTCGGGGCGCCGACCGACCGCGACGATCGTGTCGTCCCGCACGGCCACCGCCTGCGCCCAGGGCTGACCCGGGTTCGCCGTCCACACGCGGGCGTTGACGACCATCAACGTCGCGGCTTCTTCGCGGGAGGGTGCTCCGGAACACGCCGCCGACGCCAACGCCGTGACCAGCAGTGCCGGAACGACCGTGGCTTTCGCCGCCCTCACCAGAGTCGCGACAAACGTGGAGGCAGGAGCCTGCGGGCGGATTTCACGGGGGTGTCGTCGAGCTCCCATCAAAGGACCTCCTCGGCGCGAAGGGACGGGCCTTCGACGTGTGGAGACGACTTCAGTACGGAGACGCATCCAGCGCATCAGAGTATCACCACCGGAATATCAGATAAGCATAGCTGATTAATACTAAGCAAAAATAAGTATTGATATGTTTATGTTAATTTTTCTATCATCAAGTAGTCATGAGCTTGGATAAGTTCATTTCTCAGCGCATGACTGGATCAGAAGGGGGAACACACGATGATCGCCAGACGGATCGGGAACTGGTACTACGAGCTCTGGGCCGCGTGGAGCCTGTGGCGCCATCGCAAAATCATCAGCTTGTTGCGCGAGGGCCACGGCCTGCCGCGGCAGTCCGGTTGGAAGATCTCGATCGCCTATTTCTGGAGTGCCCTCGCGGACTGATACGGCGCCGCGGGCGACCACTTTGCGGGCGTTGAGCCCGCCTGCCGGTGTTTTCCCCATCGCGCCGGGCACCGTATGATCGCCCGCATGAGCAGCCAGCGGTTCACATGCCCTCGTGCGGTGCGCGGCGAATGAAGGCCGTCCTCTTGCGGCGTCACGGAGGTCCCGAGGTGCTGCAGGTCTCGGAGGTACCGGAGCCGACCCCCGCGCCCGGAGAGGTCATGGTCGGGATCGATGCCGTCGGCATCAACTACGCCGAGGTGTTGTCGCGCAAGGGCCTCTATGGCTGGGCTCCACCGCTCCCCTATGTCGTCGGCATGGAGGCTTGCGGCCGTATCGAGAAAGTCGGCGACGGCGTCGACGATGAACGCGTCGGCGAGCGTGTGATCGTCGGGGCCCAGGCGGGCTGTTACGCCGAGCGGGTCGTCGTCCCCGCGGGACAGGCGCTGCCGGCACTGCCGGAATTCTCGCTCGAGGAAAACACGGCATTTGCCGTCAACTACATGACCGCCTGGGTCAGCCTCATGGAGATGGCACGCCTCCGGCCCAGCGATCGCGTCTTGATCACAGCCTCAGCCGGTGGCGTCGGCACCGCGGCGCTGCAGATCGCCAAGGCATTCGGATGCACCGTGTACGCTGCCGCGGGGAGCGAGTCGAAGCTGCCGATGCTGCGAGACCTGGGCGCCGATCTCGCGGTCAGCTACGGCGAGCCGGGCTTCGCCGACAAGGTCAGGGATGCCGTCCGGGCTGACGACGCGAGCGCTCGAGCCGGCGTCGATGTCGTGCTCGAGGTCGTCGGCGGGCGCGTCTTTCACGACAGTTTCGGCCTGCTCGCCCCGTTCGGCCGCATCGTTGTGGCGGGCTTTGCCGGCTACGAGCTGCGCCGCTGGAATCCGCTGTCATGGTGGCGCACGTGGCGGGACATGCCGCGCGCCGGCATCGGGCGCCTGGCGACCGGATCACGCGGCATGCTTGCCTCCCACATCGGCTATCTGTTGAAGGACGCCGAGCGGATGTCGCACCTGTGGTCGGAACTCACGGCGTTCGCCGCCGAGCACGAGATCCGGCCGGTGGTCGGCGCTACCTTCGCTTTCGATGAGATCGCCGAGGCTCACCGCTTGATGGAATCCCGACGCAGCGTAGGCAAGATCGTCGTGCGCGTGCGCTAGCGTCCCACTCGGGGACATCGCGCGGGCCGGCGCCGCCCGCTGCGGCGCGGGCACTGAAACCTAACCGGCGTCGTTGGCGTACGTCGGATCCAGCACGCCGGCGATCGCCTCGGCGATCTCCCCCGGTTCGGCATGTGAGGCATTGGTAAGCACGACGATGGCGATATCGTCATCGACGATGCGCGTGTACTGGGTGCGAAATCCCTGCCATCCGCCGCCATGCTCGTGCACCGGGTGGCCGCCGAGCTCGGTGACACCCCAGCCGAAACCATACGGGTACGGCTCTCCGCTGTTGAGCAGGATCGGTGTGAGCATGGCGTCCCAGCTCTGAGGACTCAGAACGGCGCGATTACGCACCACCTCGTTCCAGGCGATCATGTCTTGCAGGCTCAGGAGCAAGGACCCGTCCGCCGTCGAGTTCAGCGACGGAGCCACCCAGCCTTGGTTGGTCAACTCGCCGTCCTCGAGGTGATAGCCGGAAGATCGGTGCGGGACGATGTCGGTGGCGAAGTTCACCCGTATGGTGGGTACGCTTCCCGGGTCCCAGACCCGTTCCCGAAGCAATTCCCAATACGGTTGTTCGGCGACACGTCCGATGATGATTCCGAGCATGACGTAGCCGGTGTTGGAGTAGTTCCACTGCTCCCCGGCGGGGAACTCCAGCTCCAGCTCGATCGCCATCCGAACAAGATCGTCTTCGGGGTAGTCGCGGGTGTAGTCCATCTCGTCGGTGGTGTAGTCGGGGATTCCCGAGGTGTGCGAGAGCAGGTGCCTGAGCGTGATCGCGTCCCACATGGCGGGGGCTTCCGGAATGTAGGTCTTGATGGGGACATCGAGGTCGAGGCGGCCTTCCTCCACCATCACCATGGCGGCCGCGGCGGTGAACATCTTGCCCACCGACCCTGACTGGAACATGGTCTCCGGAGTCACCCGGACCTGGTGTTCGAGGTCGGCCAGACCGTAGCCCTTCGACAGCAATACCTCTCCTTGACGCACGACGGCAACGGCAACCCCGGGAATGCGGTGCTCTGCCATGGCCGTCTCGACGACGGCGTCGATGGCGGCGGCTTCGGAAAACTCCGTCTCGCCCGGCGGCGCCGGCCCGACTACCTCTTCCGTTGCCGGCGAGCAGGCGTTGATCGCCAACAACACGGCAATTGACGCGCCCACGGAAACGATCCCAAGGCTCTTTGCAATCATGCTAACGACCTCCCACCTCGACCGGCGCGCCGCCCCGGGCGGCCGACTCGTAGAGAGCCCGGATCACCCGCATGTTGTCGGCCGCCTCGGCCGCCGAATATCGCGGCTGTTCGTCACCCAGCACGCAGTCGGCAAAGTGCTCCACCATTAGCCGGTACTCATCGATTCCGTCGACCGTGTGAACGACGGCGTCTCCCCTGCCCCGATGCTCTTCGATGAGAGCATCGGCCGTCCCCGGAAGAAAGGCCGCCGGTACGCGAAGGCCGGCTTCGGTGCCGGCGACTTCGTAGAACTCACACCTTTCCATGGTCAGGGCGCAATCGAAGTGGGCGACGACCCCGCCGGGAAATCGGAGAATACCGACGAGGTGATCGTCGACGCCTGTATCGGCGCGGCTCGCGGTCGCCTGAACCTCCGCCGGCTCCTCGCCGGCAATCGTCCTGCTCACGTTGACGCAGTAGCAGCCGACGTCCATGAGGGCGCCTCCACCAAGCTCCGGCATCCAGCGGATATTGTCCGGCCGGTTGAGGCGAAAGGTGAAAGCGCTCCGAATCGTCTTGGGTTCGCCGACCACGCCGTCGCGCACCATCTCGAGAACGCGTTGGCTGCGCGGATGGAACCGGTACATGAACGCTTCCATCAGCTTGACGCCGTGCTCCTCCGCAGCCGCTTCCATCTCCTCGCACTCCGCGGCATCGAGCGCGAGCGGCTTTTCGCACAGGACATGCTTGCCCGCCTCGGCCGCACGAATCGACCACTCCTTGTGCATGTTGTTGGGCAGCGGGATGTAGACGGCGTCGATGTCCTCGGCCCCGAGCAGCGCTTCGTAGCTACTGTAGTGTCGGGGAATTTCCCCCTCCTCGGCGAAGGCTCGCGCCGCTTCATCGGAACGTGAGGCCACGGCCACCAGCTCACCGTTGCTCGATGCTTGGATCGCGGGATTGACCGCCGCGCGGCCAATGTTGGCAGTACTGATCACACCCCAACGCAACGTGTCCTTTGCCACGACAACCTCCCTCGGCGGCGCTCCCAAAGAACGCCCCTTCTCATAAAGTCGTGTCTGACGAGATCTTCTTCGCGATCTCCTCCGCGTGGTGGCAGGCTACCCGATTTCGTGCCCGTGTATCGTCGGGCGAGGACAACCTCGCTTTCCGCGGGGCCGGCTTCCGCATTTCGGCCTCCGACGCATCGGGCGTGGACGGGCCGGGCTCACCGAAGTCCGCCTCCCGCGGTTGCGGCTCCCACGGCTCCCGCCGACGCGGATCCCCGATCTCCCGCAGTTGCGGCTCCCGCTCGGAGCACAGCTCCGTGGCAAACGCGCAACGGGTCCGGAAACGGCAACCCGACGGAGGGTTGGCGGGGCTGGGCATATCGCCCTCCATCGGTCCGCCCGCCGGCACCGCCGGGCGCCCGGGGAGCGGTGCCGGTATGGAGGCAATCAGCGCTCGAGTGTATGGATGAGACGGTCGGCGAAAGACCGCCTCTCGATCCCCTGTCTCGACGATCTTGCCGAGGTACATGACCGCCACACGGTCGCTGATGTGGCGGACCATCGAGAGATCGTGGGCGATGAAGAGGTAGGTAAGGCGCCGTTCCTCCTTGAGATCGGCCATGAGATTGATGATCTGCGCCTGTATCGAGACGTCGAGCGCGGAGACGGGCTCGTCCGCGACCACGAGCTTGGGGCCGGTCGCCAGGGCGCGCGCGATGGCAACCCGCTGACGCTGCCCTCCCGAGAGCTCGTGCGGAAACCGACGGCCGGCCGGCCGGTCGAGTCCGACCCTGTCGAGCAGAGCTGCGACTACGTCGCCGTCCGCCCGCATGCCATGGATGCGCAGCGGCTCCCGCACGATATCGGCCACCCGCATGCGGGGGTTCAGCGACGAATAGGGATCCTGGAAGATCATCTGCATGTCGCGACGCGCCTGCCGCAAGCGGTCGGCGGCCATGGTCGCAAGATCGTCCCCTTCGAAGATCACTCGCCCGCTGCTGGGGCGGGTCAGGCGAAGCACAGCTCGTCCGGTCGTGGATTTCCCCGAGCCGCTCTCGCCGACAAGCCCGAGGGTCTCACCGGCACGAATCTCGAAGCTGACCCCGTCGACGGCCCGCACCTCGCCGACGCGCCGCCGCAGCACTCCCCGGCGCACCGGGAAATGCTTGCACAAGTCGCGGACCTCGAGCAGCACGTCGGCCTCGTCTCGGGCGCGGGGAGCGTCAGGACCACCGCTTTCTCCCGCGGCCGCCATCTCCGGCCGCGCGCCTGCTTCGGCTCCCCTCCTCATGACGAGAGCTCAGGGATCGGATGCTCGAGCTCGTCGGTCCGCCAACAGGCCGAAACGTGCCCGCCTCCGACGTCGACCAGCTCAGGACGCTCCTCCAAGCATCGGTCAACGACCCAGGTGCACCGCGGCGCAAAGGGACAGCATGCGAAGTTCTGCCGCAGGTCGGGCGGGCGCCCCTCGATGGCCTCGAGCCGTCGACGCGCCGGGCCGTCGAACCGTGGAATCGCACGCACCAGGCCGAGCGTATAGGGGTGCCGTGGTCGCTCGTAGAGCTCTGCCACCGACGCCCGCTCGACGATGAACCCCGCGTACATCACCGCCACCTCGTCGACCAATCCGGCTACCAGCGCGAGGTCATGGGTGATCCAGAGAACGGCCATGCCCAGCTCGGCGCGGAGCTCGGCGACGAGCTCGACGATCTGTGCCTGTATCGTCACATCCAAAGCTGTGGTGGGCTCGTCGGCGATCAAGATGGCCGGCCTGCAGGCAAGCGCCATGGCGATCATGATCCGCTGACGTTGCCCGCCGGAGAACTCGTGCGGGTAGCGGCGGAGTCCCGCTTGTGCGTCGGGGATGCCTACGCGCACGAGAAGATCGATCGCTCGCTGCCGTGCTTCCTCACGCGTTGCGGGAGTGTGGCGCCGGATCGTCTCGCCGATCTGACGCCCAATGTCGAGCACGGGGTTCAGCGAAGTCGTTGCGTCCTGGAAGACCATGGCGATCTCCCGGCCACGCACATCGTTCAGCGCCGATGGCGACAACGACAGCAGGTCGGTACCTCGCAGCAACACCTCGCCGCCTTCGATGCGCCCGGGAGAGGGTACGAGCTGCATGATCGAAAGCGCCGTCACCGACTTGCCGCAGCCGCTCTCCCCGACGACGGCCAATGCCCGGCCCTCGTCCACCGTGAGGCTCACGCCGTTGACCGCGTTGAGGACACCCTCCTCGGTGTCGAAGCGAGTCACTAGGTTCCGGACCTCGAGCAGGCGGCTCACGTCGGCCTTCCCGCGGGATCCAGGGCATCGCGCAAGCCGTCGCCGACGAAGTTTACCGCCAGAACAACCAGCAGGATCGCCGCACCCGGAAAGACCGCCAGCCACGGTTCCGATGCCATCCTCGCCTGGGCGTCCTGCAGCAGGTTGCCCCAGGTCGGAGTCGGCGGCTGCACCCCCAACCCGAGAAAACTGAGCGACGACTCGAGAATGATGGCGTTACCGACACCCAAAGTCGCCGCGACGACGATCGGCCCCAATGCATTGGGAAGAACGTGGCGAGCGATGATGCGACGGTTTGTCGCGCCGAGCCCACGCGCCGCCTCGACGTAGCTCATCTGGCGGATCGTCAGAACGTCGCCCCGCACCACGCGAGCCGTGGCCATCCAGCTCAGCAACCCGATGACGATGGCCATCGACCACGCGGCGCCCTGCACGTAGGAGCTAAGTACGATCAACAGAGGCAGCACGGGGATCGAATAGGCGACGTCGGTCATGCGCATGAGGAGATTGTCGATGCGCCCCCCGTAGAAGCCGGCGAAAGCGCCGACGGCCGTTCCCAAGCCGGTGCCGACAACCGCCGCGAGGAGGCCGACGAGCATGGATACACGACCCCCGTACAGCACCCGCGAGAAGACGTCGCGGCCCAGATCGTCGGTTCCCATCAGGTGCTGCGGGGACGGCGGCTGCCGAATGCTCGACAGGTCGATGGCGTCGAACTCGTAGGGCGCGATCAACGGGGCCGCCGCGCAGGCGAGCGCCACGCCGACAATCAGCCCGAGCGACCACACCGCCCCTCGGTGCCTACGGAGATGTCGCCACAGATCACTCATAGCGAATGCGTGGATCGAGGGCGCCGTAGACGACGTCCGCGACGAGGTTAAAAACGACGACCATGGTGGACCCGAGCAGCAGGATGCCCATCAGCAAGGGGTAGTCGCGAGAGAACATGGCCTGCACGAACATGCGACCGATGCCGGGCCAGGCGAACACGGTTTCGGTGATCACGGCGCCCGAAAAAAGATCGGCGAGGTTGAGCGCCATGATCGAGACCACCGGGATGAGCGCGTTTCGTACCGCGTGAACGCCCACCACGGTGCGCTCGGGCAGACCCTTCGCCCGCGCCGTCCGGATGTAGTCGGCCCTCAGTTCGCTCGCCAGGCTGGCCCGAAGGTACCGAGACCAGCCGGCGATGTAACGAAACGACAGAACGACGGCCGGCAACACGAGGTGCAGCAGTCGATCACCGAACGACGTGTCGCCTACCGTCTGAGTGCCGGCAACGGGTAGCCACCCAAGCCGGACGGCGAAAACGAGCTGCAGAATCAGGGCGAACCAGAACACCGGCATCGCCAGCCCGACAAACGACAAGGTCGTTCCGGCATGGTCGAGCGCAGTGTGCGGTCGCACGGCGCCCGCTATGCCCAGAAACGCCGCAACCACTGCCGCCAGGACGAACGCCGAGCCCATCAGGATCAGCGTCGCGGGAAGCCGCTCGGCGATCATCTCGACGACCGGCCTCGTCGTCGAAAAGCTCACGCCCAGATCACCGACCAACACGGCCGAGAGCCACCGCAGATACTGCACCGGGATCGGCTGGTCGACTCCCAACCGCTGCCGGTAGGCCTCGATGACCACGGGATCGATGAAACGACCCGTCTCCAGGAGGCTGGCCTCGGGGCCGCCGGGGGCCGCCTGGATGACGGCGAACAGAACGATCGAGATACCGAACAGCAGAGGAACCGTTTGCAGCAGGCGGCGGCTGAGGTAGGCGGTCACTTACTCGATGATGTCCCAGGCGTAGAGGTTCCAGAAGCTACCGAAATTGGTGCCGCTGCCTCGATATCCCTTCACCCGTCGGCTGACGAGCTCGGGAACGACGTTGTAGTAAATCGGGAGTGAATGGGCGACTTCCGCAAGGCGCACCTGGGCCTCGTCGAGCAACGGCTTGCGAGCGGCGAAGTCGAGGGCGCGGTCCGACCGCTGCAGCACATCATCGAGCTCAAAATTGCACATCGCGGTCATGTTGTTGGAACCATCGCAGGAGTAAATGTTGGTCAGGCTCGGATCGGCGGGCAGGAACCATCCGCTCACCATGGCTTCCCACTGGCCGCCGCGCCAGCGTTGCGACCACGCGGCGCTTTCCAGCGTCTCGAAGACCACCTCGATACCGACCGCCTTGAGCTGTGCCTGGGCGACCTGGGCGATCGCCAGCCGGTCGGCCGTTCCCGCGCGGTTGAGCATGACGAAAGCAAAGCGTTCGCCGTCCTTCTGGCGGATCCCGTCAGCTCCCGGGATCCAGCCGGCCGCGTCGAGCAACCGCCGCGACAGCTCGGGATCGAAATCGTAGGTCGGCACCTCGGGGTTGTGGTACGGGCTCGTCGGGTTCAGCGGTGTGTGCGCAACCGTCACCGTTCCCTGCATGAGCTGCTCGGCGATCGCCGGACGGTCGATGGCGTGGAAGATGGCCCGGCGCACATCCCGATCGCCGAACAGCGTGCGACCGCGCTCGTCGTTCACACTCAGATCGAGGTGCATGAAGGTATTCGAGCTGACCAGGTGGAGCTCGTACCCCTCCAGATCCTTGACCTCGTCCGCGTGAACCGGCTCCAGCCGGGCGTAGTCGAATTGCCGGGCCTTCATGGAGTTGAGACGCGTGTTCGAATCGGGGATGAAGGTCCAGACGATCTCGTCGATGGCGGGGTAATCGGCGCCTCTCCAATAGTCCTCGTTGCGGACGACGCGAATGTACTCGCCGCTTTTCCATTCGGCGAATCGAAAGGGGCCGGTACCCGGAGTCTCCGCACCACGGTTGTACGGCGTGTAATTGACGATCTGATCGGTGCTCATCCCGTCCAGAACATGCGCCGGCAGGATCACCTCGAAAAGACCAGCGTAGTAGCCGTACTCGTCATCCCAGGTGAACACCGCCGTGTGCTCGTCGGGCATTCGGCAATCGATGATTCCGAGGTATTGATCACGGTTGTAGGTCTGGGAGCCTTCACTCGTGACGAAACCCCAGGTGAAGCAAACGTCCCGGCTGGTGAAGGGTTGTCCATCGTGCCAGCGCACCCCCTCCTGCAACGACCAGGTGATATCGACGGTGCCGTCGTCCCTCCGCTCGATCAGGCCGTTGTCTTCGGTGGGTATCTCCCGCGCGAGGACCGGGATGTAGTTGTTGTTCTCGTCGGTCGTGACCAGTCCCTCGGCCATGCTGAAATGGATGTCCACCAGGTTCTGGCTGGTGAGCGCATTGAGCACGTCGATCTCGCGCTCGTAGGCGATACGTAGGATCTTTCGCCCACCGTCGCCATCGGCGCGACGCGCGGCAGGCCGATCACCTGCCGGAGATTGACTGCAGGCAACGGCGAAAACCGCGATACAGAGGACCACCGCGAACCGCCTGGCACGCACCGCGGCCGGGCCGCCGACGCCGAGCAGCTCTTCGATCCTGTCGCGATCACGAAGATTGTCGCTGGTCATGATGACGGGTCCGTGCCGGGTATGGAGCAGCGTGAGCCTTCTATGAAAACCCATCCTCCGTCAACTGCAACCTGGCGGATGCATCGTGCGACCCGCGCGCCATGCTCCAATGGCCGTGTGCGCGCGACACGTCCGGAACGACCGTTATCGAGCCTCGTGGCGAAGATTCGCGGACATAAATCAGCATTCTCGAGGGTTGCCATCAGGCTTTTTGGCAGCGCGCCCGACTACCGTGGCCCGGTATCTCCTTTTTCCGGCGCCCCCGGCTCCCGTTCTGCGAGGGAGGTTGTTATGAGGAGAATTTTTGCCTCCATCGTCTGCTGCTCTGCCGTGCTGGCCATGCTCGTGGCCGTCGGCTGCAGCGAATCGCCCATGGCCACCCGGTCAGGAAGCGGTTGACCCCTATTCGTCCGTGTCCGGAGCCACCACGGGGTCAGAGGGCACAGCCAATAACTCAGCTCCCCCGCACTCGAACGCCGCCTTGGTCTTCCGCGGGGCTGAAGGATGCGGCGTGGTCGACGGCAACGGGGAGTGGTGGCCCAAAGGCTGGCCTGACGAATTCCTTACGTGCGGCACGGAGGTAGCGACTTACAGCAAGAATGGAAACGCCAGCCTCAGGGTCCGGCTGGCGGGCGTGCCCAACGATACCGGCAGAGCCGTTAACTGGGGCCCCTACAACCCGGGGCAGGCCTGGGCAGACTCGTATGATGTGCCTGTTTACATGGGGCCCCCGTACCCATGCGTTCTCCTGGGAGCGGAT
This sequence comes from uncultured Acidobacteriota bacterium, assembly GCA_964430745.1. GTDB lineage: Bacteria > Acidobacteriota > UBA890 > UBA890 > UBA890 > CBDCGW01. The sequence goes on along the minus strand of CAYSHI010000028.1, from coordinate 8,390 downwards.
AGCGACGTTAATGACCCGAGTACCTGGATCTACACGGTGAATTGGCACGCAACCGTCACGCCCAGTGGAGTTGCCACGCTGACTTGCATCTACAGCAAGAAGTGGGAGTTTCAGTTCCCGCAATAACGACGGGGGTTGAGCGGCCGCTGACGGATCATCGCTCAGGCGTTGCCGACCCGGAGTCATCCGGGCACGGCCTGGTGTCGGCGGGGCATGAAGAGCGATCGTCGTCGGGAGCCGGGTGATCGGCTTGCGGCCGTGATCGCGAGGACGTTCGGGGAGTCGGCCAGGAAGGGCCGGCTCCCCTTCAGTTTTCGACCTCTTGACCGCGGATCAACAATGCAGCATCACGTGGAAGGGCAAGCTGGTCGGACTCCCGGAGGCGTTCCGGGTGACGACAATGAGCTTGTTGGTGCATTACGTACGCGTCATGCCGGTGACAACTCGGGCCGCGGGATTGGTTGTAAGATTCAACCTCCTTGTCGCAGGCTACCAGATCGGATGTTGGTCATGAAAATACGCTTCCTGCTATGCGTGCTTGTTCTGCTTTCGACGGCAATTACGCCGGCCGTCGATGGGGCGCAGCAGCGCGTCGTCGACGCGGTCGACGCCGGCGACTGGCCGCAATGGCGCGGGCCCGATGGCACGGGAGTGTCCCGGAGCACGGCGTTGCCCGCGACATGGGATGAAACGGAGAACATCGCCTGGAAAGCGCCGCTGCGGGGATTGGGGGTCTCGTCGCCGATCGTCGTGGGCGATCGTGTGATCGTCACCTACCAGGTGGGTAAAGGAACTCGGCAGCGCGGCAACCACCCGACGCTGGCGCGCGGGCCCGACGCCGACGAGGACGTCGAGCAGCCGCTCGGCGGCTCACGGTCTGATTCCGCCGACCGTGACGTCATGTTCGCGGTAGCGGCGTTCGATCGCACCGGCGGCGACCTCCTCTGGGAGTACGAGTTCCCGTTGCAGGGCACGCAGCACCCGGTACACGACAAACACAACCTCGCCAGTCCCAGCCCGGCCAGCGACGGCGAGCGGGTGTTCGCGTGGTTCGGCACCGGGCAGATCGTCGCCCTGGACATGGACGGTGCGCTGCAATGGCAGCGGCACTTGGGAGAGGAGTACGCGCCGTTCGACTTGCAGTGGGGGGCCGCGAGCTCACCGATTGTGTACGGCGACTCCGTGATCTTGCAGTGCGATCATCCGGGAGCGTCGTATCTGTTGTGGCTCGATGCGCGCACGGGCGCCGAGCAGCGCAAGCTCGACCGGGGCCGCGGCCTGCACTCGCACAGCACGCCGGTGGTGGTTCCCGGCCCGCACGGTGACGAGCTCATCGTCAACTCCAGCGAGCGGCTCGAGTCTCTGGATCCGACCACCGGCGAGTTGATCTGGTACGCGGGAGAGCCCAACCGCTTTCCCATACCCGTGCCGACCTACGCCGACGGCATCCTCTACACCAGCCGGGGCTACCGCTCAGGCCCGTTCATGGCCATCCGGCTCGGCGGCAGGGGCGACGTCAACGACAGCGGTATCTTGTGGCGCGTGCCCACGGGGGCACCCTACATCGCCTCGATCCTGCACTACGACGGCCTCATCTATATGGCCAACGGTAACGGCATCGCCTCGGTGATCGATCCTGACACCGGCGAGCGGCTGTGGCAGCAGCGGATTGGCGGGGTGTACTCGGCAACGCCGGTGGCCGGCGACGGCAAGGTCTATCTGTTCTCCGAAACCGGCGAGGCCGTGGTTCTCGAAGCGGGCGCCGAGCCGCGGATCATCGCTCGAAATCCCCTCGACGAGCGCGTCATCGCCTCGCCCGCGATTGCCGGCGATCGGATATTCGTGCGAACGGACCGCTACTTGGTGGCCATCGGAAGCTGAGCTCGTGGGACGAGATCAGCCACCCCGTCGGATCGTCAGCGGCCAATCAACGCCGAGGCCAGCTTCTTCTCGATTGCCGGCATGCGTTCGAGGTCTGCGTAGAAAAGGGCGTCGGCCTGGACGGCTTCTCGAAGATTGCGATCGATGACCTGTCCGGCGGCGCCGGGCGGAACCGGCCTCGTGGTCAGGAACCAGAAAAACGCGCTCAGGATTCCGACACCGATGGCAAAACGCGCCCAGGCGGCGCCACGTCCGGTCTCGACCTGGCCACGTCCGGTCGGGTCCTCGCGACTTCCGGTCGCGGCGTCGCGGTGTCGGTTCTCGACTTCGGGGTCCGGCGCTCGTCTCATCCGATCTACACCGCGTTGGGGAACAGGAGCACGAATGCGAGATACGCCATCAGCAGCGTCAGGATCAGGTTGAATGACTGGCCGACGACATACAGCGTCATCGGCTTGCCGCCTTCCATCTGTTGCGCGAGCTCGGCGAAGTTGGACTCGAGGCCGATGGAGACGAACGCCAGGCAGAAGAACCAACCCCGCAGCGGATTGGTAACCGGCCGGATCACGGACGACTCCACCAGGCCGACGCCGTTGCCCCCGAACAGCCAGGAAAACAGTGGCGACAGCACGAACGAAAAGAGGATCGATGCCGCCACGAAGCCGACGATGAACTTGGGGAACCTCACCCAGATATCCGTCAGCCCCGGACGCGGCGCATCCGGTAGCCGCTCGACCGAGGTGATCCAGAACACCGCGACGAAGAACCCGACCACGCCGATCAGGATGTTCTGGATCATCTTGACCACCGCGGCCACGGACTCGGCCCGCGGGCCCAGGAATGCTCCGGCCGCGACGACGGCGCCGGTGGAGTCGATCGTGCCCCCCATCCAGGCACCACCCAGCACGTCGCTGATGCCGACGGCCTGGATGAACATCGGCATGAAGATCATCATCAATACCGTGAAGATCAGGGTCATGCCCACGGCGAGCGTCAGCTCTTCCTTCTTCGCGCGGGTGGCCGCGGCGACGGCGATCGCCGCCGACACGCCGCACACCGAGGTCGCGGCGGCGATGATCATCACCAGGGGCTTGCTGGCCATCTTCAGGATCCGCGTGCCGAACAGCCACATGAAAACGATCACGATCGGTGTGACCACCCAGGCGACCAAGAGCCCGGGCACACCGATGCTGAGGATCTTGGCGAACAGGATCTCGGCGCCGAGAAGCACCAGCCCGGTCTTGATGTACATCTCCGTGCGGACGCCTGCCTTCAACCAATCCGGGGTGCCGATGGTGTTGGAGATGAGAAGGCCGAGCACCAGCGCCCAGGCCGCGTAGCCCAGACCGTAGGCCCGGCTGACCGGGTAGCTGGCCAGCGTGTACGACAGGATGGCGAGAACAAAGACGGCGACGAAGGCGATGCCGTACTTCTTCGGATCCTGGCCCATGACGCGCACGCCGATCGCCGTCAACAGCAACGTGCACACGATGGTCACCACCAACGGCAAAACGATGCCTCCGGTGCGCTGCGCGGTGACCGTCAGACGCCCGCTGCCGATCAGGGCATCGGCCGAGCCGTAGACACGCGAGGTATAGGCCCGCGCGCCCAGGCCGGCAGGGTCCGGATCCTCGGCGGAAAACTCGAAGGCGTTGTCCGGCTCGGCCAGGAGCGCGCTCAGCGAGATCGTCTGTCCTTCCCCGTCTCGCGACGAGGCCACACGCAGGCGCGCGCCGCCGGCCGCTCCTTCGACCGACGCGGTCGCCGCCGACGTCGCCTCGTTGATCGCCGCGGCAACCTCCGCCAGCGTCGATGTCGGCTCGAGATCGACGTCTCGGGCGCTCGACCGATAGAAGACGTCCACGGGGTTGGAGCTCCAGCGCCCGATCTTCGCCACGCTCTTGGTCGAGATGGAGCCGAAGAGCGTCAGCACACCGAGAACTGTGGCCACGAGAAGGATGGTCAGGCCGAACCAGACGGTCCACCAATCTTCCGAGGCAATCAGAGGACTCCGCGTCTTTTCGTCTTCCATCACCCACCCACTCGGTGTCGGACGGACGCCGCCATCGCCGGGGACTGCTGATACAAGTACATGATTATCGGCGCCCCGTCGAGCTTCGGAGTGCTCGGGTCCCTACCACGTGAACCGCTGGTTGGGTCTGATCGGATCGCCAACCGGCAATCGATAGGGCGTCGCTATCCGGCAACCCTCTTGAGCCGATGAGTTGGAAACTCTTAGGATCGAGTTGAGACAGTTACAAGGAAACGGCGAATGTGGAAAGGGCGCTTTCAAAGCGATCGCCGGCGGCGCGTGGCAGCTTGCGCGTTGGCCAGCGCCGTTTCCGGGGCCCTCGCGTGCGGATCGAGTACCGACTGGCAGGGGACGATCGAGGTTCGTGACGGCGTTGAATACGTCAAGAATCCGGCGTCGGGAATGCTCGCGGCAGAGGATGTTCCGGCGCGCATCGAGTTCGAGCTCGAGCGAGTCTTCGGCGCCGATCTCGCGCCGAGCAACGCGATCCTCGCGTCCATTGGCGCGATCGATGTCGACCGGGAGGGAAACGTCTATGTGATCGATGATGGGAACGATCGACTCGTCTCGTTCGACGCGGGCGGCAACGTGCGCTGGGCATCCGGGCGTGAGGGCCAGGGCCCGGGTGAGCTCCAGAGCCCGTCGGGTATTGCGTGGGATGGGGACTCTCTACTGTATGTCTGCAACAACCGTTGCGGGCGCTTGGACATATGGAGCACGGACGGCGAGTTCATCGACTCGCATGCGATGTCAGCCCATGGAACCCAGCTCGGCAGCGTCGTCGGATTCGTGGGCACTGATGCCCTGGTCATAAGCAGCAGCGCAGACGGAGTCGCTTCTTCAAGGGTGTCCGTACTCGACATGCGCGAGGGCGTGGAGTTGGTGGCCCAGTGGACGGTCCACGTCTCGGACCCGCAAGACCGGTGGTATTCCGTCCGCCCACCTGTCCGGACCGTCGGCGAGGAGATCGTCTTCGGCGACATCGATAGCTACGAAGTGCGCTTTTTTGACCGTAACGGCAAACTTCGCCGAGTGGTCAGCCGAGACGTCGACTACTTGGTGGGGGTAGGGGCGGCCGACCTCGGGGAGCAAAACGTGTTCGGCTTGTTCAGCCAACTGTCGCCGATGATACGTTTGCAAAGCGGTGAACTGATCGCGTACGCCTATTGGACCGAAACCGACGATCCTCATCAACTGATGGCTCGACTCTTCTCGGACGAAGGGGCGGAGACGACATCGCACGGGTCGATCGATGTGTTCGATGCGGACGGACGATTTCTCTTCGCCCGCTCGTGGACGGGAACGGAGACTCCGGACGTCGGCCGTCCGAGGCTCGTCGCTCCGGACGGCAGCTTGTACACGGCGCTCGAAGATCCGTTTCCACAAGTGCGAAGGTATCGGGTTACGGTCCGCTAAGGTACAGGGATCGAACACGCAACCACGGAGCCGAACATGATCCGTCGTGGAACCCTGGTGGTTCTCTTCATCGCCGTGATGGCGCAATCCGGCGTCGCCCAAGAAGCCCGGCCGAGTGTCGATTGGTCAGCGGTCGCAGCCATCCGCGAGGAAGGATTTCAACGCTCGGAGCTCGCCGACACCCTGTCGTACATGACCGACGTTCTGGGGGCGCGATACACGCTTTCGCAAGACATGACGCGGGCGCAGGCGTGGGCGATCGCCGAGATGGAACGTATCGGGTTGGTCAACCGCGTCATCGAGCCCTTCATGGACTACGGCGTCGCCTGGGACAACGAGTATTTCTCGCTGCACCTGATCGAGCCCGACTACCAGCCGATGGTTGGCTATCCGCTGGCCAACACACCCGGGACCGAGGGGAAGCAACGGTTGACGGTGCGCATCGCCGACGTGCGCACGCGACAAGACCTCGAGCGACACCGCGGCCGGCTCCGCGGCGCCGCCGTGCTCTCGACGCCGCCGGCCACGGTCGACCGGAGCCGTTTCGCCACCGGCGTCGAACCTTGGACGGATGACGAGCTGCGAGGGCTGGAGGAGCCGGTCTTGATCCCCGCGGAACGCTCCGCGACGGCTCCGAACCCGGACATCGTCAGTGCCGACGAGCGGATTGCCTTCTTCCGAGCCGAGGGCGTAGCGGTGGTGCTGGAGTCACGCAGCGGCTGGCCGGGCGCCGTGCGCGGCTTTGCTCGCCCCGGCACCAAGAACGACAACTGGTCGCGACAAGGTAATCTCGACTCTCTGCCCATCGTCGCGGTGAACCCCGAGCACTACAACCGCATGTACCGCATCCTCGAGCGGAACATGCCGGTGACCATCGAGGTCGAGATTCGCAACCGCATGGGAGAAGCGGTCGACCAGGCCAGCAACGTGCTCGGCGACATCCCCGGCTCCGACCTCGCCGACGAGCTGGTCATGCTGGGAGCCCACTTTGACACCTGGCACGCCAGCCCCAACGCCAGCGACAACACCTCGGGTGTCGCCGTGATGCTGGAGGCGGCGCGCATCTTGAAGGCCGTGGGAGTCGAGCCGCGCCGCACGATTCGGGTGGCGCTGTGGTCGGGTGAGGAGCAGGGAATCTACGGGTCGCGGGCATACGTCAAGCGCCACTTCGGCGACCCGCGGGACCCGAGTGTCGGAACCACGCCCGCCTACGAGAAGTTCTCCGTGTACTTCAACCAGGACTACGGCCCGGGGCGGTATCGAGGTATCTACCTGCAGGGCAACGAGTACGCGAGAGAGATGTTCGCGGCATGGATGGAGCCGTTCCGGGACCTCGGTATGACGACCATCTCGTCGCGCGGCGTCGGCAGTACCGATCATGTGCCCTTCGACGAGGTCGGGCTGCCGGGCTTCCAGTTCCTGCAGGATCGGGTAGGCGGAACCGGCGGGCACACGAATCTCGACTACTTCGACACGCTGCCGATCGACGACCTGATGAGGAACGCGGTCATCATGGCCTCGTTCGTGTACCACGCGGCGATGAGCGATACGCCGATTCCGCGCAAGGGCAAACCCGGGAAAGAGTAAGTGGCGGGATCACCGACCGCGAGCTCAGGCTTTAGAATGGAACCCGTCCATCGCCCCGAATGACTGATGCCCCCAAGGGAGGCCCCTGATGAAGAAACTCCTCACCTCGCTCGTGTACATCACGCTGTCCGCCGGCGTGATCCTGGCGTCGGCGAACCCGGCGCCCGCTCAGGAATCCCGTGCGGACGGACCGGCCGCGACATCTTTGCCCGGCGTGGCGACCCGAGCTCACGGCGATCACACGCACTTTTTCCTCGAGGCGGCTCCCGCGGGAGCGACGGCGAGCACGGCCCAAGAAGACCCGAACACCACCGTCGATCCGGAGCTGCTCTCTTTCCTCTCCTACCGTTCCACCGGGTTCTCGCGCGGCGGCCGCGCCACCGCCGTGACCGGTATGCCGCACGACAACCTGACGTACTTCGCCGGCTACACCGGCGGCGGCGTGTGGAAGACGGCCGACGCCGGCATCTCCTGGGAGAACGTCTCCGACGGGTACTTCAACGTCGGCTCGATCGGCGACATCAAGGTGGCGCCGTCGGATCCCAACGTCATCTGGGTCGGCACGGGCTCCGGCTGCCCGCGCGGCAACATCTCGACGGGAGACGGCATTTACCGCTCCACCGACGGCGGCAAGTCATGGGCGCATGTGTGGAGCCCGGGCTACGTTCAGGTGCCCGAGATGGTGGTGCACCCGGGTGATCCCGACGTCCTGTACGCGGCCGTGCTCGGCAACATCTACGGCCCCAACGCGGAGCGTGGCATCTACAAGACCGAGGACGGAGGCCAAACGTGGGAGCGGCTGCTCTTCGTCTCCGAGCAAACCGGCTTCAACGACATCGAGATGGACCCGTCCAACCCGCGCATCCTCTACGCCACCGCCTGGACGGTGTATCGCAAGCCCTGGACGATCCACTCGGGATCCGAGGAGGGCGGCATCTTCCGCAGCAAGGACGGGGGCACGACCTGGGACAAGCTCGAGGGCGGCCTGCCCTCCGGCGTGGTCGGCAAGATCGACGTCACCGTCTCACCGCCGAATCCCGACCGTGTCTGGGCCCTCGTCGAGGCTGCCGGCGAACGCGGCGGCGTCTATCGCTCCGACGATGGCGGCGATAGCTGGACGCGCGTGAACACCGAGCGCAAGCTGCTGCAGCGCGCCTGGTACTACGTTCACATCAACGCCGACCCGGTCGATCCCGACACCGTCTACGCGATGAACACCGGCTTCTACAAGTCCACCGACGGCGGTCGCACGTTTCCGACCAGTTTCCAGGTGCGACACGGCGACAACCATGATCTTTGGCTGAACCCGAACAACCCGGCGTACATGGTCAACGGCAACGACGGCGGCGCCAACGTCTCGCTCAACGCCGGCGGCAGCTGGTCGGAGCAGATGAACCAGCCGACCGCCGAGTTCTACCGGGTCACCGTCGATGACTCGATTCCGTACCAGGTCTTCGGCGCCCAGCAGGACAAC